>NZ_CM178725.1:1767267-2074651 GCF_058680895.1 Caulobacter sp. GSs2 | reverse complement strand
CGACGGTCGGGGTGGGGGCGACGGGGCGGAGAACGCCGGCGGGCAGGAAATCCTCGACGGCCTCGGGCCGGTAGGCCTGCAGGGTTTCAACCATGATCAGGCCCAGCTCGGCGGCGTCCTGGGCGGTGTCGGAAGCCTGGCGCTCGGCGGCGGCCATGGCCATCGGCCAGGTCCGGCCCAGCGACGAGGTGCTGAGGGCCGACATCGCCAGGGGGGAGGTCGGGGCGACCATCGCGACGGCCGTTTCGCAGGCCGTTTGGTCGCGCTCGCACATAAATGTGAAGCCTGGAGGGGCCTGGACCGTGTCGCCGCGCGCCATGAAGGGACGGGCTTCAGCGTTTGCAGCCGTGGCACCGGCCAGAATGAAAGCAACGCTGGCGAACTTGGTGAGTTGTTTGCGGATATTCATCGAAGCATCGCCCTTAATGACGATGTAACAATGCAATTAGGACCCAATTATCAGCTTAAAAAGACTGGTGATTTGGGAATGAATACAAATGGTAACTAAGATATTAGGAGTAATGATATGCGAATAACTGTGGTGAACGTGAAGTATTAGAGTGTGGTATATTGCCTGGTAAGGTTCTCTGCCGGGTGGTTGATGGAGCTCCCCGTCTCAGGCAAGTTGCGCCTCGCCTCAGTGGGCGGTCGAAGCGCCCGAGTGGACAGGTGATGAAGTTCAAGTTTTTCCGGCCTAAACCCAGCCCGGCGGCCGCCGCCTCGACGGGAGGGCGCGTCGTCTATGCGATTGGCGACATCCACGGCCATCTGGACCTGCTGGATGAGCTGCTGGACGTGATCGCGCGGGATTTCGCCACCCTGGGGCGGCATGACCGCCCCGTCCTGGTGTTCGTCGGCGACTATGTGGATCGCGGCCCGGCCTCGCGCGGGGTCATCGAGCGGCTGATCGCCTTAACCGCCGCCTCGGCCCAGCAGGGCGTCTTCGAGGTTCGCGCCCTGATGGGCAACCACGAGCAGACCATGCTGTCGTTCCTCGACAATCCCGAGGCCGGCGCGGCCTGGGTCGAGTTCGGCGGCGCCGACACCATGACCTCCTATGGCGTGGCCCGGCCGATCGGTCGGGTGGACCAGGACGCCTGGCGCAACATCCAGGCCAGTTTCCAGACCCAGGTGCCCGCTAGTCACGTGGCGTTCCTGCAGGCGCTGGAACTGTCGGCGACCTATGGCGACTACTTCTTCGTGCATGCGGGGGTGCGGCCCGGTGTGCCGCTGGACCGGCAGACTCCCGAGGATCTGATGTGGATCCGAAACGACTTTCTCTCGCAACCTCATCGACTGCCCTGCGTCGTCGTCCATGGCCACACGCCGGACGAGGAGCCCTTCATCGGTCCTGACCGTATTAATATTGATACGGGAGCCTATGCGACGGGCGTTCTCACCGCAGTTCGCCTGATCGAGGGATCGCCGGTCGTTCTTCAGGCGCGAAAGTCTCGTCGCGCTTGAGTCGCATGCTTGTCGCTGCTGTGCGCCCGTGTCATGACACGCAGGTAGGGACACGCTTATTCAGAGACTTTAATCCGATGACTATCGTCAGACGAAACCTAAATTGGCTCTTTGTCCTGTTGGCGAGTGTGCTTGTCCTCGGGACCCTGAGCGCCGCGCCGGCGCACGCCCGACAGCCGCCGCCGCCCGCCGCCGCGCAGGACGGCGCCTATTTGCTGGGATCCAGCGACAAGGTCCGCGTCACCGTCTATGGCGAACCCACCCTCTCGGGCGAGTTCTTCGTCACGGGCAGCGGCCTTGTCTCCTTGCCGCTGATCGGAGAGGTCAAGGCCGCCGGCCTCACCCTCAGCCAGTTCCAGCAAGCCGTGCAGACCTCGCTGAGCGACGGCTATCTGAAGGACCCGCGCGTCAGCGCCGAGGTTCTGACCTTCCGCCCATTCTATATCCTGGGTGAAGTCAGCAAGCCCGGCACCTATCCCTACACCTCGGGCCTGACGGTGATGAACGCCGTCGCCACAGCGGGCGGCTATACCTACCGGGCCGACAAGAAGCAGGTCTTCGTCAAGCGCAACGGCGCGACCGAAGAGCAGAAACTGACACTGGATCCGACCGTCACGGTCGCCCCGGGCGACACCATCCGGATCGGCGAGCGCTTCTTCTAGAAGCCCTGTTTAGGCGAGGGCGTGGCTTCACGAGGCCGCGCCTGAGGCCCCTCCTTTAGTCAGGAGCGTGTCGGCGGCACGCTGGGTCGGCGTCGGGTTGTCTTTTTCGACAGGCGAATTGGCTGTTCGGAGTCGAAATCCGCCTCGGACGGACCTGAAAACACGCACTTTGCGACGTTTTTCACGCTGATGCGACAAAATGTCCACTTTAGATATTGTTCTCCAGAAAAGCTGAGTTCCTGGCCGGGAATATCTTTTGCTCTTCTGGGCCAATCGTCGCGAAAGTGACGCTTGGGCCGCGAATTGTAGATAATTGATGCATCGCGCAACCACATTTCTTCGACATATAGATTGGATAGAGTTGTTGCGTGTATCCCTTTTCTGTACAAATCTCACTAAAACCCGTTTTTGGTAGTAAGTGATGCCCCTCAAAACTTACTCTATCAGAACTCCGAACGCCGTTCTGCGACACTAAGTTACGCTCTGTTTACTAATCCAGTTCTTTGTCCCCCGCAGGAAAGCCCGAAAGAAATCCGGGCAGGGGATCAATAGAAATGTCGAAAAAGACCAAGCCTGGCGTTCTGGTGCTTTGCGCCACGGCGCTCATCGCCGCGCCGCTCAGCGCCCACGCTGACGCCGCCAAGGACCTGCAGGTCGCGGGCCGCGCGCTCACCTTCCTTGAAAACGGCCCGACGGGCAAAGCCACGCTCGGCGTGGTCTTCGATCCGTCCAAACCCGCCTCGGTGGCCGAGAAGAATGCGGTCATGGCCGCGATCGGCGGCGGACTGAGCGCCGGAGCCCTGACCCTCACGGGCAAGCCTGTCGAAGCCGGCGACGTCGCCGGCGTGTCGGGCGTCGCGGCGCTCTACATCACCACCGGCGTCAATGCCGGCCCGGTCGGCGCCGCCGCCAAGGGCAAGAAGATCATCACCATAGGTTCGGACATGGGCTGCGTCACCAGCGGCGCCTGCGTGATGAGCGTCTCGGCCGACCCCAAGGTGGAAATCGTGGTCAGCCGTTCTGCGGCCGCCGCGGTCGGCGCGGTCTTCAAGGCCGCCTTCCGCATGATGATCCGCGAAGTCTGACCCCAGCGAACGAACGAGACAAACCCATGAAAACGACTCTCTTCGCCGGCGCTTCGGTCGGCCTGATCATCCTGGCTTCGGCCACCGCCGCTTCCGCCCAGTCGATCGACTACGGCGCCATGGAGCAGCTGTTCAACGAACCGGTGACCACCTCGGCCACGGGCTCGCCCCAGCGCGCCACCGAGGTCCCGGTCGACATGACCATCATCTCGGCCGATGACATCAAGCGCTCGGGCGCCGGCGATCTGCCGACGATCCTCAGCCGCGTCGCCGGCGTGGACATCCTGAACTTCGCCGCCGGCCAGTCCGATGTCGGTATCCGCGGCTACAATCAGGCCCGCTCGCCGCGCCTGCTGGTCCTGATCAACGGCCGCCAGGTCTATCTGGACCACTTCGGCTACACCGACTGGGCCTCGCTGCCGATCGCCCTGAGCGAAATCCGCCAGATCGAAGTCGTTCGCGGCCCCAACAGCGCCATCTTCGGCTTCAACGCCGTGTCGGGCGTGGTCAACATCATCACCTTCAACCCGAAGTTTGACGACACCAATGTCATCGAGCTGCGGGCGGGCACGGGCGAAAGCACCAGCGTCTCGGCCGTGAAGACCGTTCGCCTGGGCGAGCGTCTGTCCTTCCGGATCTCGGGCGGCGTCGACCACGCCAATGAGTGGAAGAACACCACCTCGGGCACGGGCATTGTCCTGGCCTCGCAGATCCACAACCCGTCGACGGCGCGCGCCAATATCGACGCCGTGGCCCAACTGACCGACAAGGCCAGCCTGCGTGTCGAAGGCTCGATGTCCAACGGCGCTTCAACCCAGGTGATCTCGACCTTCGCCTATGCCTCGCATCGCGTCAAAACCGACTCGATGAAGGCGACCCTGAACGCGGAAACCAGCTTTGGCCTGATCCAGGCCCAGGCCTATCGCAACAATCTGGACGCCCTGACCCCCGGCCGTCGCTACCTGAACAACATCACGGTCTACAGCCTGGAAGACCTGTTCAAGATCGGCGCGGCTCACACCATCCGCGTGGGCGTGGAATATCGCGACAACCAGCTGGACACCGCCTCGTACCAGGGCGCCAAGGTCAGCTACACCGTGCTGGCTCCGTCGGCGATGTGGAACTGGGTCGTCAATCCCAAGCTGTCGCTGACCGCTGCGGCGCGCGTCGACAAGCTGAGCCTGAAGCGGACGGGGTCCTTCCCCGCCGGCGCCCCCCAGAACAACAATGCCCTGTGGGATCGCGACATCACCGAAACCAGCGTCAATCTGGGCGCAGTTTACAAGGCCTCGGACAAGGACACGCTGCGCCTGACCTTCGCCCGCGGCGTTCAGGCCCCGACCCTGCTGGAACTGGGCGGCCTGCTGATCCCGCCGGCCACGCCGGCGCCGACCGGTGGTCTGATCGCCGGCAATCCGTTGCTGGAGCCGGCCCTCGTCAGCAACTATCAGCTGGCCTATGACCGCGCCCTGCCGTCGCTGAACGCCAGGGCCAGCGTCAAGCTGTTCACGCAGAAGACCGAAAGCGTGAAGGGCCAGTTCAGCGGCTCGGCGCTCGATTTCGCGCCGACCGCCACGACCTGGGCCACCTTTACCTACAAGAACGTCTCTGACTCCAAGATGAGCGGCGTCGAGCTGTCGGCTTCGGGCAAGCTGGATGGCGGCTTCCACTGGAACGCCGACACCACCTATACGAACGTCAATGACGCGCCGTTCACCACGCTGTCCTCGATCATCCTGCGCAAGGTGAACTTCGAGGCCACCTCGCCCAAGTATCGCAGCAACCTCGCCGCGGGCTGGTCGAACGACAAGTGGAGCCTGGATGGCTACGCTCACTTCGTGAGCAAGTTCAGCTCCTACAACGGCAACCTGCTGGAGCCAGTCAAGGGCTACACCACCGTCGCCGGCCGCGTCGCCTATGAGTTCGCTCCGGGCGCCGAAGTGTCGCTGAACGGCCAGAACCTGCTGACCGAACGCCAGTCGCAAGCCCGGGGCGCAAGCGGCCTGGAAGCCGAGCGTCGCGTGATGCTGGGCGTCAGCAAGAGCTGGTAAGCGCCAACTAACGCTGGAGAGCGAGGGGCCCCGCCGCAAGGCGGGGCCCTTTTCCGTTGTGGCTCAGGCGTCGTCGCCGGCCTCGACCACACCGCGCATGTGGCCCAGCCAGTCAGGCTCGCCCGCCGCCACGCGGACGAAGGCCTCGGCCAGTTCCTGGGTCGCTTCGCCCAGATTGTAGCGGTTGTCGTTAAATCGCAGCAGGACGCTCTCGATATAGCGGTCCAGCAGGACGCGGTCGTCGCCGGTGAGGTTGTTGCGCATCGGGCAAGCCTAGTCCTGCGGCGCTGCAAGCGCCATGGTTCAGTCCCAGTTCTTGATCTTCTTCTTTCGGCCCAGACCCAGGAGCCCCGGATAGGGGCCCTTGTCGGTGCGATAGAGGCACCAGTCGTCGTCCTTCCTGCAGTCGCCATCGAAGGCCGCTTTCTTGGCGGGATCGATCGCTGCATACATCGCCGGACGGTTCTTGTTTTTCTCGCCCAGGGTCTCGTCGCAGACGGTCTGCTCGGCCTTGGTCAGGGCCAGCCCATCGGCGTTGCGACAGCCAAGTCCGGCGCGGGTCGTCTCGCGCAGGGCCTGGCCGCCGCCGGTGAGGCCCTGCGCCCTGAAGCCGGGCGGGGCGATAGCCGAGGTCTGCGGGGCGGTCGGCGCGGCGACCCCGGGCGCGACCGGGGCGACGGGCGGCGCGGCGATCGGGGCTGTCCGCGTCGCGGGCCTGGATCGGACGGGTGACGTCGCCGGCGGGTCAGGCCTGACGGGCCGCAGCAGCTCCACGCTGAGGACCGGCGGCTCGACCCATTGCGGCATGACCCGGACGCCGGCGACCAGGCCGCCCAGCACCAGCAGGTGCGCGATCGTTGAGGCCAGCACGATCCACGGCGTGGCGCGGCCCTGTCGTTGCGGCGCGGGTCTGTTGGCGATCAGGGCGAAGGCCGCCGGCATCAGTGTCTGTCTCGCCCGTCCAAAACGAGCGCCACGGATAGGGACGGGGTGCGGCGCAAGCATGACCGCAACATCGCCGCGCTGAAATGAAAAGGGCCCGGCGTCGCCGCCGGGCCCTCTCCTGTCTCAGCGATGGAGGAAGCTTTACGCCGCCGCCTTCGTCTTGACGCCGAAGCGGCTGTAGAAGGTTTCACCCTTCTCGGCCATTTCGCGCAGCAGCTTGGGCGGCGTGAATCGCGTGCCGAACTTCTGGGCGAGAGCGTCGCAGCCCTCGACGAAGGCTTTCAGGCCAATACCGTCGATCATGCTGACGGGACCGCCGGTCCAGGGCGCGAAGCCCCAGCCCAGGATCGCGCCGACATCGGCTTCGCGCGGATCGACGATGACGCCTTCCTCGAAGCAGCGGGCGGCTTCCACGGCCTGGCGATAGAGCAGCCGCGTGCGGATCTCCTCGATCAGGGCCTTGTCGGCGTCCGCGATCTTCACCGGAGCAAGGTCCGACAGCCCCTTCCACAGGGTCTTGGGACCGTTCTCCGGATAGTCGTAGAAGCCCTTGCCGTTCTTGCGGCCGAAACGGCCCAGCTCGACCACCATCTTTTCGATGATCGGGGCGAACGGACGGTCCTCGAACTTGTCGCCGAGGTCCTTCTTGGTCTGCTGGGTGACCTTGTAGCCAAGGTCCAGAGCGACGTCGTCGTTCATCTCCAGCGGACCGCGCGGCATGCCGGTGGCGCGACCGACATTGTCGATGATCGCCGGGGCGATGCCGTCGGCCAGCATTTCCAGGCCTTCCTGCACGAAGGTGCCGAAGCAGCGGCTGGTGTAGAAACCACGGCTGTCATTAACGACGATCGGGGTCTTCTTGATCTTCAGGACGTAGTCGATCGACTTGGCCAGGGCTTCCTGGCTGGTCTGTTCGCCCATGATGATCTCGACCAGGCCCATCTTGTCGACCGGCGAGAAGAAGTGGATGCCGATGAAGCTCTCGGGACGCACCGAGGCCTTCGACAGGCCGGTGATCGGCAGGGTCGAGGTGTTGGAGCCGAAGATGGCGGTGTCGGCCAGCTGGGCTTCGGCCTTCTTGGTGACGTCGGCCTTCACTTCGCGGTTTTCGAACACCGCTTCGACCACCAGATCCGAACCCTTGACCAGGGCATAGTCGGTGGTCGGGGTGATCAGGGCCAGGACCTTTTCACCCTTTTCGGCGGTCATCTTGCCGCGCGAGACGGCCTTCTTGACCAGGGCTTCAGCGTAGCCCTTGCCCTTGTCGGCGGCTTCTTGCGTCTGGTCGATCAGCACGCTTTCGATTCCGGCCATGGCCTGGACGTAGGCAATGCCCGCGCCCATCATGCCGGCGCCGAGGACGGCGACCTTCTTGACGTCATAGTGCGGCACGCCGGCGGGACGGCCCGAACCCTTGCCCAGCTCCTGGAGGGAGAGGAACAGGGTGCGGATCATGCCCTTGGCCTGGGGCGTCATCATGGTCTTGAGGAAGTAGCGGGTCTCGATCCGCAGAGCGGCGTCGAAGGGCACCTGGGCGCCTTCATAGACCGCCTTCATGATGTTCAGCTGGGCTGGATAGTTGCCATAGGTGCTCTTGCGCAGCATGGCGTTGCCCATCACGAACACCTGGCTGCCGCCGGGGCTGTAGGGGCCGCCGCCGGGCAGCTTGAAGTCCTTCTTGTCCCACGGGGCGACGGGGTCGCCCTTGGTCTTGACCCAGGTCTTGGCGGCCTCGACCACCTGATCGGCGGGCACGACTTCATGCACGACCTTGGCGGCGAGCGCCTCGGCCGGCTTCATCGACTTGCCTTCCAGCAGGTAGGGCGCGGCGTTCATCACGCCCATCAGGCGCGGCAGACGCTGGGTGCCGCCGGCGCCGGGCAGCAGGCCGACCTTGGCTTCCGGCAGGGCCAGCTGGATCTTGGGATTGTCGGCCACGACGCGATAGTGGCAGGCCAGGGTGATTTCCAGGCCGCCGCCCATGGCCAGGCCATTGATGGCCGCAGCCACCGGCTTGCCGCAGGTTTCCAGGGCGCGGAACGCCTTGTTGAGCGCAAAGCCAGCTTCGAAGGCGGCCTTCAGGCCCTCTTCGCCCGCGCCGCCGCCGCCCAGGCCGCCGGAGCCGCCCAGTTCGCCCAGGTCAGCGCCGGCGCAGAAGCCGGTCGTCTTGCCCGAGGTGATGACGGCGCCCTTGATGTTGGCGTCGCTCTTGATGGTCTCGACGACGTCGCCGATTTCCTTGATCACCGAAGCGGTCAGGGTGTTCATCGTCCGGCCGGGCACGTCGAAGGTGACCAGGGCCACGCCGTCGGAATCGACCTCGATCTTGAAGTTTTCCATGGTGTTAGCTCCTTAGACGCGTTCGATGACGGTAGCGGTGCCCATGCCGGCGCCGACGCACAGGGTGATCAGGGCGGTCTCCTTGTCGGAGCGCTCCAGTTCGTCGAGCATGGTGCTGATCAGCATCGCGCCGGTGGCGCCCAAGGGGTGACCCATGGCGATGGCGCCGCCGTTGACGTTCATCTTGTCGTGCGGGATGTCCAGCGCCTGCATCATGCGCAGGACGACGGCGGCGAAGGCCTCGTTCAGCTCATAGAGGTCGATGTCCTTCACGCCCATGCCCAGGCGCTTGAGCAGCTTCTCGGTGACCAGCGAGGGGCCGGTCAGCATGATCGAGGGCTCGCTGCCGATCGAGGCGGCGCCCTTGATGCGGCCGCGGGGCTTCAGGCCCAGGGCCTCGCCCATTTCCTTGGTGCCGATCAGCACGCCGGCGGCGCCGTCGACGATGCCCGAGCTGTTGCCGGCGTGGTGGACGTGATTGATCTTTTCCACCTGCGGATAGCGCTGGGTGACCACGGCGTCGAAGGCCATCTCGCCCATGCCCGTGAACGAGGCGTTCAGCGAGGCCAGGGTCTGCATGGTGGTGGAGCCGCGCACGGTCTCGTCATGGTCCAGGATGGTGATGCCCAACTGGTCCTTGACGCCGATGACCGACTTCTTGAAGCGGCCGTCGGCCCACGAGGCGGCGGCGCGGCGCTGGCTTTCGACGGCATAGGCGTCGACGTCATCGCGCGAGAAGCCGTACAGCGAGGCGATCAGGTCGGCCGAGACGCCCTGCGGGGCGAAATAGGTCTTGAAGGCGCTGGACGGGTCGGTCGGCCAGGCGCCGCCGTCGCTGCCCATGGGCACGCGGCTCATGCTCTCGACGCCGCCGCCGATGGCCAGCTGGGCCTCGCCGGAAGCGACCTTGGCGGCCGCCATGTTCACGGCTTCCAGGCCCGAGGCGCAGAAGCGGTTGATCTGCACGCCGGCGACGCTCTCGGCATAGTCGGCGGTCAGCACGGCGGTGCGGGCGATGTCCGAACCTTGCTCGCCCACGGGGGCGACGCAGCCGAGCACGACGTCGTCGACATAGGAGGTGTCGAGATTGTTGCGGTCACGGAGGGCTTCCAGGACCTGGCTGGCCAGGGACAGCGAGGTGATCTCGTGCAGAGATCCGTCCTTCTTGCCCTTGCCGCGCGGGGTGCGCACGGCGTCAAAGATGTAAGCGTCGGCCATTTGATGGCTCCTTCCTGCGTCGTCTAAACGGGGGGTGGGGTAAGCGCCGGCTCGACCCGCACATCCGTGCGAACCGAATTGGCGATGAAACAGGTGTGGTGAGCGGCCTCGTGCAGGGCCGTTTCCTCGGCCTCGCTGGGCGGCGCGCCCGCATAGGTGATCCGGGGGCGCAGGTTGACCGTGCTGACCCACATCGCGCCGTGATCGTTTTTGGTCATCAGGCCTTCGGCCGTATCGGCATAGGCGCTGATGTGGAAGCCGGCCCGGCGGGCCAGGTCCAGGAAGGTCAGCATGTGGCAGGCCGACAGGGCCGCCACGAACATCTCTTCGGGATCGACGCCGGCCGGATCCGACCACGGCAGCGGCACGACCGAGGGTGAGGCCGAACCGGTCGTCGTCACGCCGCCGTCAAAAGACAGCGTGTGGACGCGGCTATAGCGGCCCTTGGCGAAGTCCTCGTCGGGCTTCAGAGACCAGCTGATGGTGGCGGTGTGGACCGACATTACTTCCAGGTCCCGATCGGGCTCTTGGCGATCTGGGCGCACTTCAGGCCGCGAGCGCCGGCCTTGGCGCTGTAGGTCACCCGCTGGCCGAACTCCGGCGCGGGCAGGACGCAGGGCGTGAAGCCCGAGGTGGTGACTTCGAGCGACCAGGTCGCGATCTTGGAGCGCAGCAGGTTGTTGCAGACATCGCTGCCCGGCGTCAGCGGCAGCTTGAAGGCTCCCGGCTGCGGACGCTTGCCCACCAGGGTTCCGCTGAAAGTCAGGGGCCGGCGACCGCCGGGGGCCGCGCGAACGCAGACCACGGCGGCGCGCGCGTCGGGCGCGGCGGGCTTGGGGGCCGCCGTGGCGGCCTGGGCCATCAGGGCGAGCGTGAGGATCACAGCGTTCTCGCGATCAGGATCTTCATCACCTCGTTGGTGCCGCCATAGATCCGCTGGACGCGGCTGTCGCGGTACATCCGGGCGATCGGATACTCGTTCATGAAGCCATAGCCGCCGAACAGCTGCAGGCAGCGATCGACGATCTTGTTCTCCAGATCGCTGACCCAGTACTTGGCCATCGAGGCGGTCGAAGCGTCCAGCTTGCCGGCCAGGTGCCGCTCGATGCAGTGGTTGATGAAGACGCGGGCGACGGTCGCCTCGGTCTTGCATTCGGCCAGCACGAACTGGGTGTTCTGGAAGTCGAGGATCGCCTTGCCGAAGGCCCGGCGCTCCTTGACATAGGCGATGGTCAGCTCCAGCGCCCGCTCGATGGTCGCCATGCCCTGAACGCCGATGTTCAGGCGCTCCTGCGGCAGCTGGCCCATCAGCTGGAAGAAGCCCTGGCCCTCGTCCGTGCCCAGCAGGTTCTCGGTCGGAACCTTGACGTCGTTGAAGAACAGCTCGGACGTGTCCTGGGCCTCCTGGCCCAGCTTGTCGAGGTTGCGGCCCCGCTCGAAGCCCTCCGCGCCATCGGTCTCGACGATGAGCAGCGAGGTGCCGCGCGCGCCGGCGGCGGCGTCGGTCTTGGCGACCACGATGATCAGATTGGCGGTCTGACCATTGGTGATGAAGGTCTTGGAGCCGTTGATGACGTACTGGTTGCCGACCTTCTTGGCGGTGGTCTTGATGCCCTGAAGGTCCGAGCCCGCGCCGGGCTCGGTCATGGCGATCGCGCCGACCAGCTCGCCGGTGGCCATTCTGGGTAGCCAGCGGCGCTTCTGCTCCTCGGTCCCGTAGTGGACGAGATAGGGCATGATGATGGCGTTGTGCAGGCTGATGCCGAAGCCATCCACGCCCTTGAGGCCCAGCTGTTCCATCAGCACGACCTCGTGGCGATAGTCGCCGCCGGCCCCGCCATATTCCTCCGGCACGGAGAGGCCCAGCAAGCCGGCCTCCCCCGCCTTGGTCCACATGTCGCGATCGACGCAGTGGTTCTTGCGCCACTGGGCGACCGTCGCTTCAGGCGCGTGCTCGTCGAAGAATTTGCCTACCGCGTCGTCAAAGATCGCGATGTCTTCCTCAGCCATGAAAGCCGGTTTTGCGACGTCGAGCACGCTCATGATCAGAAAGCCTCCGCAGGCAGCGCCATCAGGGTCGCTGAGCCCGTCTTGAGTTTGGTCAGATGCGCCCCAGCGTCAGGCAAGATGCGTTCGATGAAATATTGCGCCGTGACCACCTTGGTCGAATAGAACGGATCGGACGAGCCGGCCGCGATCTTGGCCTGGGCCGCCTTGACCTGCAGGGCCCACATATAGGCCAGGCCCGTCAGGCCGAAGAGGTGCATGTAGTCGGTCGAGGCCGCGCCGGCGTTGTCGGGGTTCTGCAAGCCGTTCTGCATCAGCCACATGGTGCCGTCCTGCATCTGGGCCTTCACCTCGGCCAGGGCCGTGATGAAGGGTTTCAGGCCCGCATCCGTGTCGTTCTCGCCGATGAACTGGTCGATTTCCTGGAAGAAGGTCATCACCGCGCGGCCGCCCTTGGAGGCCAGCTTGCGGCCCACCAGGTCCAGGGCCTGCACGCCGTTGGTGCCCTCATAGATCAGGGCGATGCGGCAATCGCGCATGAACTGGCTGACCGGGAAGTGCTCGGTGAAGCCGCTGCCGCCGTGAACCTGCACCGCGTCGGAACAGATCTTGAAGCCCTTGTCGGTCAGGTAGCCTTTCAGCACGGGCGTCATCAGGCCCATATAGTCCTCGGCCTTTTCCCGGACCTTCTCGTCCGGGTGGCCGTGCGCCAGGTCGCCGTGCAGGGCCGTCCAGAACAGGAAGGCGCGACCGCCCTCGATCAGGGCCTTGCTCTCCAGCAGCATGCGACGCACGTCCGGGTGGACGATGATCGGATCAGCCGGGCCGTCGGCGTTCTTGGGGCCGGTCAGCGAGCGGCCCTGCAGGCGGTCGCGGGCGAAGGCGACGGCGGCCTGATAGGCGGCCTCGCCCTGGGCCACGCCCTGCATGCCGACGCCCAGGCGGGCCTCGTTCATCATCACGAACATGATCTTCAGGCCGGCGTTCTCGCCGCCGATCAGCCAGCCCTTGGCGTCTTCGTATTGCATGACGCAGGTGGCGTTGCCGTGGATGCCCATCTTCTCTTCAAGGCCCACGCACTTGGCGCCGACATTGCGCTCGCCCACCGAGCCGTCTTCCTTGGGCAGGAACTTGGGGACGATGAACAGCGAAATGCCCTTCACGCCGGCCGGGGCGCCTTCGATGCGGGCCAGCACCAGATGGACGATGTTGTCGGCCATGTCGTGCTCGCCGGCGCTGATCCAGATCTTCTGGCCGGTGATGCGATACGTGCCGTCAGCCTGCGGAACCGCCTTGGTGCGCAGCAGGCCAAGGTCCGTGCCGCAGTGCGGCTCGGTCAGGTTCATGGTGCCGGTCCATTCGCCGGTCACCATCTTGGGCAGATAGAGTTCCTTCTGCGCGTCGGTGCCGCCAGTGTGGATGGCCGAATAGGCGCCGTGGGCCAGGCCCGGATACATCGAGAAGGCCATGTTGGCCGAGCTCGACATCTCGCTGAAGGCCAGGTTCACGACGTGCGGCAGGCCCTGGCCGCCATAGGCGGGGTCGGAGCCCAGGCCCGTCCAGCCGCCTTCGCACAGTTGCTTGTAGGCTTCCTTGAAGCCCGGCGGGGTGGTGACTTCGTTGGTGTCCTTGTCCAGCACGCAGCCGTGCTTGTCGCCCACGGCGTTCAGCGGGGCCAGCACCTCGCCGGTGAACTGGGCCGCGGCTTCCAGGATCTGCTCGACCGTATCGAACGAGGCGTCGGCGAAGGCCGGCAGCTGGCCATGCTGATCGATGTTCAGCATGTCGCGCAGGATGAAGACGTGATCGCGAACGGGCGCCTGGTAGGTCATGGAAGGTCCTGGAAGAGAGAGGAGTAGAAGCGGGGAAGCTTACTTGCCGAGCGCGGCGTCCGCGTGACCGTCCAGCCGGGCGCGCAGCACCTGGTCATAGTCGGCGGCGCGGGGCAGCAGGTCGGGGCGGATTTCGGCCAGGCGCTGTTCGAGGCGGGCGCAGGCCTGGTGGAGCTCGATCAGGGCGCCGTCGATGTCTTCGCGCTGCTGCTCCAGCGCGGTGGCGCGCTCGCGGAACTTCTTCAGCGATCGGGCCATCTGGGCCGCGCCGTCGTCGTTCTCGTCATACAGGTCCAGCAGTTCGCGGATTTCCGACAGCGACAGGCCCACCCGCTTGCCGCGCAGGATCAGCTGCAGGCGGACGCGGTCCTTGTGGGAATAGACGCGGTTGAGGCCTTCGCGGGCCGGATTGAGCAGGCCCTTGTCCTCATAGAAGCGCAGGGCGCGGGGCGTGGCTTTGAATTCGTTGCAGAGATTGCGGATCGTGAACGTCCGCTCGGGGCGACGTAGGTCGGCCAACATAGAAACCTCCCAAGAGGAAAGGCCCAGCTACGCGGCGGGGCCGCTTTGTTATCGTTGATCACCCTATTCCGGGTTTCCGTTGACGTCAACGTTTACGTAAACGTCAACCGAAGACCATCGGAATAGGTTTACTTTCCTAGCCTCGCGGCTTATTTTCCTTCCGGCACGGCCACGCTGGAGCTCGCGACATGACGGCGCTTTCGCACACCGAAATCTGGACCGCGATTGACGCGCTCGCAAAGCGTTTCGACATGAGCCCCTCGGCCATGGCCAAGATGGCGGGGCTGGACCCCACCAGTTTCAACCGCTCCAAGCGCACCTCATCAGACGCCGAGGCGCGCCCGCGCTGGCCCTCGACCGAGAGCCTGGCCAAGGTGCTGGAGGCCACCGGCGTGGGCTTTTCCGAGTTCGCCGCCCTCACCGAAACGGCCAAGCGCCCGCCGGCGCGGGGTGTGCCGCTGCTGGGCTTGGCCCAGGCTGGCTCTGACGGTTTCTTCGACGATGCGGGCTTTCCCGTCGGCGAAGGCTGGGACGAGATCGCCTTTCCCGGCCTGCAGGAAGACGGCGTCTATGCGCTGGAGATTTCCGGGGACTCGATGGTCCCGGTATTTCGCGACGGCGACCGCATCCTGGTCTCGCCCTCGATCGAGCCGCGCCGGGGCGACCGGGTGGTGGTCAAGACCAATGCGGGAGAAGTGATGGCCAAGGAACTGGCGCGCGTCACCGCCCGGACGATCGAGCTGACCTCGCTGAACCGGGACTATGGCGACCGCGTGCTGGAGCGGGGCGATGTGGCCTGGATCGCCAGGATCCTCTGGGCCAGCCAGTAAAGCCTAGGTGCGCGGGCAGTTGCCGTGCTGGCCGTTGATATAGGCCAGCAGATCGCCTTCCCAGGGCGCGTCGCAGGACACGTCGACCCGGTAGGAGCCCCAGATGTCGTTGTGCGCGGCTTCCACATGGGCGCCGGGGAATTTGCTGGTCAGGTCACCGAGCAGAGAATCGAATTCCGAACGGTCTGACGGGCGAAGGGTGAACGAAGCCATTGGACTAACCTTGGGGTTCTGATCCTGGAACCTTACGCCCGCAATTGCGGACATTCCCTTAACCGGCAATTCAGGGACCGTTCACCTTAACGGACACGGTGTCGCAGGCACGGTGACTCACCCAGCGCGGGTAAGCGGGGCCTTAGATGCTCCCCCACTGGGGGAGCTGTCGCGGAGCGACTGAGGGGGCTAGCTGGACATAGGCCGCGCTGGCCCCCTCCGGGCCCTTTGGGCCGTCCTCCCCCGGAGGGGGAGGATCTTAACCCAGCTTCTCGTCGATCAGCGCGATCGTCCGGTCCAGGCCGAAGATCGCTGCGAAGGAGCCGAAGCGCGGGCCCTGGCTTTGGCCGAGCAGCACTTCGTACAGGGCCTGGAACCAGGCGCGCAGGGGGTCAAAGCCGTGATCCTTGCCGACCGCGAACACCTCGTTCTGGATCAGCTCGGCGTCCAGGCAGCCGTCCGTCAGGGCCGCGAGGCGGGCGCGAAGGTCGACGATCGCCGCGCGCTCCACATCGGTCGGAGCGCGGAAGGTCTTCGAGGGCTTCACGAAGTCCTCGTAGTAGTTGATCGCATAGCCGGCCAGGCGGTCCAGCAGCGGCTGGGTCTGGGGCGTGGCGCCATCGACATAGCGCCCCAGGAAGCCCCACAGGATGTCCTTGGTCGAGGCGTCGGCGGCCGAAACGAGATTCAGCATCAGGCTGAACGACACCGGCGAGCCCTGCTGCGGCGGCTTGCCCGAATGGACGTGCCAGGCCGGGTTGTCGATTTGCTTGCCCGGCTCCTGCTTCTGGAACGCGTCCAGCTGCTGGAGATATTCGTCCGTCGCCTTGGGGATGACGTCGAAATAGAGCTTCTTGGCCGACTTGGGGCTCTGGAACATGTAGTAGGCCAGGCTCTCGGGCGCGCCATAGCGCAGCCACTCGTCCATGGTCAGGCCGTTGCCCTTGGTCTTGGAGATCTTCAGGTTGTTCTCGTCCATGAAGAGTTCGTAGTGGAACCCTTCCGGCGGCGAGCCGCCCAGCACCTTGCAGACCTGGTTCGAGAGCCGGACGCTGTCGATCAGGTCCTTGCCGCTCATCTCGTAGTCGACGCCCAGGGCCGTCCAGCGCATGGCCCAGTCGGGACGCCACTGCATCTTGACGCCGCCGCCCGTGACCGGAACCTCGGTCAGCTCGCCGTCCTCGTCGCGGAACACGATGGTGCCCTTGGCGACATTGCGCTCCAGGGTCGGCACCTGCAGCACCTTGCCGGTCTTGGGGCTGATCGGCAGGAACGGCGAATAGGTGGCCCGGCGTTCTTCACCGAGTGAGGGCAGCATGATCTTCTGGATGGCGTCGAAACGCTCCAGGGCGATCAGCAGGGTCTCGTCAAAGCGGCCGCCGCGATAGCAGTCGGTGGACGACACGAACTCGTAGTCGAAACCGAACCCGTCCAGGAACGTCCGCAGGCGGGCGTTGTTGTGGTGGCCGAAGCTCTCGTGCTCGCCATAGGGGTCGCGGACCACGGTCAGCGGCTTGTCGAGGTCGGGGATCATGACCTCGCCATTGGGCACGTTCGGCGGGATCTTGCGCAGGCCGTCCATGTCGTCGCTGAACGAGATCAGGCGCGTGGGGATCTTGTCGTCGGTCAGGGCGCGGAACGCCGCGCGGACCATGGTCGTGCGCGCCACCTCGCCAAAGGTGCCCATGTGCGGCAGGCCCGACGGACCATAGCCGGTCTCCAGCACCACCGGTTTGCGCAGGGCCTCCAGGGTGGCGACCGCTTCGTCGGTCTTGCCGGCGTTGATCAGGGTCGAGGCGAGATCGCGCTCGGCGTCGGACAGGCGCAGGCGCAGCGTGCGGGCCAGCAGGGCGCGCGCCTGCTCGAACGGCCAGGCGCGTGCGTCGCGGGCGAGGGGGGAGAGGCCTTCAAACATGCGGGCGGTATAGGGGGAAGCGGCGGTGGTGGCTAGGTTTTCGCGGTCGCTGCTGACAACAGTTTGAAGGCTTCGCTCTCGGCTCTCTCAAGAACCTCATGGAATTTTAGATCCACGACCTCTGACAGATAGACGTTCAGCTCGAGTGACTCCGACAGCTTGTCATCATGCCTTGCTGGCAAATCGATGATCACCCGAGCCCATGCGCCACGATCTTCGGGCACAGGTCTCAGCTCGCTGACAATGATTTCCAACCGACGACTCCTGTCTCTGGCTTCCGTAGTCCCCGCCGCCGCCGCAGCGGAGGCTGGCGCGCCCTGAAACCCTTGGTGGAATTGGAGCTCTGAGGTCAGGCCGTGTCAATGACGGCGCGCCGCGCCGCCGCGCGCGGCCGGCCTCTGGCCGGTCATTGACACGGCCTGACCTCAGAGCAAGCTCACCTCCAAGGCTTTGAGGCGGGGCCTCGCCGCTGGCGGCTTTCCGTTTCACACACCCCCTTCAACCGTCATTCCGAGCCTTCGGCCCGGGCACCCTCGATCCGCGGCAGGTGCGGAAGGGGTGAAGCGCGCGCGCACTTCGCTGGCGTCTCACATGTCAGCTGAAGCGGGGGTTCCCGCCGCCACAAGGGCGGGAATGACGGTGAGTTTGGGGCTGGCGGCGCAGCCACCTTCTCGTCCGCGAGAAGGGAGCCAGCCTTTCATCTCACGGCGAGACCATCGCCGGTGTGGACAGGTCACTCAAGGCCGCCGCTCCGCGTCGCCGCGGAGCGGCCGGTCGCAGACCGAGCCTTGACTGACCTGTCCACACCGGCACGCTGAAGCCTCCAAGAGATGAAGGGCTGGTTGGGCGCGATGCGCCAGCCAGCACGACCGAGTGGTTCCCCCATGCGCAAAGCCCAGCCCCGTCCCAAGGCCGTCAAGGCTTCCGCCGTCCAGGCCGGCGGCCAGTGCGTCTGCGGCGCGGTGAAGCTGGAGATCGACGTTCCCGCCCGCTGGGCGTGGCACGACCACTCTGCGGCCAGCCGACACGCCCAGGGCGCGGCCTATGCGACCTATGTCGGCAGCTATCGAAGCCGGTTTCGCATCCTGGAGGGCGCCGAGGCCCTGACCCGGTTCGAGGACGTCGAGGCTGGAACGGTCCGCAGCTTCTGCGGCCGGTGCGGCACGCCGATGCTCTATGAGCGCCAGCGGGCGCCGACCATGGTCAACATCCCTCGCGCCCTGTTCACCGAACGAACCGGTCGCGAGGCGCGGTATCACACCGCGATCGAGCAGGCGCCCGACTGGGCCTGGACGGGCGAGCCGCTGGCCCCGCTCAAGGGCTATCCCGGCGTGATGTGGGAGCGGCCCCGGCGCAAGCCTAAGCGGCGGGTCGATGACTGGTCGGACGTGGTTTAGGGGGTTCCCCAAATCCGCTCTCCCCGGCGAAGGCCGGGGTCCAGATCGAACCCCAGAGCATTGGCGGGTTTGGCTCAGGCCTAATGGCGCATCATCCCCGGGCGCTCAGGCTGAATCTGGGCCCCGGCCTTCGCCGGGGAGAGCGGGGATTTAGGGGAGCGGAGGATTTAAAGGCCGCCCTCCAGCGCCGCCAGCACATCCGGCCGCAGCCGCGCCAGCTCGACCAGGCGCTCGATCAGGGCGTCCTGGCTTTCAAGGGCCAGGCCTTCGCGCAGGCGGGCCATGCGGCTCTGGGCCTTCTGCAGGCCGGCCGTGTCCAGCGCGTTGACGGCCGCCGCGACCCCGACCTGGTGCTTGCAGGCCCCGAACTTGTCGAAGCCCGGGCAGGTGCAGGTTCCCTCGGCGGGCGGACGCAGCTCGACCACATAGAGCTCACCGCCCTGGACATGGGCAGTGACGATCTCGTCCTCGAGGGCGATCAGCGCGACTGAACCGTCCTGGGCCAGGTCCAGGCCGTTGGCGAACGAGCCCTCGCTCATCCGGTCGCGGAAGGCCTCAAGCTCGAAGCGGGGCGGGGTCATCAGGCGTCGTCCTCGATACGGTGGATGTCGTCGTCGGACAGGCCGAAATGGTGGCCGATCTCGTGAATCAGAACGTGGCTGATCAGCTCGTCCAGGGTGACGTCGCCGCGCTCGCACCATTCGTCGAGGATCGGGCGGCGATACAGGAACACCATCGACGGGTGGACGCCGGAATCCAGCACCGAGCGGCGGCCCAGGTCCACGCCCTGATAGAGGCCGGTCAGCTCGAACGGGTCTTCGATGCCAAGGTCGTCGAGCACGTCGTCGGCGGCGAAGTCCTCGATGCGGATCTCGACATCGGCCGACAGGCCGGCGAACGGCTCGGGCAGGGCCTTGAAGGCGGCCTGCGCCAGGGCGGCGAAATCATCGAGCGACGGGGCGGGGCGAGCGGTCCATTCCATAACTCTCAGATAGACCGATTGGCCGGTTTCGCCAGCGGCGTGCGACGTGCCGTCTATCGGGCCCTGCGACAGCCGTTCCGGTCGCGCTCTGGTCACGGCCCGACTAATCTGTGATTCTGATTCGCGGACCCGCCTTCGCGGGCTGCATGGGGCTTTAGCGACCGGCCTGATGACTTCTCATGACCTGATTCTCGCGGCCGCCGCCGGCGCGGTCTGCCTCGCCATTTGCGCGACGCTTTGGGCCCTGGCCCAGCGTCGGCGTTTCGAGGCCAGGCTGGCCGTGCTGCAAGGCCGGCTGTCCAGTCTGGAGAGCGGCGCCCTGGCGGCTCAAGCCTCGGCGGAAGCCTTCGACAGCGCCCTGATCTCGGTCGAGGACGGCAAGGCCGCCCTCGTGTCGGGCGCCGACAGCCTGGGCGCCTGCGCCGTGGTGCTGGGCTGCGAGGCCCGGGCGCAAGAGGTGGTGGCCGCTCTGATGCTGCTGGATCCGGATCACACCGTGCGCCTGCGCGGCCTGTTCGAGCGCGGCGAGCCCTGCGCCTTCGAGGCCCTGGGCTCCGCCGGTTCCGTCTCCGTCGAGGGCCGCGCGGCCGGGGCCCTGGCCTGGCTGCGTCTGGCGGCGGTGGTTTCCAATGAGGCCGGCCTGCCGTCGGCCGCCCGCTTTGCCGCCTTTGTCGATGGGCTGGTGGAGCCGGCCTGGATCTCCAGCGCCGACGGCGCGCCGGTCTGGGGCAACGCCGCCTATCTGCGCGCCGTGGATGCGCCCTCGGCCGCGACCGCCGCCCTGGGCGGCAAGACCTTCGACCGCGCCGCCGACACCCTGGCCGTCGAGGCCGCGACCTCGGGCGAGCGCCGCGAGGCCCTGCGCTGGGTCAATGTCGACGGCCGCCGCCGCGCCTTCCGCGTGGCCGCCAAGGCGCTGGACGGCGGCGGGGTCGGGGTGTTCTGCAGCGACGTCACCGAGATCGAGGATGTCCGCGACGCCCTGCGCAAGCATGTCGAGGCTCACGACGAGACGCTGAATCACATCGCCGACGCCGTGGCGATCTTCAGCCAGACCCGCCGCCTGGCGTTCCACAACACCGCCTTCGCCGAGCTGTGGGGCCTGGAGCCCGCCTGGCTGGCCGACCGCCCGACCCATGGCGAGATCCTCGACCGCCTGCGCCAGCGCCGCCGCCTGCCCGAGACCATCGACTACGCCAAGTGGAAAGCCGAGGAACTGGCCCACTACGAGGACCTGGGTCCCCAGGCCGACGACATGTGGGGTCTGCCTGACGGTCGGACTCTGAAGCTGGTTCGCCAGCCGCACCCGCTAGGCGGCATGCTGCTGCTCTATTCCGACATCACCGGCGAGCTGAAACTCAAGGCCCAGTACAACGCCCTGATCCAGGTGCAGCAGGCCACGCTGGACAAGCTGAACGACGCCGTCGCGGTGTTCGGCTCCGACGGCCGGTTGCGACTGCACAACGACGCCTTCGAGACCTTCTGGAATGTCACGGCCCAGGCCCTCGAGGCGGCGGTCGATTTCGAAGGCGTGGTCGACCTGTGCGTGCCGCGTCTGCACGATCTGGCCTTCTGGCGCGAGCTGAAGGGCCGGGTCGCCGATCCCGATCCGCAGATGCGCGCGCCCACCTCGGGCGAGGTGCGCACCTCGGACGGTCGCATCGTGCTGTATCAAAGCCGGCCGCTGCCCGATGGCGCGACCCTGATCGGCTTCACCGACGTCACCGACACCCGCGACCTGCAAAGCGCCCTGGCCGACCGCTCCGCCGCCCTGGCCGAGGCTGAGCGCCTGAAGCGCGACTTCGTGGGCAACGTCTCCTACGAACTGCGCACGCCCCTGACGACGATCATCGGCTATTCTGAGCTGCTGGAACGGGCCGACGGCCTCCACGAGCGCGGCCGCAACCACGTGGCCGCCGTCCGCGCCGCCGCCACCCAGCTGGCCCGCTCGATCGACGACGTGCTGGACATGGCCCAGATCGACGCCGGCGAGATGGCGCTGGAGATCCAGGACATCCGCGTCATCGACCTGCTGGTCGAGGCCCGCGAGCGCGCCACCAAGGACGCCACCCTGGGCGGCGTGACCCTGACCATCGAGTGCGACGAGGATGTCGGCCTGATCCGCGGCGACCTCAAGCGTCTGTCCCAGACCCTGGACCATCTGGTCGAGAACGCCCTGCGCCAGACCCCGCCGGACGGCATCGTCACCCTCTCGGCCCGCCGGGCTCTGGGCGAGGTGCGGCTGGACGTGCGCGATACCGGGCGCGGCGTGCCGTTCCATGTCCAGGCCCACATCTTCGACCGCTTCGTCGGCCGTGATCGCGGCGGCCCGGGCCTGGGCCTGGCTCTGGTCAAGGCCCTGGTTGAACTGCACGGCGGCTGGGTGGCGCTGGAAAGCGAGCCGGGCTCGGGCTCAACCTTCACCTGCCACCTGCCCGAGACCCAGCAGCCGGGCGCCATGCAGCCCGAACTGTCGTTCTAAAGAGATCGCGCCATGCTACTCGCCGCCCAGATCGCCGCCGGTCTCGTCCTGCTAATCCACATCTACATCGTGCTCTTGGAGACCGTGCTGTTCGACAGCCGGGGCAAGAAGGCCTTTGGCCTGACCGACGAGGCTGCCGCGGTGCTCAAGCCGGCGATGTCGAACCAGGGCTGCTATAACGGCTTTCTGGTCCTGGCCCTGGCGCTGGGGCTTTTCTATCCGGACCCCGTCACAGCCTCGGCCTTCAAGACCTTTGGCCTGGTCTGCGTGGCCATCGCCGGCGTCTGGGGCGCAGCGACGGTCAAGAAGTCGATCCTGCTGATCCAGACCGTTCCGGCGGTGGTGGCCCTGGTGCTGGGCTATCAGGCCTAGGGTTTCTGGCCCTTCGGCCTGGGCGGTAGGCCGGTGACCGGATCGCGGGGCAGGGGGCGGAAGTCCTCGGCGACGAACAGGTCCATGCGCCGAACGTGCTTGCGGTCCAGACGCACACGGACGATCTCCAGCCCCGAGGTCCGGGCGAAGTCCTGCTCGATCTCGGCGCGGTAGTCGCCCTCCAGGCTGGCGATCAGGGTGCGACGGCCGGAGGCGGCGGTCAGCGGGGCCTCGGTCTCGGCCTGGTTCTGCGGACGGGCCTCGTGCACCCACATCTTCAGCGGCGGGGCGCCGGGCGTCCCGAAATAGTCGCGGCCATAATAGGCGGTGACGTTGAACAGGAAGCGGTCGTCCATGGCGATGCTGGTCAGGCCGCCGGCGGCCTGTTCCTCGCGGGCCCGGGCGATGATCGTCTCAGTCCCCTGTTCCCAGCCGCGCACGCGCTTGAAGCTGTTGGACGCGCCGATTGTGTCGGCAATCCGCGGATTGACCATGCAGGCGATGAAGACGGCGCAGAACGTCGCCTGGATCGCGACGGCGGCGATCAGCCAGCGGCGGGCGTTCCAGCGCAGCAGCCAGGCCGCCGCCAGGATCGAGCCGGCGATATAGGCCACGCCGGCCCAGTTGGCGTTGGCGCGTGAGACGAAAGCCTGGGCCGCCACGGTCAGCAGGGGCGGGGCCGCCAGGCACAGCAGCAGGAGGTCAGCGGGCTGGAGCCGGCGCCGCGCGCCCAGCCCGATCGCGCCGCCGACCAAAACCCCGAAGGGGATGGGGCCGAAGACGCCGAACTGCGAGCCGATGAACTCCATCAGTTCGCGGATGTTGAACAACTTGGCGGCGTTCCAGTTGGCGTTGGAGGCGGTGTGCTCCAGCGTCGCGAAATGGTGCGTGAGGTTCCAGACCAGGTTGGGCGAGAAGACGATCGCCAGGGCGGCCAGGGCGGCTGCGGCCATCGGCAGGGTCCAGACCTGACGCGCTTCCCGCGAGGCGGCCAGGTGAGCGGCCAGGCCGGCCAGCACATAGACCGCCGCATATTTCGACAGGAAGGCCAGGCCCAGGGCCGCGCCCAGGGCGATGGCGATCGGCAGCCTGCGGCGGGCCTCCAGCGCCGGCAGCGACACATAGGCCCAGATCGTCAGGGACAGGAAAAACAGCAGCGGCGCGTCGGTGGTGATCACGCCCGATGACAGCTGTATGGCCGGCATCAGGGCGTAGAGCGCCGCCGCCGCCAGGCCGGTCCAGCCGCCATACAGCCTGCCGGCGATGCGGGCGATGATCAGGGCCGTGCCGCCGTGCAGGAACAGCGCCGAAATCCGCACCCAGGCTTCGGAGTCGCCGCCGATCGAGGTGGTGGCCCAGATCAGCCAGGCGATCATTGGCGGCTTGGAGAAATAGCCGAAATCCAGGGTCCGCGACCACAGCCAGTACTGGGCTTCGTCCGGGTAGAGTTCGAACGGCGTGGCGAACAGGGCGGCGAGCCGCAGAATCGTCAGCACGCCCACCATACAGAGCGTCAGTCGCCAGGCCCGCCCACTGTCCGGCTGCGTCATTTCATCAAGCGCCACGCTGAGTTCTCCGGCACAAGTAAGAAAGTCCTGACCAAATGTGTTGCAAAGGCGCCGATGGCGGAGGGTTTGTGGTCCAGCGTGGCCTTTCCGTCACCAAACCTTCGAAATCCACGGCTATGGAAGCCGCTAACATGAGGTGCGATGTTTCTCTTTTGTGTCGAGAGCGCGCCAGAACGAGGGGATTGCAATGATTTCGATGAAAAGGCTCGCCAGTGGGGCAGCCCTTACCGTGCTCGCGCTCGCCGCGTCCAGCGCAGTGTACGCTCAGGAAACCACCGCCGCCGTCCGCGGTGCGGTGACGGGTGAAGGCGGAGCGCCGGTCGCCGGCGCTGCGGTCACCATCGTTCACACCCCGTCGGGCACGCGCTCGACCACGGTTTCGGGCGCCAACGGCACCTATGACGCCCGCGGCCTCCGCGTCGGCGGCCCCTACGAAATCACCGTCCAGGCCCCGGGCCTGGAAGGCAAGAAGGTCACCGACGTTTATCTGTCGCTGGCCGACACCCAGCGCGTCGATATCGACCTGGCCGCCAACGCGGTCGAAGCCGTGGTGGTCACCGCCTCGGCTGCCGGTAACAGCGAAGCTGGTCCCAAGACCGTCCTGAACCGCGACGCGATCGAAGCCGTTGTCTCGATCAACCGCGACGTCCGCGATCTGGCGCGCCGCGACATCCTGGTCTCGCAGAACGTCCGCAACGACGGCGGCATCTCGATCGCCGGCTCGAACCCGCGCACCAACCGCATCACCATCGACGGCGTCGCCGCCCAGGACCCCTACGGCCTGGAAACCGGTGGCCTGCCCACCGCGCGTGGCCCGATCTCGCTGGACGCCGTTGAGCAGTTCAGCGTCGCGGCTGTCCCCACCGACGTCGAGAACGGCTCGTTCACGGGCGGCGCCCTGAACATCGTCCTGCGCTCGGGCGGCAATGACTTCCACGGCAGCGCCTTCGTCAACTATCTGAATGAAGGCCTGATCGGTCGCCACATCGGTAGCCAGCGCATCACGCCGCTGATCAGCCAGAAGAACTATGGCGGCTTCCTGTCGGGCCCGATCTGGAAGGACAAGCTGTTCTTCGCCGGCTCGTACGAGAAGTACCAAACCCTTGACGTCACCGGCACCGGTCCGGCCGGCGCGGGTTTCGCGACGCCTTTCGCCAACGGCCTGAGCCAGGCCACGATCGATCAGGTCGTCGGCATCTATAACAGCGCCTACGCCAGCGACTTTGCCGCCGGCTCCATCCTGCGCTCCACCCCGGTCACCGACGAGAAGTACTCGGCCAAGATCGACTGGAACATCAACGACCAGCACCGCGCCAGCCTCAGCTATCGCCGCGCCGAGTCGCTTTTCACCTCGCGGACCGACCTGGGCACCACCACCGCCGCCCTCGACTCGCACTGGTACGACGCGACCTATCTCGACGAAGGCACCACCCTCGAGATCAACTCGGACTGGACCGATCGTCTGTCGACGACCGTTCGCGCCACCTATCGCGACTGGGTCAAGGGTCAGAACCCCAAGAGCGGTCAGAACTATTCGGACGTGACCATCTGTACGGCCCCGACCGCCGACAGCGCCCCGACCAACTCGACGATCACCAGCTGCGCCAGCGGCTTCTCGTCGGTGCGCTTCGGGCCTGACGCCTTCCGCCACGCCAATCAGCTGGACATCCAGGAAGCGGTGTTCCAGGGCACGGCGACCTATTCGATGGGCGACCACGTCTTCAAGGCCGGCTACCAGGGCTCGAAGAAGGAAGTGTTCAACGTGTTCGTGCCGAACTCGCGCGGCACCTACTACTTCGACTCGATCGCCGACTTCGCGGCTGGCCGCGCCAACTCGCTGACCTACAGCAACTCGGTCACCGGCAAGGCCAACGACGCCGCCGCCGACTTCAAGTACTGGATGCACTCGCTCTACGCCCAGGACTCGCTGGACGTCACTGACGACATCAAGGTCACGGCGGGCTTCCGCTTCGACTGGATCAAGATGGACGATGTTCCGGCCACCAACCCGAACTTCGTGGCCCGCAACGGCTTCACCAACGCTAAGACCCTGGACGGCCTGAGCATCCTGATGCCGCGCGTCTCGGCGACCTGGCGCGCGACCGACACCCTGAAGCTGAACGCCGGCTTTGGCCTGTTCTCGGGCGGCCAGCCGGAAGTTCTGTTCGCCACGCCGTTCTACAACAACGGCTATCAGATCGCCGGCACCACCATCCGCCGCTGCATCACCGCCGGGTCGAACTGCACGGGCGCCAACGGCTATCTGGAATCCTCGACCTCGTCGAGCGTGACCCCGGGCTTCAACGCCGCTGTCGGCGCCGCCGCCCTGGACAACCTCAACACCTTCTCGGGCTTTGGCTATCAGATCCCGACCCTGGTGAAGTCGTTCCAGGAAGGCACCCTGGCCGGCACCCCGGGCATCAATCCGACCAACGAAGTCATCGCCCTGAACCCGGCCTTCCAACTGCCGGCCGAATGGAAGCTGTACTTCGGCGCCAACTGGGAAGTGTACGACGGCTGGAACCTCGACGTTCAGTATGTGGCCACCCAGGCTCAGGACGCCGTGACCTTCACCGACGCCCGCGCCCAGCCGCTGGTCATCAACGGCCAACGCGCCGTGACCCCGGACGGTCGTCCGCGTTATGACGGTCTGACCCTCTCGTCCACGGCTCGCGCCGCTCAGGGCGTGTCTTCGGTCAACCCCGGCGACAACCGCGACCTGATCACCAACAACATCGACAAGGGCGAAGCCTTCACCTTCGGCGTTGGCCTGTCCAAGTCCTTCGACTTCGGTCTGGACCTGGGTCTCGGCTACGCCCGTCAGAACATCGACGAGTCGAACGCCGGCCTGCGCTTCGGCACCACCGCCGGCTCGCTGTACAACAGCGTTCCGGCCGGCCTGGATCCGGCCCGCGACGCCTACGGCACCGCGCTGGAAGAGATCAAGGACCGCTACAAGCTGGAAGTCGGTTACCGGAAGAAGTTCTTCGGCGACAACGAGACGCGCATCTCCCTGTTTGCTGAGCGCACCTCGGGTCGTCCGTTCGGCTTCACCATGGGCGACGCCGCTTCGGGCCGCAGCCCGGTGTTCGGTGTGAACCGCGCCGCTCAGCTGCTGTACGTGCCGGACATCAAGGCCGACACCAACACCGCTGACCTGCAGATCGGCAACGTGTTCTTCATCGACGCCGCCAACCGCGACCGGTTCATCGGTTATGTGAACCAGTTCGGCCTCAAGCCAGGCATCCTTGAGAAGTACTCGAACACCAACAAGGATCTGAACCGCGTCGACCTGCAGCTCAGCCAGGAACTGCCGACCCTGATCGACGGCCACAAGCTGAAGGTCCAGTTCGACATCCGCAACCTGCTGAACCTGATCGATCGCGACTGGGGCAAGGTCGAGGAATACGGCGACGGCACCACCCTGGCCCGCGTGGGCTGCGTTGCCGCCAACGGAGCCGCTCTGGCTGCCACGGCGAACGCCACCTGCCCTGCCTATGTGTATTCGCTGGTTCCGACCTCGATCACCAAGACCCGCGGCGACGTCAAAAACTCGCTGTGGACCATGCAGATTTCGCTGCGTTACGAGTTCTAACGAACCCGTCACCTCGACGAACAGGAAGGGCGGCCCCGCAACGGGCCGCCCTTTTTGTTTTGTCGCGCGGATTTGCTAGAACGCCTGCTTGACCCCCGGTCCGCCAAGGGCCATTTGCGCCTCCCGTTTTGATCCAGGCTTCGACACATGACCCCGACCGTTCCTGCCGAGTGGGCCCCGCACCGCGCGATGTGGGTGGGCTTTCCCAGCCATGTTGAGCTCTGGCGCGAAGACCTGCCGGTCGCCCAGAAGGAAGTGGCCGATCTGGCCCGCGCCCTGGCCGGCCCCGGCGCCGAGCGCGTGCGGCTGATGGTGGTGGGCGACGAGGCCGAGGCCGCCGCCCGGGCCCTGCTGGCCGACACTACGGTCGAGATCGTGCGCGGCACGTTCGGCGACATCTGGCTGCGCGACACCGGCCCGATCTATGTCGAGACCCCGGAAGGTCCAGTCGCGGCCGGCTTCGAGTTCAACGGCTGGGGCGGCAAGTTCGAGATGGAGGGCGACGACATCGTCGCCGAGCAGATCGCCGCCGCCTCGGGCACGCCCCTGACCCGCAACGGCTTCGTGCTGGAGGGCGGCTCGCTGGACCATGACGGCCTGGGCACCGTGCTCTCGACCCGCCAGTGCCTGCTCAACGAGAACCGCAACGGCGACTTCGACGAGGCCAAGGCCTTTGCGGCGCTGTCCAAGGCGTTGGGCGTCAAGAAGGTGCTGTGGCTGGGCGATGGCCTGCTGAACGACCACACCGACGGCCATATCGACAACCTGGCCCGCTTCGTCGCGCCGGGCGTTGTAGCCTGTCCGATGGCCTTCGGCGCCGATGATCCCAATGCCGAGGTCTATGCCGACACCGCCCGCACCCTGGCCGGCATGACCGACAGCCGCGGCTCGCCCCTGCAGGTGGTGCGCATCCCGTCGCCGGGCCGCATTCTGGATGACGAGGGCGAGCCTATCCCGGCCTCGCACATGAACTTCCTGATCGCCAACGAGGCGGTGATCGTGCCGATCTACGCCGAGGAGTCCGGCGCCTTCGCCGTTGAGGTGATCCAGGGCCTGTTCCCCGAGCGCGAGGTCATCGGCCTGCCCTCGACCGCCATCCTGACCGGCGGCGGCTCGTTCCACTGCATCAGCCAGCAGGAGCCGGCATGACCCGGACCCTGAACGTCGCCGCGATCCAGACCTCGTACGGGATGGATCTGCAGGCCAATATCAAGAAGACCGAGGCCTTCATCCGCCAGGCCGCCGCCGGCGGCGCGCAGGTAATCCTGCCGTCCGAACTGTTCCAGGGGCCGTATTTCTGCGTGACCCAGGAAGAAAAGTGGTTCGCCGAAGCCCACCCCTGGCGCGAGCATCCGGTGGTCAAGGCCATCGCCCCCCTGGCCGGCGAGCTGGGCGTGGTGATCCCGATCTCGATCTTCGAGCGCGAAGGTCCGCACTATTTCAACAGCGTGGTCATGGCCGACGCCGACGGCTCGATGCTGGGTCTCTATCGCAAGAGCCACATTCCCGACGGCCCCGGCTATCAGGAGAAGTACTATTTCCGGCCCGGCGACACCGGCTTCAAGGTCTGGGACACGCGCTTTGGCCGGCTGGGCGTCGGCATCTGCTGGGACCAGTGGTACCCCGAGGCCGCCCGGGCCATGGCCCTGATGGGCGCCGAGGCGCTGTTCTATCCCACCGCCATCGGCAGCGAGCCGCATGACCCGACGCTGAACACCACCCTGCCGTGGCAGCGGGCCATGCAAGGCCATGCGGTCAGCAATGTGATCCCGGTGATCGGCGCCAACCGCATCGGCTTCGAGCCCTGGGAGAACTATCCCAATGGCGGTCAGCAGTTCTATGGATCCAGCTTCATCGCCGACCATCGCGGTGATCTGGTCAGCGAGCTGGGCCGCGACGACGAGGGTCTGGTGGCGGCGTCGTTCGATCTCGACTACCTGCAGACCCACCGCGCGGCCTGGGGCTTCTTCCGCGACCGGCGGTCGGATCTTTATGGCGCGTTGGCCAGCCCGCGTCCGGCCTAGGTCCAGCCTGCACCGTTTTCGGGCGCCGGGCGCAAGGCGGCAGATTGCGCGCGAAGCCGCTTGACGAGTAGATATGTTATTTCATAACACTCCAATCGAGGCCGTTACCCCGGCCAAGGTTCAGGATTGTTCGATGCTCCGTCGTGCTTGTTTCTCCGCCGTCAGCCTGCTGGTCTTGACTGCCGCCGCCACCGCCCAGGCCGAAGTCGTCCCCGCCGGGACCGCGCCGGCGTCCGGTCAGGAGGTCGAGGTCTCCAAGGTGGTGGTCACCGCCGCGCCCTATGCGGTGTCGGCCGACAACCTGACCGCCAGCGTCGCCATCGTCGACCGCACCGATCTGGATCTCGCGCCCCCCACCGGCCTGGGCGACCTGCTCAGCGGCATGCCCGGCGTGCGCTCGACCGCCTTCGGCGCCGGCGCCAGCCGTCCGGTGGTGCGCGGCCTGGCCGGTCCCCGCGTCCAGGTGCTGACCAATGGCGTGGGCCAGATCGACGCCAGCGCCCTGTCGCCCGACCACCAGGTGGCCACCGATCCGGGCGAGGCCGAGCGCATCGAGGTGCTGCGCGGCCCGGCGGCCCTGGCCTATGGCGGCTCGGCCATCGGCGGGGTGATCAACATCATCGACGACCGCATCGCCAGCCGCGCCCCGGACGGCGGCTATAGTGGCCGACTGCTGGCCTCGGGCGCGACGGGCGATGACAGCTATGCCGTTTCCGGCGCCATCCACGCGGCGGTCGGCCCGCTGGTCCTGACCCTGGACGGCCTGAAGCGCGTTGCGGACGACTATGAAATTCCCGTCTTCGCCGAATCCCGCCGCCTGCTGGCCTCCGAAGGCGAAATCGCCGAGGGCGGCGGCGGAAAGCTGGCCAATACGGCGGTTGACCTGAAGGCTATCGGCGGCGGCGTCTCCTATGTCGGCGCCGATGGCTTCATCGGCGTCTCGGTCAAGAAGACCGACACGACCTACGGGGTCCCCGGCCACGCCCACGAGGAGCCGGGCGTTGAGGCGGAAGGGCCGGTCACCATCGGCCTGACCCAGACCCGCATCGACCTGCGCGGCGAGTACAACCGACCCTTCGGCCCCTTCGCCAAGCTGCGCGCCTCGGCCGGCCACGCCGACTATGAGCACACCGAGTTCGAGGGCGATGCGGTCGGCACCAAGTTCATGTCCGACGGCTATGAGGGCCGCCTGGAACTGGTCCAGACCGAGCGAAACGGCTGGAAGGGCGCGGTGGGCGTCCAGGCCCTGCGCCGCAACTTCGACGCCCAGGGCGCCGAGGCCTATGTGCCCAAGACCAAGATCACCGAATACGGCGCCTTCACTCAGCAGCGGGTCGAGAAGGCCGGCTGGGGCTATGAGGGTGGTCTGCGCATCGACTATCGCGATCTCGACAGCCTGAAGGGCCAGGCCGACTTCACCAACATTTCCGGCTCGCTGGGGGTCTTCACCCGGCCGTCGGACGCGGTGTTCTTCGGCGTGGCCCTGTCGCGCAACAGCCGCGCCCCGACCGAGGCCGAACTCTATGCCGAGGGCCCGCACGTGGCCACGCGCGGCTTCGAGATCGGCGACGCCAACCTGGGCGAGGAAACCGCCTGGTCGGTCGAGGCCACCGCCCACTATACCGGCCAACGCCTGAGCGCCGACCTGCACCTGTTCACCGCCCGCTATGACGGCTTCATCGACCTGCGCCCGACCGGCGCCGAGGAAGATGGTCTGGCGGTCTATCAGTATATCCAGACCAAGGCCGACTTCCGCGGTTTCGAGGTCGAGACCAGCTACAAGGCCTGGCGCAGGGACGATCAGAGCCTGACCCTGGAGGCCTCCGGTGACTTCGTGCGCGGCGCGACGGATCTGGGCCCGCCGGCCCGCATCCCGTCCTATTCGGTGACGGGCCGGGCGATCTACGACGCTCGCTTCTGGACCGCCCGCGTGGAGGCCCGCCGTGTCGGCGAGCAGGACCGCGTCGCCCAGGGCGAACTGCCGACCGACGCCTATACGGTGCTGAACGCTTCCCTCGCCTGGAAGCCGAAGGGCGACGGCCAGCTGCGGGTGTTCCTGGACGGCCGCAACCTGACCGACGAGGAGATCCGCGAGCACGCCTCGTTCCTCAAGGACATCGCGCCGTCGGCCGGCCGTTCGGTGCGCGCGGGCGTCGCCTGGCGCTTCTAGGGACCCTTGTCGGGCGGACGGCGTTCGCTCGACAGTGGAAAGGGCGGCCGCGATATCCCCGGTCGGGACGGGTCGATTGCCGGGCTCTCCGGGATCGGCTAGAAGCGCCAAGCCCTTTACGGCCGCTCGCGCGTCCGCCCTTTCAGCTTTTTTGTAGAGCTATCCATGGAATCGACTCAGTCCGCCGGCGGCATCTCCGGCAACGTTCTGTTCTACGTCTCGCCTGAGCCGCTGAACCGCGAGCAACATGCCAAACTGGCCCTCGTTCACAACGAGAAGCCGTACAGCTTCGCCGCCACCGGCACCGCCGTGCCGCTGACGGTCACCGAGTTTGCTCCGGCTGCCCTGTCGTTCCCGGTGATCTTCGCCGGCGACGACCGCGTTCCCCTGGCCGTCATGGGCCTGAACAACGGCGAGAACCTGTTCGTCAACGCCGACGGCTCGATCGACGCGGGCGTCTATATCCCCGCCTATATCCGCCGCTATCCGTTCGTGCTGGCCAATGACGAAGGCCAAGACCGCCTGATCGTCTGCATCGACAAGGGCTCGAGCCTGCTGTCGGAAACCGGCGAAACCAAGCTGTTCGACGACAAGGGCGAGCCCACCGAATACACGCAGAACTGCATCAAGTTCTGCGACGACTTCGAAGCCGAACGCCGCCGTACCGACTCGTTCGTGCAGCTGCTGAAGGACAACGACCTATTCGAGCTGAAGACCGCCGTCTTCACCCCGACCGACGAAGCCGGCCAGCCCGGCCAGCCGCAGACCGTCGCCGAATATTACGGCGTGTCGGAAGAGAAGCTGAACGCCCTGCCGGTCGAGAAGCTGCGCGAACTGCAAACCAACGGCGCCCTGGCCCAGATCTATGCGCACCTGGTGTCGCTGGTCGGCTGGGACCGCCTGATCGCCGTCGCCATGGTCCGCCAGGCGGCCGCGGCGGGCGTGGTTGTGAACTAAGACAGGCTTCCTTCGGGAGGTTCGGAATGAGGGCGGCGAGGCTTCGGCTTCGCCGCCTTTTTTCTGGGCTGAAGCTGAGTTCGGTTTGCGAGGCTGAGCGGGCGTTGGGGGCTGGCCCTACTGTTTGGACAGATCTGCCGCGCCCACGTCCCTGAAGCGGACATGCGCGTATTACTCTGCGTAACTGATCTGCTGGTGTACGCCGGGCCGGCCCAGCTTGAAGGGGGTCAGCCGTCAAGCTGGGTACGCCGGAGCGCCCATGCCGCTGCGGCCAGGCTGAGCAAGGCGCCGAGGCCCAGGGCGGCGAAGGGTTGTCGCGGCAGTTCCGTTGGTTCGGAGTCCGCTGCGAACTTCGGAAGGCGATCGAAGTCCCGTTTCGTGAACGGCCTCTCGCTGAAAATGTACGGATAGTAGAATGCCTGCAGGCGGCGGTGGAACGCGCTGACCCGGTCTTGATAGGCGAGGTGCGCCTCCAGGTCGGTGGCGGCGAGCCGGTGCGCAGCCGATTGCAGCGCGGCGGCCGGCAGCAGCCAGCCGAGGCGATCAGTCCATAGGGCGCGCGCCTTGAGGCTGGCGCGATAGGCGTCGAAGGCCTCCGCGACGCTGTCGTCGCCCATTTCGTGCATGGCGTAGTACCACTTCCAGTGAAAGCGGCCGACCACAGGCGGCGTGTCGCGCCATTCCGGATGCTTGGCCTTGAAGGGGGTCATCACCGCGTCCTTTGGAATATCCCAGGCGCTGTGCACGGCCTCGCGCTGGGCCAGGGACAGGTCCATGCCCTGGCCGACAGGGTGATTGCGCGCGATGACGACCGCGCCGAGCGCCGGCCCCAGCAGCGTCATCACCAGCCACAGCCCGATCAGGCTGGCCGCATTGGTCGCCGATCGCCGGCCGATCGCGGCCACCAGCAGGGACAGGCCGAGCCAGAAGGTGACGTAGAGCGCCGCCGCCAGGGTGAGCATTGCGACGCCGACCGGAGAGGCTCCGGCCACAGCCGCACCGGCCCAGAGCGGCAGAAGCAGCGCCGCCAGGACGAGACCGCAGCGCAGGCTCGCACGCCGGCCCCACACCCCGCTCACGCCGCCCGGCGTGGCGGCCAGCAGCCGCAGTCGGCCGGCTTCGCGTTCGCTTGACACCAGATCGTGCAGCAGAGCGATCAAGACCAGCGGCGACAGATAGATCAGCACAAACGACCAGTCGAAAGGCCCCGGCAGCACGAGTTCGGGATTGTAGGCCTCGGTCTCATGCAACTGCGCCTGAAGGCCCAGGAGTCGTACGCGCAGCACGAACGGCTGCAGGTCGCGCTGGCCGAGGGCGGCAAAGGCCAGCGGCTGGGGCGGATCGGCGGTCAGATGGAAGGTGTAGTAGGCCGCATTGCCCGCGTCGCCGTCAGGCTTGCCGTAAGTCTTGGTCACGCCGACGAGGTCGGCCTGATGGGCGGTGGCGACGCGGGCAATGGTCGCGACCTGGCGATGCTGGGCGGCGAGGCCCGCAGCGACCGCAAGCGTCGCCGCGGCCAGCAGCACCAGAAGGGCGGCGCAGGAGACCTTGGCCCGCAGCAGCAGGATCAGTTCGGCGCGAAGGCGTTTCATTGGAAGGACTCCAGCGGGCGACGCGCGATCTGGCGCAGCGCCAAGCCCAGGGCCGCCAGCCAGGCCAGCAGGATGGCGAGGGCCGCGCCGATCGCGCCCCCAGAGCGGGCCACTGGATCGGGCGCGCGATAGACGAAGGTCGGCATGCCCGCCCAGGTGTCGGCGGACACGCGGGGATCAGGGCCGGCGTTCTGGTTGGGGATCGTCTCGATCTGGACGCGGTTCAGCGCCTGGACGAAGGCGTAGCGATGCGCTTCGACCTGATCGAGAAAATCCTTGTGGCTCTCGACATCGGTCGCGGCGAGCGCCGAGGAGCCCTGGCGGACAGCCAGCATCGGGCTGACCACGCTGAAGGCGCGGACCAGTCGATTCTGGTCCGACTCTCGGGCGAAGGCTGCGTCGGCGTAGCGGTCAAACAGCTCGCTGGTCAGGCGCTCGCCTTCGTAGGAGACTAGACCCGCCCACTGCACCGGCAGGTCTTCGACGCGCGAGACCTTGTACTGTCGCAAGATCCTGGCCTTGTAGGCGGCGAAGTAGGGATCATCCGGATTGTGGCTGTCGCCGATCGCCTTGAGGTCGCGATGGATCGCCACATCGGTTTCGATCCGGGTCGGCTGCGGATGCAGCAAAGCGGCCAGCTCCGGCAGGCCGCGCGGCAGAACGATGGTCAAGGCCATCCAGATCGAAACCAGCGCGGCCAGGGCGTCACGTCCGCGACGGAACAGGCTGGAGACCAGGACCGCCAGGGTCGCCCAGAAGGCCAGGTACAGCGCATAGACCAGCAGCAAGGCGCCGGCGGGGGCGGCCGGAGCCTGGCCGGCCGCGACCAGTCCCGCCAGAGCCAGGGCGGCGGGGGCCAGCAGCATCAGGCTTAGTCCGAGGTGGGTCGCCAGCTTGCCGAGAATGATCTCGGCGGGGCGCACACCCTGAGCCAGCAGCACGCGCAAGAGGCCGCTCTCGCGTTCCCGCGCGATGGCGCCGTGGGCCAGGAAGACCATCAGCAGCGGCGCCAGGACCTGAAGAACAAAGGCGGGGCTGAGGTCACCGAACCGCATCAGCAGCGAGGATTGGCGGGCCTCGCTGAAGTTGGCGCTGTTCTGGCGGTGCCCCTCCAGGAACACCATGGATCCGGTATAAGCGTCGACGCCAGGATCGAAGAAAGCCAGCGCGGAGAGTGGACGGAAGACGTACTGGCCATAGTGGACCATCCGGTGCGGATGGCGATCCGGCTGGGCCCTGAACGCCGCGTCGCTGGCGGCCTGATGGTGGGTGCGCAGGCCCTCGATGTGGGCCCGCCGGTCGAGACCCAGGCCGACCGAGGCGACGATCAGCAGGGCCAGGATCGCGCAGGCGATCGCGGCGACGTGGTTGCGGGCGAGTGCGCGAAGCTCTTCGCGTGCAATTCGGGCGATGACGGCGCGGCGCATGGTCAGGCAGCCGCGTCCGTCTGGCCGATGCGCACATAGCGCGCGTGCAGAGCCCGGACATCGAACCGCGCCTCACCCTCGGCGGTGAGCTCGGCCTCCAGCCGGCCATCGGCGAGGAAGCCGATGCGATCGGCGATCTCGGCTGCTCCCAACAGATCGTGGGTGACCATCAGTATCCCCATGCCGCGCGCGCGGGCCGCATCGAGCAGGCGGTTGAAGTCCGCCGCCGCCCGGGGGTCCAGACCGGACGTCGGTTCATCCAGCAGCAGAACGGGCGCGTGGCGGGCGATGGCCAGGCCGATGGCGGTCTTCTGGCGCATCCCCTTGGAGAAGCCGCCCACCCGCCGACCGCGTGCGTCGGGCGCGAGCCCGGCCGCTTCGAGAGCGGCTTCGATGCTCGACGCCGAGTCGTCGGCGCCGGCGAGCGCCAGGAAGTAGGCCAGGTTCTCGCGGGCCGTCAGATGTTCGTACAGCGCGACATTCTCCGGCACATAGGCAATCCGGGCGCGGGCGGCGTCGGGCGACTCGGTCACGTCCCGATCCATCACCCGGACCGTTCCGCCGGTCGGGCGGAGCAGCCCAAGAAACGCAGACAAGGTCGTCGACTTGCCGGCCCCATTGCCACCCAGCAGCGCATAGATCTCGCCCGCGGCGACCTTGAAGTTCAGGCCCCGCAGAACGGGCTTATCCCCGTACTGATGCCGAAGGTCGCAGGCCTCCAGAACCACGTCGCGCTGATTGCTCAAGGATTGCTCCATCCCTTGTTGTGCATCGCCAGCCTCTTGCCAGTCCCGCCGGTTAGTGCATATGACGTTATAACGTAACACCTACATTGCGTGTCAATCGCGATTGAGCGAGGACGCGCCAGTGCGCTTGGCGCGACGGGGATAAGATGAAACTTGAACGTTTGAAGCTGGTTTTCGCAGCAGGTTGCTCGCTGTTGGCTCTGGGCGGAGGCGCGCACGCCGCAGAGACCGCCGAGCCCCCCGAAAGCGCCACGGTCGTCGAGGACGTCAAGGTCACGGCCCGGCGCGCCAGCGCCAGCATCAACGGCCTGGACGTCGATCCCAAGACCCTGCCGCAAAACGTGCGTGTGCTGGACAGGGCCCTGATCGAGACGATCGGCGCGGCCAATCTTTCGGACCTTTTCGATCTGGCCGGAGGCATGGCCCGCCAGAACAGCTTCGGCGGCGCCTGGGACGCCTACGCCATTCGCGGGTTCTCCGGAGACATCAACCAGGGCCCGGACCTGCTGGTAAACCGCTTCGTATCCAACCGCGGGTTCAATCCGCGCCGGGACGTGGCCACGGTCGAGGCCTTCCAGGTGCTCAAGGGCCCGGCCTCGGCCCTGTCGGGCAAGGGCGAGCCGGGCGGATCGATCAACATCGTGACCAAGGCGCCCGGCCAGGATCCGGCCGCCAGCGTCGAGGCGTCCTACGGCAGCTTCAACACCTGGCGCGGCGTGGCTGACCTCAACGGTCCGCTGACCTCAACGACGGCCGCGCGCCTGGTCGCGGCCTATCAGGAAACGGACGGCTTCCGCGATCATGTCGGATCTGACCGCCTTGTTCTGGCCCCATCGTTCAGCTGGGCGCCAACCGACCGGCTGCGGGTTCTGTACCAGCTGGAGGCCAACAAGGTTCACTTCGTCCACGATCGCGGCCTCGTCGCCATCGGCGGTAACGGCAAGGCGCTGCCGCGGACGCGGTTCCTGGGCGAGCCCCATGACGGCAAGATCCGTCAGGAAACCCTGCAGCACCAGGCCTCGTTCTTCCTCGACCTGGCCGAGGGCATTTCGCTTGAAGGCGGGGTTCAGTACCGCGACGGTCTGTTCAAGGGCCAGTCGACCCACAACAGCGCCCTGGTCGGCACGCTCCTGCGCCGCCAATTGCGTATCCATTCGTATAGCTGGGAAGACGCTTCAGGCCGCCTGGAACTGGCCGTGAAGCGCACCCTCGCCGGCGTCGATCATCAACTGCGCATCGGCTTCGACGCCTTCGACTACAACCAGACCCGGGTCTTCTATCGCTTCAGCCCCAGCGCTGCGGTCCCCTACGCCATCGACGTCTACAATCCGGTCTACGGCCAGGCCAAGCCGACGGCGACGCTGAACCAGAACATCCTTGAGGAACTGAACGGCAAGAGCCTTTACGTCCAGGATCTGGCGACCATCGGCCGCCTGACCGTCATGCTAGGCGTCCGCCACGACTGGATTGAACAGAACAACACCAACTTCCGAACCAGCCGCCTGGATCAGCAGAAGCCCTCACGCACCTCGCCCCGCGCGGCGGTGACCTGGACCGCCAGCGACGCCGTGTCGCTCTACGCCAGCTGGGGGCAGTCCTTCCGCTACAATCAGGGCGTCGATGCCGCCAGCCGCGCCTTCGCGCCTGAACTGGGCGAGGCCTACGAGGCCGGGCTGAAGGTTCGCCTTCTGGACGACGCCCTGACCGGGACCGCTTCAGTGTTCCGCATCGACAAGGAAAACACGCTGGTCAACGATCCGGCCAACAGCGGCTTCTCGATCGCCGTTGGCGAGGCGCGCAGTGAGGGGGCCGAGGCCAACGCAACCTGGGCGTTGAGCGACAAGCTCTCGATCACCGCCGTGTACGCCTATACCGACGCCAAGGTGACCCGCGACACGCGCCCGGGTCTGACCGGGTCGTCTCTGAGCAATGTGCCAAAGCATTCGGGTGCGATCTATGCGTCGTGGGCTTCGAACGCGACCCAGCCCGGTTCGATCAGCATCGGGGGCGGCCTGACCTTCGTGGGCGAACGCGCTGGCGACGATGCCAACAGCGGCTTCAAGCTGCCGGACTATACGACGGCCCGGGTCAATCTGGGCGTCCAGGTCACGCCGTCAATTCGGGCCGCCCTGGATATCGAGAACCTGTTCGACACCTCCTATCTGGAAAGCTCGTACAGCAACCTCTGGATCGCGCCCGGTGCGCCCCGGACGGTCACGGCCAGAGTGAAGATGGCTTTCTAGCGCATCGTCCGCCGGGGTGAACTCGCTGAGAAGGCCGGTTCACCCCACCTTCCGGACTGGATCGTGGTGGAAGGGAGGGAGAGGAACAGCCAACGCGCAGGCGGCGAACAGGGCCCGATTTGACCTCTTCCTTACACCCAAGCGCCCTTGGAACACCGCGCGCATCATCGGCCCCAAGCCGCCGTTCAAGCCCAAACCTATCTGGGGAAACCGGCAGCAGTTCAAAGCGAACGGATGCGTGCGCGACCTCTCGATGTTCCATTGTGCGATCGACGCCAAGCTCCGGGAGGCTCCCTCCGAACCCGCGCCATAGTGATCCAACAGAAGACGGGTCAGCCGGTCCCGTTTGAAATCACGGAGCCAATGCGAGGTGCGCTGGCTGCCTGGCGCAAGGTTCGTGGTCGTCGTCAGGACGATTGGCTTTTCACCGAGTCGCGGCCGACCTGGCGATCACGTGAGCACGCGGCACTATGCCCGCCTCGTCGACAAATGGGTGTCGATGATTGAGCTCGAACCACGGGGTTACGGGACCGATAGTCCCAGACGAACGAAGGTGGCGCTGATCTGCAGGGAGACAGGCAACCTGCGAGCTTGCCACCTTCTTCTCGGTCACCGGAAATTTGAGAGCGCCGTTCGCTACCTCGGCATCGAGGTCGACGGGTTGGCTATATGCATCAGGCTCGGTCGCCGACGAGAACGAGTTGAACAACGCGTGCGACTGACGATCGCGATCGTCAAACAGCGTTGAGCGGGATCTTCAGATACCGCACACCATTGGCTTCTGGGTCCGGCAGGTGGCCGGCGCGCATGTTCACCTGGACGGACGGCAAGATTAGCCTGGGCATGTCGAGGGTTCGGTCACGCGCTTCCCGGAGGGCGACGAACTGTGCCTGGCTGACACCTTCGTGGACATGGATGTTATTCCGGCGCTGGTCGCCGATCGTCGTTTCCCACGCAAAGGCATCTCGGCCGGGGGCTTTGTAGTCATGACACAGAAAGACGCGCGTCTCGTCGGGAAGCGCTAGCAAGCGCTGGATTGACGCAAACAGCGTCGCCGCATCGCCGCCGGGAAAGTCGCAGCGCGCGGTGCCATAGTCGGGCATGAACAGGGTGTCGCCCACGAAGATGGCGTCGCCAATGACATAGGCCATGCAGGCCGGCGTGTGGCCGGGCACATGCAGGGCAATGGCCTGTAGTCCGCCAATGGAAAAGACCTCGCCGTCCCGGAACAGATGATCGAACTGTCGGCCGTCGCGGGCGAAATCCTGGCCGGCGTTGAACAGCTTTCCAAATGTCTCCTGAACGCTAACGATCTTCTCGCCGATCGCCAGGCGGCCGCCCAGAGCGCTTTGAAGATAGGGCGCGGCGGACAGATGGTCGGCATGGGCGTGGGTCTCCATTTGCCAGACGACCTCCAGCCCCTGGTCCCTGACATAGGCGATCAGGGCGTCGGCCGACCGCTCGCTGGTCCGACCGGCTGCGGCGTCATAGTCCAGGACGCTGTCGATAACGGCGCAGGCCGATGAGTTGGGATCACGCAGGACATAGCTGACCGTGAACGTCGCCTCGTCGAAAAAGGCTTGCACTTCGGGCCTTGAGGCGGGCGCGGCAAGCGCCTGTTCGATGATCGACTTCGCCTTGGTCACGGCGACGTCAGATGGTGAGATCGGCTCGCGCATTACAAACTCTCGGGGCTTGGGTATCGACAAGCTAGTTATATGCGAATATATGAATATACAAGTCCTATCGGGTAGGCCGCCATGTCCGTGTTCATGATCGTTTCAGCCTTGATGAGCGGCGCGCTGGTCGGCGCACTGCTGGGCCTGTTCGGCGGTGGCGGGTCGGTGCTCGCTACGCCACTCTTGCTCTATGTGGTCGGCATCAACGATCCCCACGTGGCCATCGGCACCTCGGCCGCCGCAGTCGCGGTCAATGCGGGGATGAACCTGATAGGCCACGGCCGAGGCGGACGCGTCAAATGGCCTTGCGCGACCGTTTTCGCCGGCGCGGGGCTGATCGGCTCGTTCCTCGGCTCGAGCCTGGCCAAGGCGGTCGAGGGACAGCGCCTGCTGCTGTGGTTCGCTTTCGCGATGGCGGCGATCGCGCTGTCGATGATGCGTCGACCCAAGTCTCAGGGTGATCCCCTCGTTCACATTTCACCCGCATTGATGCTGAAGCTGGCGCCGCTGGGCGTGCTCACCGGCCTGGCCGCAGGCTTCTTCGGGATCGGCGGCGGGTTTCTGATCGTGCCGGGATTGATGGCGGCGACCGGGATGACTCTGGCCAACGCCACGGCCTCGTCCTTGCTGTCGGTGTCGCTGTTTGGAGCGGCGACCTCGCTGAACTACGCCGCCTCGGGCCTGATCAACTGGCCCGTCGCGGGACTTTTTGTTCTAGGCGGCTTGGCGGGCGGCGCCGTGGGCGTCAGGGGTGCGGGGCTACTGGCGGCGCACGCGGTGCTGGCGCGGCGGCTGTTTGCAGGCCTGGTGTTGACCGTCGCGGTCTATGTCGCCTGGAAAGCCATGCAGGCTTGAGGTCTCGGCGCGGGCCTTGATTGGCGTTGCCCGCACCCGGGGCGGATGGGTTTTGACTAACGGCAGAGCCCTCGGCAGGCGCTCTCAGGGCGCCGGCCTTGAACACTGGATGTATCCTCGCACCTCAAAGCCGGGAGATCGTCCGACCGTGAGGACTTGGCTTGATGGCCGTGGAGCGCTTGCGCCTAAGCCCGTCCAGGGAAATCTGACCGCCACCGCGCACATAGATCAGAAAAAGCGCGCCCAGGATGGCGAGGCCTTCGAGCAGAGGCGCAGCGGAACCGGACGCGAGGCTTGTCGTCACGGCGTCGGGTAGGGTGGCCACGCTCCAGATCACCAACACCAGCAGCGCCGAAAGTCGCGTCCACAGGCCCGCAGCGAGACTTCCGCCCAAAACAACCAGGCTCGCGCCGGTCAGCCCCGCGATCGGCCCGCCACCCTCGCCTGCCGAGGCCAGGTGTCCGACGCCCACGCCGATGACCGCCAGGCCGACCAACCCCCTAAAAACAGGATCGGCCGATAGCGCCATCCAGCGCGGACGGGGCAGGGCATCATTGAGCACGGTCAGCATTTTGGGTCTCCCCTGGACGATGCGACCAGGCGGTGACGACGCTTGACGGTCAGGCTCGGGCCTCGCCGCGGTAAACGTCGCAAAGGGTTTCCAGCACGCGCATCGCGGCCGGATCGTCCAGTCGGTAGAAGATGGTCTGAGCCTCACGCCGGGTGGCCACCAAGCCCTCGGCCCGCATCTTGGCGAGATGCTGCGAGGTCGCCGACTGGGCCAGTCCGACGTGGATCGCCAGATCGCCGACCGAAGCCTCGCCGTCGATCAGACGGCAAAGGATCAACAGCCGTTGCTCGCTGGCCAGAAGCTTGAGCAGCCGCGCCGCCGAGTGGGCGCTGGCAGCCAGCTCCTGAACATCGTCAATAGGGCTTATGGAGGCAAGTTTGTTCATATGCCTAATGTAGAAGATACGCATGAAGGTTCAAGCTTGAGCGATGGCGCCTTGATGTCGCGGCCGTTGCTACCGTGCGACCAAGGCGGCCCGCCGAGTGTCGAGCTTGAGGCGAGGCGGACGTTAGGCTCAACTATTTCGGCGTTTCTGCGGCAGTGTGCCGATCGTCATCGCGCAGCACGACATAGATGGCCGGAATCACCAGCACGGTCAGCACCGTCGATGAGGCCAGACCAAACAGCAGCGAGATCGCCAGGCCCTGGAAGATCGGGTCGAACAGGATCACCGCAGCGCCGATCATGGCGGCCAGGGCCGTCAGAACGATCGGCTTGAAGCGTATGGCCCCGGCTTCCAGCAACACCTCGCGCAGCGGTCGGTCGCCGGTCTGGCTGTGGCGGATGAAGTCGACCAGCAGGATCGAGTTGCGCACGATGATCCCGGCCAGGGCGATGAAGCCGATCATCGAGGTGGCGCTGAACGGCGCCTTGAACAGGATGTGGCCAATGACGATGCCCACCAGGGTCAGGGGGATCGGGGTCAGGATCACCAGCGGCAGGCGGAAGCTTTTGAACTGGGCCACGACCAGCACATAGATGCCCAGGATCGCCACGCCGAAGGCCGCGCCCATGTCGCGGAAGGTCACCCAGGTGATCTCCCATTCGCCGTCCCACAGCAGGGTCGGCTTGCTCTCATCGGTCGGCTGGCCGTTCATGCGGATGTCGGGCTTGGGAAGATCGCCCCAGTCGGCGGCCTTGATCGCCTTGTCGACCGCCATCATGCCGTAGATCGGGGCCTCATAGGCGCCGGCCAGTTCGGCCATGATCATGTCGACGTCGCGGCCGTCGCGGCGGAAGATGTGGGTCGAGCCGGCTTCCCGGGTGGCGGTGACCACCTCGCCCAGCGCGACCAGGCGCCCGCCCTGACTTTGGGCCACGGGCAAGGCCGCCAGGCCCTCGTCCCAGCTGCGCGCCGACTGCGGCAGACGCACCGAGATTTCCAGCGGATCGCGGCCCTGGCCCCGATGGGCGTAGCCCACGACCTGTCCGCCGAAGGCTGCGCCGATCGAGTCCAGCACCTGCCGGTCATCGACCTTCAGGGCCTCCAGCCGGTCGCGGTCGGGAACCAGGCGCAGGCCGGGGCGGGCCTGACCGTAGCTGTCATCGATGTCGACAATATAGGGCACGGCCTTGAAGGCGGCCTTGACCCGCTCGGCCACGGCGCGGCGGGTCGCAGCGTCAGGGCCATAGATCTCGGCCAGCAGGGTGGCCATGACTGGCGGTCCGGGCGGGGCCTCGACCACCTTGATCGACGCGCCGGCCGGCAGGGCCACCCTGGCCAGCCGTTCGCGCAGGTCCAGGGCGATGACGTGGCTGGAGCGCTTGCGCTCGCCCTTTTCGGCCAGCGACACCGACAGGTCGCCCTGGTCGGGGCGATTGCGCAGATAGTAGTGGCGGACCAGACCGTTGAAATTGAACGGCGAGGCGGTTCCGGCATAGGCGTCGATCGCCGTCACCTCGGGCAGGGTGCGGGTGATCACGGCGGCGTCAGACAGGGCGCGGGCGGTGGCCTCCAGCGAGGTTCCCTCCGGCATGTCCAGCACCACCTGCAGCTCGGACTTGTTGTCGAACGGCAGCAGTTTGACGGTCACGGTCTTGGTGGCGAACATGGCGCCGGCCAGCACAGTGGCCAGGCCCACGGCGATCAGGAAGGTCCAGGCGCTCCTGCGCGTGGCGATCACCCGGCCGGCGACCCCGCGATAGAGCGCGCCCAGCTTGCCCTCGCCATCATGGCCTCCGCCGTGGCCGTCCGAGGCCAGGGTCTTGCGGGCGAAGCGCACCATCAGCCAGGGCGCGATGACCACGGCGACGAAGAACGAGAACACCATGGCCGCTGAGGCGTTGACGGGGATCGGGGCCATGTAGGGCCCCATCAGGCCCGAGACGAACAGCATGGGCAGCAGGGCCGAAACCACCGTCAGGGTGGCGACCACGGTAGGGTTGCCCACCTCGGCCACGGCGTCGACCGCCGCGTCGATCCGGCTGCGGCCATCGTTCATGGCCCAGTGGCGGGCGATATTCTCGATCATGACGATGGCGTCGTCGACCAGGATGCCAATCGAGAAGATCAGGGCGAACAGGCTGACCCGGTTGATCGTGTAACCCATCAGGTTGGAGGCGAAGAGGGTCAGCAGGATGGTCGTCGGGATGACAACGGCGGTCACCGCCGCCTCGCGCCAGCCGATGGCCAGACCGATCAGAACCACGATCGACAGGGTGGCCAAACCCAGGTGGAACAGCAGCTCATTGGCCTTTTCATTGGCGGTCGCGCCGTAGTCGCGGGTCACCGCCACATCCAGGCTGTCAGGCAGCAGCGAGCCCTTCAGGGCCTCGACGCGGGTCAGGACGGCCTGGGAGACGACGACGGCGTTGGCGCCCTTGCGCTTGGCGATGGCCAGGCTGACGGCGGGGGCCTGGCTCCAGACGCCGTCTGCGCGGGCATAGCGCCAGGCGCGGGCCTGATCCTCACGCGGGCCCTGGGCCACATCGGCGACATCGCGGACATAGACCGCCTGGCCGCCGGCCGAGGGCAGGGCCAGCAGGCCGATGTCGATGGCGCTGGTCAGGCTGCGGCCGGCCGTGACGTCGACCGCCTGGCCGCCGCCGCGAATCTGGCCGGCGGGAAAGGCGCGGGTGGCCTGACGCACGGTGTCCATCAGGGCGGCCAGCGACACGCCGTGCTGGGCCAGGCGCGCGGGATCGGGGGCGACGCGGATCTCCTCGGGCCGGCCGCCGACGATGAAGGTCAGGCCCACATCATCGACCTTGGCAACCTCGGTGCGCAGCTTGCCCGCCAGCTCATACAGCGCCTGATCGGTCCATTGGCCCGCCGCGCCCGGCCTGGGCGACAGCGTCAGGACGAGGCTCGGCACGTCATTGATACCCCGCGTCTGGATCAGGGGTTCGGCGATGCCTGCCGGGATGCGGTCATAGTTGGCGCGGACCTTCTCGTGGATGCGCACAGCCGCCGCGTCGGGATCGACCCCGACCTTGAAACGGGCCGTGACCATCACCTGATTGTCGTCGGCGAAGGTATAGACGTGCTCGACCTCGGCGACGCTCTTGACGATGGCCTCCAGCGGCTTGCCGACCAGTTCGATGGCGTCTGGCGCGCGCAGACCCGGCGCGGCGACCATGATGTCGACCATGGGCACGCTGATCTGCGGTTCCTCCTCGCGGGGGATCGAGATCAGCGCCAGCAGGCCTACGGCGATCGCCGCCAGCAGGATCAGCGGCGTCAGGGGTGACTTGATCGACGCCTTGGTCAGGCGACCCGAAAGACCCAGGTTCATCGGGCGGCCTCCGCCGGGGTCAGGATGTCGCCAAGGCGCAGGCCTGACAGAACTTCGACTGTGTCCGCCGTGACGCTCGCGCGGGTCTGGATCGGGGATTCCGAGATCGCGCCATCGGCTCCGACCAACCGGGCATAGTCGACGCCAAAGCGCGTGGCGACATAGCGCCGTGGAATGACGATCGCCTGGCGCTCGCCGATCCTGACGGCGGCGCGCACGCGCTGGCCGATCAGGTCGCCGGGCAGGTTGGGAGCCGTGACGTCGGCGGTGACCTGGCCGCCGTTGATCGACGGATAGATCTGGCTGATGGTTCCGCGCGCGGCCGTGCCGCGCAGGTCCTCGGCCGCCAGGTCGACGAAATCTCCGACCTTGAGGGCGCGCGCCTGGCCTTCCGGCAGTTCGATGCGCACGACCAGCGGGCCGGCCGTGATCCTGGCGATCGACTGGCCGGGCATCACCACCGAGCCCACGGGGACGTCGGCCACCAGGACCCGACCGGTGGCCGGGGCCAGGATAGCGCCTTGGGCGCCCAGCTCGGCGCTGGCCCCACGCTGGGCGCGGGCCGCTGACAGATTAGCGTTTGCGGCCTTGGCCTGGGCCTCGACCTGATCCAGGCGCGCCTGGGCGTAGACGCCATGCGAGAAGAGGTCGCGGGTGCGGGCCAGATCCGCCTGAGCGCGGGCCGCCTCGGCGGCGGCTGCGGCGACCTGGGCGTCGAACGCCCCGGTTTGCAGGGTCAGCCGATCATCCCTGATCCGACCAATCATCTGGCCCTGCCGCACGAGGTCGCCTTCCTTGACGCTCAAAGCCACCAGGGTTCCGGAAATCCTCGCCCGGGCCTCGGCCATGTCGCGCGTGGTCAGGGTCGCGGGAACCGGCTTGATGTCGGACACGACCTGGGCGCGGATTGTCAGACGGTTCGTCGCCGGAGCCATTTTGACCGCCGGCGCCGCGGCCTCCTTGGGTTCGCCGCAGGCACTGAGCAGCAAGGCGGCCCCCAAGGCGCTGATCAGATATGGCCGTGCCGTCATGGCGTCCCCTCCAGGGCTTTTGGTCTTGTGCTTGTCGACTAGCGGACGGTCGGCAGGCCGGCGGCCTTCCAGGCCATGATCCCGCCGGTCAGGTGGGTATCCAGCGCGTGTCCGGCCTTCTGGCAGTGGCCCAGGGCGGTCGCCGACCGCTTGCCCGAACCGCAGCTGAACACCACCGACTTGTCGCCGGCGTCCGGGAGGGCCTTGGGGTCGAAACTGGAGAGCGGAACATTGACCGCGCCAGGAATGCGCTCGGCGGCGAACTCGGCCGGCTCGCGCACATCGACCAGCAGGATCTCCTGGGCGTCGAGAGCGGTCTTCACCTGATGGGCGGTGAGGTCTTTGGTCTTGGGGGATCCGAACATCAGTGGGTCTCCTTGAAAGGGGCGGGTCCTGGGACCGCGCAGAACAGACGGGACAAGGTCTCGACCAGCGCGCGGGCCTGACCGCTGCGAAGGCCGTAGTAAATGGTCTGTCCATCGCGCCTCGCGGCCACCACGCCGTCGCGGCGCAACAGGCCCAGATGCTGCGAGGCCAGGGTCTCGCGAACGCCCAGGCCCTGGGCGAGCGCGCCCACCGACTGCTCGCCGTCGACCAGCGCGCAGACGATCATCAGCCGATGCGGATTGGCCAGCGCCTTGAGCAGGGCGCAGGCGTCGTCCGCGGAAGCCTTGAGGGCGGCAGGATCAAAATTCATAGTTGCGTATATGCGACTTTACGAATATCTAGTCAAGCCATCGATAGGGTGACGCTATCCCGACCGCTCGGGCTCAAACGTGATCCTGATCAAAGTTAGCCACGCGGAACGAGCCCAGTCTCGGCTCCGAACCACGGCGTGAGAGGAAACGGGATCATGGCCAAGCCGCGCATCGTCATTCTGGGCGCCGGACTGGGCGGCGCCATCGCCGCCTTCGAGATCAAGCAGGCCGTGGGCGATAAGGCCGTGGTCGAGGTGGTCTCGCAGGGCGACACCTTCCACTTCGTACCCTCAAACCCTTGGGTCGCTGTTCACTGGCGCAAGCGTGAGGCCATCGAGGTCAAGCTGCCGCCCGTGTTCAAGAAGAAGGGCATCGCTTTCCGGGGCATTGGCGCAGCCAAGGTCATGCCCGAACGCAACCAGTTGGAACTCTCCGATGGCATGCTGCTCGACTACGACTATCTGGTGATCGCCACCGGGCCGGAGCTGGCCTTTGACGAGATCCCCGGCCTTGGCCCGCACGGCGGCTTCACGCAGTCGATCTGCCACGTCGATCACGCCGAAACGGCGGCGACCGCCTTCGACCGCTTTGTGGAAAACCCCGGCCCGATCGTGGTCGGCGCGGTGCAGGGCGCGTCCTGCTTTGGTCCGGCCTATGAGTTCGCTCTGATCCTCGACACCGAACTGCGCCGCCGCAAGGTGCGCGACCGCGTGCCCATGACCTTTGTTACCTCCGAGCCCTATGTCGGCCATCTGGGCCTGGACGGGGTGGGCGACACCAAGGGCCTGCTGGAAAGCGAGATGCGCCAACGGCACATCAAGTGGATCACCAACGCCAAGGTTACTTCGGTGGAAGCCGGACTGATGCACGTTGAAGAGATCGCCGACGACGGCGCCGTCAAGGCGACCCACGACCTGCCGTTCTCCTATTCGATGATGCTGCCGGCCTTCCGGGGCGTGGCAGCGGTTCATGGGATCAGCGGTTTGACCAATCCGCGCGGCTTCATCCTGGTTGACAAACACCAACGCAATCCGACCTACCAGAACATCATGGCCCTGGGGGTCTGCGTCGCCATCGCTCCGACGGGCAAGACCCCGGTGCCGGTGGGCGTGCCCAAGACCGGCTTCATGATCGAGAGCATGGTCACGGCCATCGCCCAGAACTTCAAAGAGATCCTCAGCGGCCAGCCCGCCACCCATGAGGCAACCTGGAACGCCATCTGCCTGGCCGATTTCGGCGACGGCGGCGTGGTGTTCATCGCCCAGCCCCAGATTCCGCCACGCAACGTCAACTGGTCGGCCAGCGGCAAGTGGGTCCACCTGGCCAAGGTCGGGTTCGAGAAATACTTCCTGGCCAAGGTCAAGCGCGGCGAGAGCGAGCCCTTCTACGAGAAGCTCGCCCTGGACGTCATGGGTATCCACAAGATCAAGCCCTGAGGGCGAAAGGCAGTGTGATGCGGCAGCTTGTTTGTCCCGCCTGTGGCGCCACCAATCGCGCGCCCGAAAGCCGGAACGCCCTGGCGGCCAAGTGCGGCCGCTGCGGCGAGCGCCTGTTCTCCGGCGCTCCGACCGAGGTGAGCGGCGCGCAACTGGCCGCCCACGCCGGCAAGACCCGCGGCGTCGCTGTTCTCGTCGATGTCTGGGCCCCGTGGTGCGGACCCTGCCGGTCCATGGCCCCTCAGTTTGCTGCTGCAGCCGCGCGGCTCGAGCCGGACGTACGGCTCTTGAAGCTCAATTCCGAAGCCGAGCCGCAGGCCGCCGGGGCGTTGGGCGTCTCGGGCATTCCGGCGCTGCTGCTCTATCGGGACGGCGCCGTCATCGCCCGATCCGCCGGGCTGATGAGCGCGGCTCAAATCGTCGCCTGGACGCACCAGGCTCTGGCCCAGGCAAGCGCCTGAGCCGCTTGAGGAGATTGATCATGACTGTCGATCGTATGGTTCTGGCTTTTGCCGGCTTTGTCGTCCTGGTGGGCGTCGGCCTGGCCCAGTTTGTTCACCCCTGGTGGATCGGCCTGTCGATCTTTGCAGGCCTCAACATGATCCAGGCGGCCTTCACCGGCTTTTGCCCGGCCGCGATGATCTTCAAGAAACTCGGCGTCAAGCCGGGCGTCGCGTTCCAGTGAACTCGATGCGCGCCGTCCTAGCCCTGTTCTTGCTGGCCAGTGTCGCCGCGCCCTTGGGCGCGTCGGCCATGACCTTGCCCGAGGCCATCGCCCTGGCGCGGCGCGCCAATCCAGGTCTTGCCCAGGTGCAGGCCCAGTCGGACGCGGCCAACGCCCGGCTGGCCCAGGCGCGCTCCGGCCGTCTGCCTAGCCTCACCCTGTCGGGTGAGAGCGCAAGCGGAACGACCGATCTTGGTGGCTTCTTCGGCTTTGGCCAGAGCGATGTCTCGCCCCGCGCGGCGTCGCTGCAACTCCGCCAGCCCCTGTTCTCAGGCGGTGGCGTCAGCGCCGCTATCGCTCAGGCTGCAGAGGGTAAGGCGGCAGCCCTCGCTCAGGTCGGCGGTGCAACGGCTGCGCTCAGCGCCGAGGTTGCGTCATCCTATGTCGGGGTGCTTAGCGCCCAGGACATGGTGGCCTTGAGCCGGGCCCAGCTCGCCCAGATGGAGGCCATCACCAGCCAGGCGCAATTGCGCTTCAAGGGCGGAGAGATACCTCGCACTGATCTCGACCAGGCCATGGCCCGCCAGGCAGAGAGCCGCGCGGGCTTGGCCCGTGCCGAAGGTCAACTGGCCAGGAGCCGAGCACATTTCGTCTCCGTGGTCGGAGCGGAACCGAACGGGCTTGAGGCCGTGGTCGCGCCCCCCGCGACGCCTGCGTCGCTCGATGAGGCCATCGCTACGGCGTCTCAATCGAGCCCCATGCTTTTGGCCGCCGGGGCGGCCGAACGCGCGGCGCAGGCCGGCGTTCGCTATGCCAAGGCCGACCGACTGCCGAACCTCGCCTTGACCGCCACCGCCAGCACAGCGCGCGACCAGTTCTTTCCAGGCTACAGCGCCGATGGTGTCATGGTCGGTGTGCAAGGACGATGGACCCTGTTTTCGGGCGGTGCTGTAAGCGGCCGCGTTGATGAGGCAGGGGCAGCGCTTCGCGCCGCTCAGGCGGGCCTGAAGTCAGCGCAGGCTCAGGTGCGGGAGGCCGTGATCGGCGCCTGGGGCGATGTCGCCACCGCGCGGGCCGTGATGCTGGCCGCTACCGACCAGGCCAGCGCCGCGACCAGCGCGCTGGACAGCGTGCGCAATGAAGTGCGGGTGGGCCAAAAGCCCGTCCTGGATCTGCTCGACGCCGAACGCGAAGCCCTGGCCGCGCAAAGCGCCCTGGTGGCGGCGCGCGGCGAGGTGACGGTCTCGTCCTATCGGCTCGACGCGCTGCTGCATGGCCAATGAACCGGCCACGCCCGGCGATGTCCTGCGGGCTCTGGCCAATAGCCATCGCTTTCGGGTTCTCCACGCCCTGAGCGACGGAGCTCTGTAGGTCAGCGATACTCAGGCTCGTTTGCTGCTCTCGCCGTCGGCGCGGTCGCAACATCTGGCGCGGCTGCGCGACGCCGGAATTGTGGCCACCCGCCGCCTTACCGCGCGAAAATGCTGCGAGTCAGGCACGAAAACACCAGCCGCCCCGCCTCATCCAGCAGGTCGTGCTGGGCGATGATCATGCCCTTGCCTTCGCCGACCGGGTCCTTGCCCATCACCGTCATGCGGCCGCGCAGCAGTTCGCCAACCGGCGGGTTGCGCATCCAGCGCAGGGCGTCGACGCCCAGGCGCTTGGTCTGGGGCCAGGCGGCGGCGGCCTCGGCGTCCAGCCGCGACCAGATGGCGAACACCATCACGTCGGGGGCGCCGTTCTCGGGCGGCCAGCCGGGGGCGAAGGCGGCGATGAAGGCCTCCAGCGCCTTGCCCTCCACGGCGCGCGTGCCCAGGGACACGACCTGACCAATCTCGATATCGTCGAACGCGGCGGGCATGTCTGAAGTCTCACTTTGAATCGTCATCAACTGTCCATGGTCGGTCGGTGCTTGTCGAGAGCGCGCGGGCGGGCCATGTGTCCCTGACGCTTTTTGGCTCGGGCAGGCTTCATGTTGATCCGGAAACTTCTCGTGGCCGTGCAGGCCGTGCTCTTTGCCGGGCTTCTTGCCGGCTCGGGCGGGGGACAGGCCCTGGCGGGCCCGGTCAACACCGGTCACATCGAAGCCGAGCTGGTGGCCCAGGACGCCGCCGCTGTTCCCGGCGCCACGATCTATGTGGCCCTGCGCCAGAAGATCCAGCCGGGCTGGCACACCTATTGGCGCAATCCGGGCGACGCGGGCGACGCCACCAAGATCGTCTGGACCCTGCCGACCGGCTGGACCGCCGGCGACATCGTCTGGCCGACCCCGGAGAAGAGCCGCGTCGGGCCGTTGCTCGACTACGCCTATAAGGGCGAGGTGCTGCTGCCCGTGCCGATCACCGTGCCGGTCGACGCCCGTCCGGGCTCAACGGTCACCCTCAAGGCAGCGGCCGCCTTCCTGGTCTGCGAAGAGATCTGTATCCCTGAGGACGCGGTCCTGACCCTGGACCTGCCCATCGTGGCCGGCGCGCCGGGCCCGGATCCGAAATGGGGCGCGGTGGTCGCCAAGACCCTGGCTGACGCCCCCAAGGCCGCCGGCCTGAAGGCCGTGTTCAAGCTGGAGGGTGGCGTTCTGAAGCTGGCCGTCACCGGCGCGCCGCTGAAGGGCGCCGACATGGTCGGCGCCTACTTCTTTCCGTATTCGGGCAAGGTCATCGACCATGCCGCCGACCAGACCATCGAGCGCGGTCCCGAAGGCCTGACCTTGGGCCTGACGCCCGGCTACGACTTTACCAGTGGGACCCCGCCCACCGAACTGTCGGGCGTGCTGGCCCTGAAGGGTCAGTCCTTTGAGGTGACGGCGACGGCGGGCGATCCCCCCGCCACGGCGTCGGGCCTGGGCGCACCGCCGGCCGTGAAAGGGCCGGTCGACGCCAAGGGCCTGCTCACCGCCCTGGTCTTTGCCTTCCTGGGCGGGCTGATCCTGAACCTGATGCCGTGCGTCTTCCCGGTGCTGTCGATGAAGGCCGCTAGCCTGGCCGGCCACGCCCACGATCCGGGCAAGACCCGCCTGCAGGGCCTGGCCTTCCTGGTCGGGGTGGTCGCCACCTTCCTGGCCCTCGCCGGCCTCTTGATCGCGGTACGGGCCGGCGGCGCGGCGGTGGGCTGGGGCTTCCAGCTGCAGTCGCCGGTGGTGGTGGCCAGCCTGGCCCTGGTGATGCTGCTGGTGGCGCTGAACATGTCGGGGGTCTTCGAGTTCGGGACCTCGGTCCAGGGCGTCGGCGGCAGCATCTCGGCGCGCGGCGGCGTGACCGGCGCCTTCTTCACCGGGGCCCTGGCCGTGGTCGTGGCTGCCCCCTGCACCGCGCCGTTCATGGCCGGCGCCCTGGGCTTTGCCCTGGTCCAGCCGCCGCTGATCTCGCTGTCGGTGTTCCTGGCCCTGGCCCTGGGCTTTGCCGCCCCGTTCGTGATCCTGACCTTCGCGCCGGCCCTGCTGGCGCGGCTGCCGCGTCCCGGCGCCTGGATGGACACCCTGAAGAAGGGCCTGGCATTCCCGATGTATGGCACGGCGGCCTGGCTGGTCTGGGTGTTCAGCCAGCAGAGCGGGTCGATCGCCCTGGGCGAGGTGTTCGCCGCCGCCGTGCTGCTGGCCTTCGCCGCCTGGCTTTACGGCCACGCCCAGACCCGTCGCGCCGTGGGTAAGCCCAGCCTGGTTCCGCTGCTTCTGGCCCTGCTGAGCCTGGCCGGCGCCGTCGCCCTGACGGCCCTGACCCTGCAGGCTCCGGGGCCTGTCGCCGCGACGGCCCAGGCCTCGACGCCCAGCGGTCCGGGGCTGGCCTCCGAGCCCTGGTCGCCGGAGCGGGTGGCCGCCCTGCGGGCCGAGGGCCGGCCGGTGCTGGTCGACTTCACCGCCGCCTGGTGCGTGACCTGTCAGGTCAATGAGAAGGTGGCCCTGTCCGGGGCCGGCGTCGCCCAGGTGTTCAAGGACCGCAACGCCGTGCTGCTGAAGGCCGACTGGACCAATCGCGACGCCACCATCGCCGCCGCCCTGGCCGAGCATGGCCGGGCGGGCGTGCCGCTGTATCTGGTCTATCCGGCCAAGGGCGGGCCGCCGGTGATCCTGCCGCAGCTGCTGACCGAGGGCATGGTCATCGAGGCCATCGAGAAGGCGGCCTCCTGACCGGACTTTCCAGATAACGCCAGGATGTGAGAAGCTGCCGGCGCGAGGGGGAACTCTGTCGTCATCCGGAGCTCGCTTATGTCGAACGTCACACGCCGTCTCGTCGCCGCCGGTCTGCCCTTGGCCGCCGTCGCCGCGCCCAGCCTGGCTCATGCCCGGCCGGCGCCCGCCTTCTCCGCCGTTGATATCGACGGCAAGGCCCGCTCGCTGGCCGAGTTCAGGGGCAAGACCGTGGTCCTGGAATGGGTCAACGAGGGCTGTCCCTATGTGAAGAAGCACTATTCGGGAAACATGCAGGGCCTGCAGGCGGCCGCCACGGCCGATGGCGTGATCTGGCTGACCATCGCCTCGTCGGCGCCCGGCAAGCAGGGCCATTTCCCGGACGGGGCCGCCGCGCGCAGCTGGATGACCGCCCGGGGCGCCCGGCCCGCCGCCCTGCTGCTGGACCCGGCCGGGACCGTCGCCACGGCCTACAAGGCCAAGACCACGCCGCACATGTTCGTCATCGATAAGGCCGGGGCCGTGGTCTACGAGGGCGCCATCGACGACATCCCCAGCAACAAGGTCGAGGACCTGCCCCGGGCCAAAAACCTGGTCGCAGCGGCCCTGGCGGATGTGAAGGCGGGCCGGCCGGTCAAGGTGGCCTATGTCCAGCCCTATGGCTGCGCGGTGAAATACAAGGACGCTTGAGGGGCCGCCTAAGCCGCCGGCTGCGGCGGCGCGGTGATCACTTCGACATTGTCGTTGAGCAGATAGACCATGTCGCGCAGGGCCAGGTCCTGATCCTTGACGGTTTTGGCGGCGGTCATGGCGGCCAGCTTTTCGGGCAGGTCGACCGAGATGCCGCGCAGGATGCATTTGAGGTCGTCGACCGCGCCGCGTTCTTTCAGCGTTAGGTGGCCCTTCATGTCGAGGGCGGAAAGCTCGGCAATCTTCGCGCCGAAGGCCTCGGCGCCGGGCAGGGCTGCGGCCGGGGCGGCGGGGTCGGCGACGAGCGCTTTCCGATAGGCCTCGACCTGCAGCTTCAAGCCCCCGGCGCGGCGCACGATGTCGGCGAACAGCGGCTCGCCGGCCACCGAGGCCGGAGCGCTGAGGGCCGCAGCGGCGGTCGGCTGCGGCGCGGGGCCGGTCGAGGCCAGCCACAGCAGGGCGGAAAAGGCGATCGCGTCGCAGGACATCTGAACTCTCCCCGCGAAAAACGTCATTGGTCTGCATGACGCGGCGGCATCCGTTTGGTAAGCCCGCCGGGGTAAACGCCGATTTACCAAACCCGCAAGGAACCGACGCATGGCCGATCTCGACGCCGCCTGGACCCGCCTGGAAACCGCCGCCCAGGCCGCCGGCGACAAGCGCATCGTCGAGATGTTCGAGGCCGAGCCCGACCGCCTTGCCAATCTGACGCTGGACGTGGCCGGCCTGCACCTCGACCTGTCGAAACAGGCCTGGGACGAGGCCGGCCTGGAAGCCGCGCTCGACCTGGCCCACGCCGCCGATGTCGAGGGCGCCCGGGCCCGGATGCTGGCCGGGGAAGCGATCAACAGCTCCGAAGGCCGCGCCGTGCTGCACACCGCCTTGCGCGCTCCGGCCGGAGCCGACCTCAAGGCCCAGGGCGTTCCGGTGATGGCGCAGGTCGAAGCCGTCCGTCAACGGATGAAGGCCTTCGCCGAGGCCGTTCGCTCGGGCCAGATCAAGGGCGCCACCGGCAAGCCGTTCAAGGCCATACTGCACATCGGCATCGGCGGCAGCGACCTGGGCCCCCGCCTGCTGTGGGACGCCCTGCGGCCGATCAAGCCGGAGATCGACCTGCGCTTCGTGGCCAATGTCGACGGCGCCGAGTTCGCCATGATGACCGCCGATCTCGACCCGGAAGAGACCCTGGCCGTCATCGTCTCCAAGACCTTCACCACCCAGGAGACCCTGGCCAATGCCGGCGCGGCCCGCGCCTGGCTGGTCGAAACCCTTGGCGAGGCCGCCGCCGGCCAGCACCTGGCCGCCATCTCCACCGCCCTGGACAAGACCGCCGCCTTCGGCATCAGCGACGAGCGGGTGTTCGGCTTCTGGGACTGGGTCGGCGGCCGCTATTCGCTGTGGTCGTCGGTCAGCCTGTCGGTGGCCGTCGCGGCCGGTTGGGACGCCTTCCAGGGCTTCCTGGACGGCGGCGCCGCCATGGACGCTCACTTCGCCAGCGCCCCGCTGGAAAAGAACGCCCCGGTGCTGCTGGCCCTGGCCCAGATCTTCAACCGCAACGGCCTGGACCGCCGCGCCCGCTCGGTCGTGCCCTACTCACACCGCCTGCGCCGCCTGGCCGCCTTCCTCCAGCAGCTGGAGATGGAGAGCAATGGCAAGTCGGTCGGCCCCGATGGCCGGCCCGTCAAGCGCGGCACCGCCACGGTGGTGTTCGGCGACGAGGGCGCCAACGTCCAGCACGCCTATTTCCAGTGCATGCACCAGGGAACCGACATCACGCCGATGGAGCTGGTCGGCCTGGCCAAATCCAACGAAGGCCCGGCCGGCATGCACGAAAAGCTGCTGTCCAACCTGCTGGCCCAGGCCGAGGCCTTCATGGTCGGCCGCACCACCGATGACGTGATCGCCGAGCTCACCGCCAAAGGCGTTCCGGAAGCGGAAATCGCCACCCTGGCCCCGCAGCGCACCTTCGCCGGCAACCGGCCTTCAACCCTGCTGCTGCTGGACCGCCTGACGCCGCAAACCTTCGGCGCCCTGATCGCCCTCTATGAGCACAAGACCTTCGTCGAGGGGGTGATCTGGGGCATCAACAGCTTTGACCAGTGGGGCGTGGAACTGGGCAAGGTGATGGCCGGGCGGATCCTGCCGGAGCTGGAGAGCGGGGCGGCAGGGAGCCACGATCCGTCGACGGCGGCGCTGATCGGGCGGTTGAAGGTTTAGGGCCTTCGATCACTCGCCCCCTCCGCGCCTGCGGCGCTCCTCCCCCGTAGGGGGAAGATGAAGAAGCGTCTTCCCCCTACGGGGGAGGACGACCGCGCAGCGGTCAGGAGGGGGCAAGTCTGGCGGTCACAGGTCTTCCTCCTCCGCGTCCTCCTCATCCTCATCCTCCGGCTCACCCGGATCAAACCCGCCGCCCAGAAAGTCCATCCCCTCCAGCCGGGCGCGCCAGTCGTCCGGGACGGGATCCATGCCCTCGACCATGTCCAGGGTTTTCATCAGGTCGCGATAGCTGCCGCGCAGCAGCATCTCCCTGACCGCGAGTCCCCGGAACCGCATCACCTCGTGTTCGAGGCGCTTCAGCTCGGCCTCCTGGGCCTCCAGGGCCGACGGCGGGAGGGGGATCGCCGTCGCTTCGGCGGGCGGCGTGTCTCTGAACTTGCTCATGGCTAAATCTCCGCAGGATGAGGGGATGAACGGCGCGCCCCGCCTGAAGGCAGGACACAGGTTCGCGTCGTCCGCCGAGCGAAGGCCCGGCGAGGTGGGGAGGCGGCGGAGCGTCCGGGCGCGCCCGGATCTGGATTTGGAGAATACCGTTTCGACACGTACGGGCGCTCCGCGCGGCCGGTGGACGAAAGCCCTCGGGGCGCGGGGTTTTAACCCGCTCCCGACGTTAGGCCTCCGGCGGGCGGACCGGGCAGACGACCCCGATCCGGACCGCGCGGGCGATTTCAGCCCGCGCCTGGCGCGCGTCGTCCGGGCGTCGCCAAAGGGTGTTCCCGGCGGTCCGGGCCCGGCTTCATCACGTTCGGCCCCCGCAAGGACCGCCCCGCTCCGCCAGACCCCATCGGGCCTTCAACGACGACCGACGGGCGCTACCCGCTCGACCGCCCCCACCACCCGTCAGATCGCCAGCTGGACGTCCTCCCCGGTGTTGGGGCGAGAGTTAGTATGGGGGCGGTTTTGCAGGGGTGGATGAGATTGTCATCGTCACGGTGGTTGCGGGGGCTAGGGCGTTGAAATCCCTGGCGGCGGGGAGGCTCTATCCCCGTGGGGGCACGGGGATAGAGCCTATCAGATCAAGGACTTCAGCCGGTCGATCCCGGTGGCCTGCCGAACGATCAGGGCCGCCAGCGCATTGCCGTTCGCGCCATTGGTGAAGACGACGATCGCGCGCCCGCGTCGGGCGTCGCCGACGCCCAGCGTCTTGAAGATCCCGTAATTGCTGCCGCTGTGCTGGAACAGCGGGCCCGCCGAGGACTGTTCGAGTTCCCAACCCAGCCCGCGCGAGATGTCGCGCCCGCGCACGTCGAGCTGGGGGGTGAGCATCGCCCGCCGGGTCGCATCGCTGATCTCCCAGTCCGCCCGCCCCGGCCGGTCCATCATCAGCAGCATGAACTTGGCATAGTCCGACGCCGTCGTCAGGAGCCCGCCCGCCGAATTGACCAGCAGGTCGTGCGTCGACGGCGGCGTCTTGGGATCGGTCTCGCGCATCGCCGCGATCGAATCCTCATAGGTCCATGACGCGATCGGCTTGCCCCCCTGCGACGCGACCGCAAGCAGCCGGTCGCCCAGCTCGCGCGTGGGCTGGGGAGGAAGCGCCTGCTCGCCTTCCGGAGGCTCGGAATGGCCAAAGACCGCCGACCGGGCGATCTGTTCGTCCCAGCCGAAGGTGCTGTGCGACATGCCTGCCGGACCAAACAGCCTGGCCTGCATCACGCCGCCAAGGCCCATGCCCAGGATCGTCTCGACCACCAGTTGCAGCCAGATGAAGGCCTCGCCCGAATAGGTGTAGCGCGATCCGGGCGGGCTACTTGTGACGAGCGGCGCGGACGCCCAGTTGGGCAGGCCGGTCGAATGGGCCAGCACATGCCGGGCCGTGATCCGTTCCAGAGTCGGGTCATTCCCCAGGTTCGCAGGGCGGCGGTAGGCGACGAGCGGCGTGTCGAGGTCCAGGCGCTTTTCATCGGCCAGCCGCATCACGACATAGGCGAAGACCGGCTTGGTCATCGACGCCGCTTCAAACAAGGTGTCCTCCCGCACCGGGTCGCGGGTGAGAACGTTTTTCACGCCGAAGCCGCGGCTCCAGGCCAGCTTTCCGCGGTCGATGACCGCAAGGCCGACGCCGGGAACCCCGGCAATGCGCATGAAGCGTGGGAGCGCCGCAACCAGGTCTTCCGACGGAATCCAGGCGCCGTCGCCGCCCAGGCCCCGGGCTCGCGGACGGGCGAGGGCGGACGTCGACCCGCCGCTGACGGCCAGCGCCGCCGATCCCATCAGCAAAGCCCGCCGGGCGACCATCGTTCCAGAAGGGCTCATTTCGGTTTCCATGCGCAGGCGCGAGAGTCTCGCGGTCTGGCGGCCGTCTTTCAAGGGCTGACCGCGCCTGTGGCAGAGCCGGCGCGACACCACCCGTGGTCGATTGACTCCGGCGCGCGCCGGAGGGAGAACAAAGCGCGAACCAAGGAGCCTTTCATGCCGACCCAACGCCCCCGCCGGCGCGCGCCTCGCCGTGCGTGCAACCCATGAGCCCGCGCAACGGCCGCGCCGGCATCCCCGACCCGGAGCGCTTCTTCGATGGCCTGCGCCCGGCGCGCCAGGCCTGTATCGACCAGCTGCGCAACCTGCCGCCCAACGGGCCGCACTATTCCATGATGCGGGTGATCATCGCCGCCCTCGACGTGGCGGCCGAGTTCTTCACCCACCGCCGCGACTTCTTCCTCAGCACCCGGCCGGACATGATCGGGGGCAGGGAAGTTGGTCGCCCCCCAACGCCACGGCTCTAATTCACCGTCATTCCGAGCCTTCAGGTACGCCGACCGCCCCGCCCCCCCCCCCAAACCTTCCGTCATTCCCGCCCTTGTGGCGGGAACCTCTCGTGCCGCCGCAGGTGCAGGAGGGGCGAGGTGCGCGCGCACCTCGCTGGCGCTTCACGGTTCAGCTGAACCAGGGGCTCCCGCCACAAGGGCGGGAATGACGGGCGGTTTTGAGTATCCCCCGGCGTCCCGCCCTGACCTGCCCAGACCCGCTATCGTCTCGCCGTGAGATGTAAGGAGTCAGCTATGCTTGCAGCATGATGACTGTTGTCTCGGAGTTTTTCTGAGGATTCATAGCCAATGGAAACTTGACTAGGCAGACTTAAGCTTTCTTCGTCGCGTGAGAAAGCAGCTTCAGGCTCTCTCGTTCGCCCTGATATTCACGGATGGCGGCTTTGGCCTCGATCAGGGCCACCTTAAGGCCTGCGACATCAGGATCAGCGTCTTCGTTATCAGGCTCTTCGCCGTCCTCTGGCGACACGAAATCGACGGTGCCGCCCTTCTCGCTAAACGTCAGCAATTTCTTAATCGAGTTGGCTAGGGCCACGCTCACGTCACCATCCTTATTCTCGATTTTGCCGTCGAGGAGCTTTTCAACAGTTGCAACCGCACTATCTGTTCTCTCCTTCTCAAGCTTCTTTAATTCGAGCTCCATGCCTTTGGTGAGGAGTTTTTTCTGCCGCAGATTCTCCATCTCCATGCGAATTTCAATTACATCCCTCGCTGTAGATGTGATGTGCTTAGATATTTTCGCCAAAAGAGCCGTAAATGCGGCCGTTCCAGCAAGAATAAGTATTACAGATCCAGTTTCCGCACCAATTACTTTAATATCTTCCGGCCGCTCGCGACAAGCCATAGAAAGTCCGCGTGTAATATCATACCACTCTTTGGCTGTGTCTTTCCAATCGGTAATGTTGTTGATGGCCACGTCATTCTGGAAGCCGACGCGGATTGTAATTAAGCCATCTTCGGCTAGGACATCTTGGGGCGCAAAACCAAGGTTGTTGACCGCGTCGACATAGGTGGACAGCAAGCTTTTTGTGCTATTAATTGACTGAATAGCCACATTGAGACGCTGTACTGCGGTAGCGGGATCGTAATTAGAAGTTCTGACGGCTGCATCCACATAGGAAGCACCATCTTGGCCGATATATTTGTCTACGCCCAACGAACTCAGCATCTTCAACTGTTCTAGCGATATCTCATCGAAGTGCTGATTGGACAAAAATTCGATCAGCGCGTTAAGTTCATCCTCGATTGGGCGCTTGTCCGGTTGATTAGCGTTATGGTTGAGCGGCTCGAGCAGGGCGTTATAGCGATTGTTCAGCCCTGAAAACTGGTTCGCGTACCAAACCCCAAGTCGATAGAGCTCATCGATGTTCATTATTGATCGCTTCTTCTAGTGCCTGGGGTCAGGCGGTTAACTCCGATAGCTCAGAAGCATTGCCACAACGGTAGCATTCTACAACCCCGCGTTGCTCGTCGCGGTCGTCGTCCCCGCAGCGAGTCAGAGTCTTTGCAAGTTGGTTGCTGGTCAAACCCTCCCCCTTCCCCCATCCTCCTCCCTGCGCTATAGCCCGCCCGCAATGACCCGCACGCCGCACCATCACGGCCGCCACCACCATCCGACCTCGCCTCGCGGGATCGGCCGGGTCTGCTCGCTCTAAACGGCGACACCCAGCCAGAGCCCCGCCCAAGGCGGATGGGGCTTGCTGAAAAGCGCCATCCGTCGAGACCTGACTTTCTAGGATCGACGCCGCGACATGACCGACCAGCCCGCAGACACCTTCCGCCCTGAAGCCCGCGCCCCGCGCGGCTTCGCCGACAAGCGCGCCCGCGACCTGCGGGCCGAGCGCGCCATCCTGGAGGCGGTGTCGAAGGTCTATGAGCGGCACGGCTTCGAGGCGCTGGACACCGGGGCCTTCGAATATGCCGACGCCCTGGGCAAGTTCCTGCCCGACAGCGACCGTCCCAATGAGGGCGTGTTCGCCCTGCAGGACGACGATGATCAATGGATGGCGCTGCGCTACGACCTGACCGCGCCCCTGGCCCGGTTCGCGGCCCAGAACTGGGAGACCCTGCCCAAGCCGTTCCGCCGCTATGCCTATGGCCCGGTGTGGCGCAACGAGAAGCCCGGCCCCGGCCGCTTCCGCGAATTCATCCAGTGCGACGCCGACACGGTGGGCTCGGCTCGGCCCGAGGCCGACGCCGAGATCATCGCCATGGCCGTGGCGGGTCTGGAAGCCGCCGGCTTGCCGCGCGGCTCGGCCGTGCTGCGGATCAACAATCGCAAGCTGCTGAACGGCCTTTTGACCTCGGCCGGGGTCGAGACCGGCGGCCAGAAGCTGGCCGTGTTGCGCGCCGTCGACAAGCTGGACCGGCTGGGCGTCGAGGGCGTGCGCCTGCTGCTGGGCGAGGGCCGGCTGGACGAGAGCGGCGCCTTCACCAAGGGCGCGGGCCTGGTGGGCAAGGCCATCGACGCGGTGCTCGACTTCGTCCAGGCCGGGTCCGGCGGGCGGTCGGAGACCTTGAGCAAGATCGCCAATGTTATCGGCGGTTCGGCTGAGGGCGACGAGGGGCTGAACGAGCTGGCCCTGATCGACGCGGCCCTGAAGAGCCTTGGCGTGGCGGACGACCAGGCGATGTTCGAGCCGTCGATCGTGCGCGGTCTTGAGTATTACACCGGCGCGGTGTTCGAGGCCGAGCTGCTGCTGTCCACCCTGGATGAGAAGGGCAACAAGGTCTCGTTCGGCTCGATCGGCGGCGGCGGGCGCTATGACGACCTGATCGCGCGGTTCACCGGCCAGCCGGTGCCGGCCACCGGCTTCTCGTTCGGCGTCTCGCGCCTGGCTTCGGCCCTGCGGGCGGCAGGGCGCGAGCCCGGAGGGGTCGTACGAGGCCCGGTGGTGATCATCAATTTCGACCAGGCCCACATGGGCGAGTACTTCTCGGTGGCCGCCGACCTGCGCAACGCCGGCATCCCGGCCGAGGTCTATCTGGGCACCTCGGGCATGCGGCCGCAGATGAAATATGCCGACCGCCGGATGGCGCCGGCCGCCATCATGCTGGGCGGCGACGAGATCGCGGCCGGCACGGTGACGATCAAGGACCTAGATCTTGGTCGGCAGCTCGCCTCCGGCATCGTCGACAACGCCGCCTGGAAGGCCGAGCGTCCCGGCCAGCAGACCATCCCGCGCGGCGAGCTGGTGGCCGCTGTCCGCAAGATCATTGAGGGCTGAGGCATGAGGCTCGAAGGTTCCATTCCGGCCGACGCGCTGGACGCCATCCGCGCGCCGCTGCTGGCGGCCGGCGCCGTGCTGACCGACGCGCCGGTGCTGCAGCCGCTGGGCCTGCTGCTGGACCTGGCCGGCGAGGCCATGCGGTCGCGATTGTTCGTGGTGTCCGGCGACGGGGGCGAGGAGGCCTGCCTGCGCCCCGACTTCACCGTGGCCATCGCCCGCCAGCATCTGGACAGCGGCGCGGCCTCGGGCCGCTATCTCTATGACGGCAAGGCCTTCCGCGTCGCGCCGCGCGGCAGCGACCGGGCCGAGGAGTTCCTGCAGATCGGCGTCGAGGCCTTCGAGGCCGGCGACCCTGTCGCCGCCGACGCCGAGATCGCCGCCCTGGCCTGGGCGTCGTCGGCCGCCGGCGGGCGCGCGGACCTGTCGCTGGTGCTGGGCGATGTCGGCCTGTTCGGAGCGTTCGTGGATACGCTGGGCCTGGCGCCGCCTCTGGCCGTGCGTCTGAAGCGCGCCTTCACCCGGCCGCGTCAGCTGAAGATCGAACTGGACGGCGGTGTCGAGGCCAGCGCCGAGCAGAGCCGCATCGCGGCGCTGCTGGCCGGCCTGCCCGAGGGCGAGGCCTCCGCCGTCTTGCAGGAGCTGTGGTCCCTGGCCGGTATCGAGCCGGTCGGCGGTCGCCGCCCCGCCGAGATCGCCCACCGCCTGGTCGAACGCGCCGAGGCCGCCAAGGCCGGACGTCTGTCGCCCGAGCAGGCCGATGCGGTCCGCGCCTTCCTGGCGGTCAGCGACCGTCCGGGCGCGGCGCTGGACGCCATCTCGGCGCTGGCCGGCCCGCAACGCGCGGCGCTGGACGCGGCCCTGGACGGCTGGCGCGCGCGTCTGGCCGGCATGGCCGCGCGCGGCGTGCCCGAGGACCGCATGGTGCTGACCGCCGCCTTCGGGCGCGCGTTCGGCTATTACGACGGCTACTTGTTCGAAGTGCGCAGCGCGGCGCTGGGCGACGAGCGGCCCGTGGCGGCCGGCGGTCGTTATGACGGGCTTCCCGCGCGCCTTGGGGCGGCGCGGACAACCGGCGCGGTGGGCTGCATGGTCCGTCCCGCCCGAGCCTATGCGGGAGGCGGCGAATGAGCGCGCAAATGATCTTCGCCATTCCGTCAAAAGGCCGCCTGAAAGAGCAGGTCGAGGCCTGGCTGGCTGAATGCGGCTTCAAGCTGGAAATGACCGGCGGCTCGCGCGGCTATAGCGCCGAACTGTCGGGCCTGCCCGGCGTGTCGGTGCGCCTGCTGTCGGCCGGCGACATCGCGGCTGGTCTCGACGCCGGCGAGCTGCACCTGGGCGTCACGGGTGAGGACCTGCTGCGCGAGCGCGGCGACGACATGGATAGCCGGGTGATGCTGCTGCGCGCCCTGGGCTTTGGCCGCGCCGATCTGGTGGTCACCGCGCCCAAGAGCTGGCTGGACGTCGACACCATGGCCGATATCGACGAGGTCGGGCACGCCCATCTGGCGCGCACCGGCCGCCGCCTGCGGGTGGCGACCAAATATGTGACCCAGACCCGGGCCTTCTTCGCCCGCCACGGCGTGGCCGACTATCGCATCGTCGAGAGCAGCGGCGCCACCGAGGGGGCCCCGGCCGCCGGGGCGGCGGAGCTGGTGGTCGACATCACCACCACCGGCGCGACCCTAGCGGCCAACGGCCTGAAGATCCTGACCGACGGCGTGATCCTGAAAAGCCAGGCCCAGCTGACCGCCTCGCTGATCGCCGACTGGTCGCCCGAGCAGCTGGGCAGCCTGCAGCGCCTGCTGGCGGTGGTCGAGGCCAAGGGCCGGGCGCGGACGCTCGCCACCCTGGTCTGGCCCGCCGAACAGGACGACCTGGCCCAGGCCGCCGTCGCCGGTTTTGTCGCCAAGGGCGGCTCGCGCCGGACCAACGGCGCTCTGCTGGCCACCGCCGATCTGTTCGACGCCGCCGCCGCCCTGGCAGCTGCGGGGGTCGAGCCGGTCACCGTGTCGCGTCCCGACTATGTCTTTGAGTCCCGATCGCGGGTGCTGGATCAGCTGGCCGCTCGCCTGAAGGGTGGCATTTGACGATACCGTCAAAAATCTTCTGAGAGATCAGTGATAAGTTTGACTGGCGCGTCCAAACTACGTCCAGTTCGTCAAAAAAACGCTCAAACCGTTGCAGAAAGGGGCTTGGTGTCGTTGACACCGCCCCAATTATGACGTTTCTAACGCTTGCAAGGAAGAACAGAGCCCATCAGAGAGCTCCCTTCCTTCGGCGTTTCGGGGAGGAAACGCCCGCCTAGATCGAATGATCGAGAAATAGCCAGCCCGTCGCGATTATCCCCCGCGGCGGGTTTGGTGTATCTGGGCCCCGGTTTCCATATTTGACGCAAGTGTCAAAAGCTCCAACGCCGGGTAGCGGCGACCCCCATGCGCGCCATTGCGGAAGGGGCGCAAGGGCGGAGATGATCGCGCTGCGCCGCACGGCGCGCCTGTCGATTCGCCCGCCTGCTGAGGAGGGACCCCATTTGAAGCCCCTGGCCCTCCTGCTGCCGGCGCTGATCCCGTCGTGGAACTTCTTCGACGTGATCGCGCCCTCGCCGCGCATCGAATACGCCCTGACCGCCTCGTCCGCCGTCCCGAAGCGGGGCTGGACCGAGTTTCGCCCCCGACCCCAGAGGGTGTCGGCGCGGACCCTGCTGGCTCGGCTGCTGTGGAATCCGCGCTGGAACGAGACGCTGTTTCTGGTCAGCTGCGCCGAGCGGCTGATCAATGCGCCCACCGACCATAGCCAGGACGAGATCTTCACGCGCCTCTCCGCCGAGCTTCGCGGCGATCTGGGCGGCAAGGCGACCGGCGACTGGCTGAGCTTCCGGCTGGTCTTCGTCAGCCGCGAGGACGAGGCGATCCAGCGCGAGGTGCTGTTCCAGTCGGCCCCGCGCCGGCTGGCGGACATCGCCGCCCTATGACCCTCGAGAACGCCGCCCGCCTGACCGAGGCCCTGCTGGCCCTGGCCCTGATCCAGCAGAGTCTCGAGCACCTGAGCGGCCCCCGCGCCGACCGGCCGCTGTTCCTGGCGCGGATCGGACTGTGCGGACTGGTGATCCTCGGCGCGGTCTCGCCCTGGCCGGCGGTCGATCTGGTGGGGCTGCTGGGCCTGGCGGGGCTGTCGCTGCTGATCCTGCAGCGCTTCCAGGGGCCCTATAATGGCGGCAGCGATCGCATGGGCCTGCTGGCCCTGTGGTGCCTGACCCTGTCGCGGCTGATGCCGACGCCGGCCCTGCAGGAGCTGGTGTTCGGCTATCTGGGGCTGCAGCTGATGCTGTCCTATTTCATCTCCGGCTGGGTCAAGGTGGTCAATCCCGACTGGCGCAGCGGCCGGGCCCTGGCTGACGTGTTCCGGTTCTCGGCCTATCCGGTCAGCGAGGACCTGCGCCGCCTGGCCGATCGACCGCGCCTGCTGCTGGTGATGTCCTGGGCGGTGATGCTGTTCGAACTGGCCTTTCCCCTGACCCTGCTGTCGCGCGAGACCCTGATCGCCGGGCTGGTGATCGCCGGGACCTTCCACCTGGCCAATGCCTGCCTGTTTGGCCTCAACCGCTTCTTCTGGACCTGGCTGTCGGTCTATCCGGCGATCCTGTGGCTACAGGGCCGGCTCCTATAGGCGCTCTTGACTCATTTAGATGATTAGCTAATCATCTCATCATGAGCCAGGTGTTCAGAGCCCTTTCCGATCCCACCCGCCGGCGGGTGCTGCAGCTCCTGCGCAAGGGGCCGCTGAGCGCTGGCGAGCTCAGCGACCAGTTCGAGGTCTCCAAGCCGACCATGTCTGCGCACTTCGCCGTGCTGAAGGAGGCTGACCTAGTCCACGCCGAAAAGGCCGGCAAGTCGGTCATCTATCACCTGAAGCTTTCGGTGCTCGAAGAGGCGCTGCTGGGCTTTGTCCATTCATTTGGCCTGGGCGCGGAGGCGCCTGAGCCCAAGAAGGAGACTGCGCGATGAACAAGGATCTGATCGGAGACTTCGCCTGGGGTGGCGGCATTCTCGTCCTGGCGCTCGTGGCGTCCTTCGCCCGCAAGCAGGGCTATATCGACAACGATACGACCATAAGGCTGGTCCTGGGCGCCACGGGCCTGATGGTCGCCTGGACCGGCAACCGGCTGCCCAAGACCTTCGTCCCCAGCGCGCGGGCCCGCGGGGCCAGGCGGGTTGCGGCCTGGTCGCTGGTTCTGAGCGGGCTGATCTATGCCGGACTCTGGGTGTTCGCCCCGATCCCGGTGGCGGTCGTGGGCGGGTGCGGCGCGGTCGTGGCGGGGATCGCGGTGACGCTGGGCTACTGCCTGTCGCTGCGGGACAAGGCCAAAGCCGGGTAGCTCGAACGGTCATCCAGACGAGTGAGGCGGGCGTCGGCCGCTCGGCGTCGGGGTCAGGAAAAAGGGGCCGGCGCGTGCGCGCCGACCCCTTCAGTTTTCAGCCCTGTGCGGGACCTACCAGATCTTCACGCGGTCTTCCGGCGCGATGTACAGCTTGTCGCCCGGCTTGATGTCGAAGGCCTTGTACCAGCCCGGCTGGTTCCGGATCGTGCCGTTGACCCGGTAATAGGCCGGGGAGTGCGGGCCGCTGGTGACCTGCTGCTTGAGAGCCTCGTCGCGCTGCTTCTGGCGCCACACCTGGGCCCAGCCCAGATAGATGCGCTGGTCGCCGGTCAGGCCGTCCAGAATCGGAGCCGGCTTGCCGTTCAGCGAGGCGTGATAGGCGTCCAGCCCGAAGGCCAGGCCGCCCATGTCGCCGATGTTCTCGCCCATGGTCAGGGGGCCGTTCAGCTTCATGCCCGGCAGCGGCTCGAAGGCCCCGTACTGGGCGCCCAGACGGTCGGCCTGGGCCTTGAACTTGGCGGCGTCTTCGGCCGTCCACCAGTCGCGCAGCACGCCGTCGCCGTCGGACTTGCGGCCCTGGTCGTCGAAGCCGTGGCCGATCTCGTGGCCGATCACGCCGCCGATGCCGCCATAGTTGACGGCCGGGTCGGCGTCGGGATGGAAGAACGGCGCCTGCAGGATGGCGGCCGGGAAGACGATCTCGTTATTGACCGAGTTGTAATAGGCGTTGACCGTCTGCGGGGTCATGCCCCACTCGGTCTTGTCGACCGGCTTGAACAGGCGCTCGACATCCTCGCGCCAGGCCCAGACGCCGGCGCGCTGGGCGTTGCCATAGGCGTCGTTGTCCTTGATCTCGAGCTTGGAATAGTCTTCCCAGACGTCGGGATAGCCGATCTTGACGGTGAACTTGGTCAGCTTGTCCTGGGCCTTGACCTTGGTCTCGGCGCTCATCCAGTCGAGATTGTCGATGCGGGTCTTCATGGCCGAGCGGATATTGGCCACCAGGTCCAGCATCTTGGCCTTGGACTCCGGCGGGAAATAGGCCGCCACATAGTCCTTGCCGACCGCTTCGCCCAGAATGCCGTTGACCTGGGCCACGCCGCGCTTCCAGCGCGGGCGCTGCTCGGGCTGACCCGACAGGGTCTTGTTGCGGAACGCGAAGCTGGCCTCGACGAAGCGCTTGGACAGCATGGGCGCGGCGTCGTCGGTGACCTTGAACGCCTGCCAGGCCTTCAGGGTGTCCAGCGGGGTTTCCGCATAGATGGCCGCATATTTCGGGAAGGTGGTGTTGGTGGTGACCACGAAGCGGTCGACCTTGGGCAGTTCCGAGCCGGCCAGATAGCGGTTCCAGTCATAGCCCGGCGTCATGGCCTGCAATTCCGCCAGGGTGGCGGGGTTGTAGGTCTTGTCGCGGTCGCGGCGCTCGGCGCGGGTCCAGGTGACCTCGGCCAGCCGGGTTTCGAAGGCGACGATGGCCTTGGCGTGGTCGGCGGGCTTGTCCCAGCCGGCCATGGTCAGGATCTGTTCGACATAGGCCAGATAGGCGGTCTTCTTGTCGGCGAACTTGGCGTCCAGATAATAGTCGCGGTCGGGCAGCGACAGGCCGCCAGCCCCGGCATAGACGGCATAGGCCTTGGGGTTCTTGGCGTCGGTCTGGATGCCCAGGCCCAGCAGGCTGGTGAATGGCGCGACGCTGCTCTGGCCCATCAGGGCGGTGAAGGCGTCCTTGCTCTTCACGGCCTTGATTTGCGCGAGGTAGGGCGCGATCGGCTTGGCGTCCAGGGCCTCGATGGCGGCCTCGTCCATGAAGGCGCGATAGGCGGCGCCGACCTTGGCGGTGTCGCCCGCGGCGGCCTTGTTGGCGGCGGCGGCCTCGATGATCGCCTTGGTGCGGGCTTCCGACAGTTCCGACAGCTTGTCGAAATTGCCATAGCGCGTGCGGTCCGACGGGATTTCCGTGCGGGCGTCCCAGGCGCCGTTGGCCCACTTGTAGAAGTCGTCGCCCGGCTTGACGCTGCTGTCGATGCCCGAGGTGTCGAAGCCCCACGCGCCGTAGCGCGGCGACTCCAGCGAGGTCAGGTCGCCGGCCGCGCCTTCCGAAGCCCCATTCAGCAGAGGCGCGGCAAACAGGGCCTGGGTCGTGCAGGCGTCATCAAGGCACAGATGGTCCTCGCCGGCCTGGGCGCCGAAGGCCGAAAGGGAAAGCGCGGCCACGGCGGCGGCGGCGAACCAAACTCGTTTCATGGAAGTCGTATCCGTTGGTGTGAGCTGGCCGCAATCTGCCCCGCCGTGGAAGTTTTGCTCCCTTACAAATTTGTCATGTCCGGCCAGAATGGGCGGCTAGTGGTGCTGATGTTCGCCCATCGATCCCTGCGAAGCCTGGGGCGCGGCGCTCTGCACGGTCAGCTCGACGGCGGCGCGGCGGCCATTGTCGAAGACCAGGGTTATGGGGGCTTTTTGCCCCTGGGCCAGGGGCTGTTTCAGACCCAGCAGCATGAAGTGATAGCCGCCCGGGGCGAAGGCCACCGAGCCGCCGGCCGGGATGGTCACGCCCTGGTCCAGGCGACGCATGGTCATCACGCCATTGGCCATGGCCGAGCGATGGATCTCGACCACGCCGGCCAGGGGGCTTTCGGCGCTGACCAGCTTGACCGGCTTGGCGCCGGCATTGGCGATGGTCATGAAGCCGACCCCGTTCATGCTGGCCATGGCCGGGCGGGTCCACGGATTGCCGATCGTCAGGGCGCCGACCTTGTAGTCGCCGGCGAAGGCAGGGGCGGTGAAGGCGAGAACGGCCGCGAGGGCCAGGAAGCGTGCGGTGCGCATGGGGCTCTCCAGGATCAATGTTTGTGGCCGGCCGAAATGGCCTCGGCGGGGATCAGGCGAAGGGTGGCGGCGGGGCGCGACAGCTTTGCGCCCGGCGCCTCGGCGGAAGGAACCTCCGTCCACTGACTTTCTCCTTTCTCGCAGGTCTGGATGACCGAAAAGATCAGGGTTTCGGCCGTGGCCGGCAGTTTCATCAGCAGCGGAAACTCGTCGAACGCCTCGTCGGGCAGGCGGCCGACATAGGTGACCGCCGAGGGCGCGGCCTTGGGATCGGCGCCGGGCTCGCGCTCGATCTCATAGGTCCAGCCCGGCTTGGGCTGGGGCCGGGCCGAGACCACGCCGGGCGGGATCTCGATGCGGACCTTCAGGGTGACATCGCCCGCCGAGCAGGCATGGCCCACCCGGAAAGCGACGGCGGCATAGGACCCCGCCCGCGCCGTATCGGGCGCGGCGACCACATGGGCCAGGGCGGGCAGGGGGGTGGCCAGGGCCAGGAGTGTGAGGGCGATCTTGCGCATCATGGTCTCCTAGAACTTGCCCGAGACGCCGACAAAGACGCCGCGCCCCTCACCCGGCCAGAAGGCGGCCGTGTTTTCGATCGTCGCCGCCGTGACCGAGGCCGGATTGGCCAGCGGATTGACGGTGGCGACATAGCGCTTGTCGAACAGATTGCGCGCATCGACGAACACCGTCACCCCGTCGCGGCTATAGCCGGCCCCCAGCGAGGCGATAGCGTAGTCGGGCGCGCGGACCTTGTTGCGGAAATCGACGAACGGGCCGCGCGGCGACCACTCGACCGCCGGGGCCACGAACCAGCCGGCCGGGTGCTCGTATTTCAGCTCGGCGCGGTAGAGGTGCTCAGGCACGATCGGCAGGGTGTTGTCGCCATACTGGGCGTCGCCCTCGAAGTGGAAGTCCGACCAGGCCCAGGTCTGGCGCAGGCGGATGCGCTTGTTGAACCGCCAGTCGAGGCCGGCTTCCAGGCCCTGATGCACCGTCTCGTCGGCGTTGAAGGTGGCGGCCGGGTGGGCGGGATCGACCACGAAGCTCAGCAGCTCGTTCTTCAGCTCGGCGCGATAGAGGGCCAGATCCCAGGCAAACGCGCCCTTGCGGCCGCGGGCGCCGATTTCGCCGGTCCAGGCCTTTTGCGGAACCACGGGCGCGAAGCCGGCGGCGGCGGACGGCGAATAGGCTCCGAAATTGGGCGGCTCGACCGACTTCGTTAGATTGGCGAACACCTGGCTGTCCTGGTCGATCTGGAACAGCAGGCCGACGCGCGGGGCCAGCCAGTCATAGTCGCGGCTGCCGGTCAGGTCGAAGGTCGAGGCCACGCCGGCCAGCTTGTAGGCGCGATAGTCGCGCTTGGCGGTTCCGTAAGTCGCGCCGGCCACCACGGCGACGCGCGGGGTGACGAAGAAGCGACCCTCGGCGAAAACGTCCAGGGCTTCCGCATTCTGCCGCGAAAAGGCCTGGGCCGCGCCCTTGGAGCCGCGCAGGTTCAGCCACTGGCGGGCGTCCAGATCGCCGATCCTGTAGGCGGCGCCCGCGAACAGGTCGGCGGCGTGGCCGCCCAACTCGCCGGTCCAGTCCAGCCGTCCAAAGGCCCCGAAGTTGCGGCTTTCCTGGTCGATGACCTGGAAGATCGGATGGTCCAGGTCGCGCCAGGCGGCATGGACGCCGCCTTCGAACACGGTGGTGTCGGACAGCCGCCAGGTGGTCTGCACGCTGGCCCGGGCGTTGCGCATGTTGCGCCCGTAATTGTTGGCCAGATTGCCGGCGGCGGCCTTTTCAGGGCTGTTCAGGGCCTGGGCCAGGGGCAGGGAGCCGGCGATCTGCTGGCGCAGGTCCGCGCCGCTGACATACAGGCGAACCTCGCGGTCCTCGCCGAAGCTGTGGCCGATATTGGCCGACAGGCGGGCGGCCGAGCTGTTGCTCTGCTGGCGCCAGCCGTCGGCGTTCATCAGGGTGGCGCCGACGAAGACGTCGTTGTCGCCGAACTGCCGCGCCACCTCGCCATGCAGGCGGGCCGTGCCGAAGGAGCCGCCCTCGACCCGCACCAGGTTGTCGGCCCCGGCCGTCTTGCCCGTCGGCGTCACGAAATTGATCGCCCCGCCCAGCAGGGCCCCGCCAAAGCGCAGGGCGTTGCCGCCCTTGTAGACCTCGGTGTAGCGGGCCAGCAGCGGGTCGATCAGCTGATAGTCGCCATAGCCGTCGGCTTCGTTCAGGGGCACGCCGTCCTGGGCCAGCAGGGTGCCGCGATTGTGGTTGGCGTTGCCGATGCCCGAGCCCCGGATCGACAGGCGGGTGTCTTCGCCGAACTTCTTCTGGGCGAACACGCCGGGCACGTCGCGGACGGTGTCGTTGAGGCCCAGGGCGAAGCGGTTTGCATAGGCTTCCGACGAGATCACGGCCACTGCGCCGGGGGTTTCCGACAGGCGCTTGCGGGCCTGGGCCACGGCGGGCGGGTCTTCGGGATCGGGCCGGGCGGTGACCAGCACCGAGTCGATCTGGGTCTGGTTGGCGTCGGCGGCGTGAGCAGCAGGCGACAGGCAAAGGGCGGCGGCGCCCAGCAGGAGGGCGCGGCGAAAAGTGACGGTCATGAGAATTGCAGTCCTGAAAACGTGACGAGACGCGCGGGCGGCGTCAGCCGCAGCGCAGGCTTTGGGTCAGGCGTTCAGGTTGGCGGGTGGCCCCTGTCCGGGCGGACGGGGCGGCGCGCGGGCATGGCCGCGAACGCCCAGGGTGCGCACGACGGCGACTTCCAGGCGGACGGCATAGCGCACGGGCGCGATGGTGGCGGCGGGGTCGGGGGTGATGGCGGCCAGGCTGGCGGCCACGCACTGGCCGCACTTGAAGCCGCCGAAGATCTTGCTGGGAGCCGGCTCTTCGCCGCCCACCTTGACCAGCTTGGCGCCCTCGGCGGTACAGATGATGATCGCCTCGCCCGCGCTGGTCGAGCGGGCCATGGCGACGGCCGGAACCAGGGTCTGGGCCAGCACCGCGAGCGCCGCCAGCAGGGCGACGAGCAGGGTAGGGCCGGATCTGGCGCGACGGGCGGTCATGGTCTGGGGTGACTAGGCGCTGGCGTGTGCGGGGTCAATTGGGGTGTGTTTGGTTTTTGCCGGCTGGTGGTATGCGCCACATGCAGACCTTGGCGCCTTTACAAACTTCGGACGTTCAGAGCCGGTAGGCTGCGAATTCGCGATGCGTCCGTGAGAGTCGCTTGAAAGCTTTGCTTCTAGTGACTGCTGACGGGCCAAGGCGCGTCAATCGATCGCCGGGTGACCGTGACAAACCTGTCTTGGCCTTCGGCTATGCCGCTTCGCGAACCGAGCCGGCGAATCGCGCCGCCAGTAAGCGTACGAGAGGCGCCATTATGAAGTTCCCGACGGGCCTGCTGCTTTTCCTCCTGTTCTCCGCGCCCAGCGCGGCCCTGGCGCGGGAGATTGTCTCCGATGGTCCCGCCTTGGCGGCGGCCGGCGCCTACCCAGTCGGCGTGATCACCCAGACCCTGACGGAAAAGGACCAGCCGGACCTTGTGGCCAGCGATCTGGCCGCCGGTAAGCTGGTGCGCGGTGATCGCGTCCTGCCGCTGACCATCTGGTACCCCGCTACCCGCCCGACGGCCGGCGCCGCCACCGTGCGCTACACCATGCCAGACAAGCCCGCGGCGGGCGAAGTCGCCGCCCAGGTCCCCTACAAGGTCGGCGGGGCCTATCCCGACGCCAAGCCGGTGCGCGGCCAGGCCTTTCCGTTGGTGGTGATCTCGCACGGCTATCGCAACTGGGCGACCAGCTTCAGCGACCTGGCCGAGAACCTTGCCTCCAAGGGCTATGTCGTGGCTTCGATCGACCATCACGATCTTGAGCCGGTCACCCTGGCCGCGCCGCAGCTGTCGTTCGCCACGACGGTGATCACGCGCGTCGCCGAACAAAGGTTCGTCATCGAAGCCCTTACCAAGACCGCCGGAGAAGGGGCCCTGCGAAACGTCTATGATCCGGGCAACATCGCCTTGATCGGCTACTCTATGGGCGGCTTCGGAGCGCTGGCGACCATGGGCGCGGGGCTGGATCCGAACGGCCCGCTCGCCAAGGTCGCGCCTGGGGGCCTGCTCCAACCCTTCACCACCGACAATCGGGACTTCACCGCGAACACGCCCAAGGGCGTCAAGGCGATGGTGGCTTTCGCGCCCTGGGGCGGTGCGCCGCCGCTGCGCGCCTGGACGGCCGACAGCCTGGCCAGGATCACGGTCCCAAGCCTGCTGATCGTTGGTGATCGTGACGACGTCAGTGGTTACGCCGATGGCGTCGCCTGGCTGTACGGCGCAATGCGGGGCGCCGACCGCACTCTCCTCGTCTACGAGAACGCGCGGCACAATATCGCTCGCGACGGCACGCCGCCCAGCCTAATCAGCGACTATCAATCGGTCGTGCGCTTCGAAGAGCCGGTCTGGCGTCGCGATCGAATCCTGGCGATCAACCGTCACTTCATCACCGCCTTCCTCGACGCGCATCTGAAAGGCGACAAAGCCCACGGAAGCTATCTGACCGCGCCGACGCCCAAGGCGGCGGACGGCGTCTGGCGCGTCGGCCAAGGCGCGCCCACAGAGGGCCTCTATGCCTCCCCGTCGGATCCGGCGAGCGCCGGCTACTGGCCGGGCTTTCAGAACCGTTGGGCGTTGGGCCTACAATTGCGCCATGACACAGCCGAGCCGCCGCCGGGGCTGTGACAACGGGCCACGGTCGCGCGGGCAGGGCGCCATCAGCGTTCCTGACTACGCCACGCGCACCACGTTCCTCCAACAATTTCGCCGCGAGTGCATAGGCGTTCTCGGGGCCCAAACCTGAAGGGTCCCGCCACCGGGCGTCAGAGTGACGGCGCCCTGCCTTGAACCGATCGGCTTGTGCCAACCGCCCATCCGGCCGCGCTCGCGACGAGACGCTATCGTCAGTTGTCGACAGCGAGAGCGGGGATGTATTGCGACGCAATCCTGTCGACAAAACTGTGGGGCGAAGCGCCCAGCAGGTTCGTCAGAACGATCACCGTAAGGTCATCCTTGGGGTAGATGAAGATGGCCGCGCGATTGCCGCCCGTGGGCGTGATCGCGGGGTGTTCCGCGCGGCGAATGACCGGCCAGCCTAGTCCATAGCCATTGATGGTCTTGTTGAAGCCGCGATAGCTTCCGTCGGGCAGTTGCTGCGGTGTCCAGAGCTGCTCGAGGCCCTTTTCGCTGACCAATTGCCGCTTCTGCAGCGCGATAACCCATGCGGCCAGATCTGTGGCCGTGGCCTGAACGCCTGCGGTGGGATGCATATAGGCCGGCCACACCTCCTGGCGCGCAAGCGGGGTCTCGCTGCGCTCGACGCCGACGGTCCTCATGTCCGTGATCTGCAGCGTCAGATAGGTGTAGAGCCGGGCCAGCTCGGGCACGGTGTCGGCCGTGTTTCCAAAGCGGGCGTGCGCCATGCCCGCCGCGTTGAACTGCCCCTCGCGCACGACATCAACGAAGCGCTTGCCCGAGAGCTTCTCGATGATCTTGCCCATCAGGGCATAGCCGGTCTGATTGTAGGCATACTGCGTGCCGGGCGCATATCGCAGGGGAAGGGTCTGGACCTTGGCCCAGGCGGCGTCGGGCTCGGCGCCGTCGATCAGCCGCGTGTTGTCGTCGATGATCTCGGGCAGGCCTGATGTGTGCGTCAGGATCTGGCGGACCGTGATCGGTTTCCACGAGGGCGGCAGCTCTTCGAGATATTGCGTCACCGAGGCATCGAGATCGAGCTTGCCGGCCTCGACAAGCTGCATCGCCGCGACGCCGGTGAAGGCCTTGCTGATCGAATTGATACCGAAAACCGTGCGGTCCGTGACAGGCTTGGCGGTCTCGAGGTCGGACTGGCCGTAAGCGCCCTTGAAGATGATTTTGCCGTTTTTCACGATCGCCAGCTGGAGCCCCGGAATACGGCGGGACGCCATCTCGCTTTGAACCAGGCGTTCAATCGCGGCGGTCTTGCTGTCCGCGTCTGAGATCTGCGTCGTCTGGGCGTTTGCGCTATTGGCAAGGCCGCCCATGATCGCAATCAGGCCGATTGCGGCGGAAATAGTCTTCAGCATTCTTTTGGCTATCCAGAGCTCGGGGGGACCGGCCGCAATCGCGGATCAGGCGGAACGGCACGTTGGCTGAGGGATGGGCTGGTCGTGGCGTCGGTTGACCCGTTCGCTGCACGCCCGTCAACCCAGGCTCGGTCAATGGCATGGCTTGATCGGTGAACGGCGATGCAGCCCGGCGAACTGTTGCCTCAGGGCGGACGGGGCTGTCAGGTTTGTGTGCGGCAGCGGCCAAGCAGGATCAGCTCCCTATCTGGCGCTACTCGGGATGGGTGGTGCTTAGGGGACTCGAATACCTGACCCCATCATTGCGAACGTGATGTTCACTGGCCCCAAGCGGACCTTCCCAAGGTTGCCTAAGAGCCAAATCCAGCTCTCCTAATGCCCACCCGCCGCCGCGACCGGCTTCTTCTTCGGCGCGCGGGCCAGCATGCCCTTGGCGATCTCGTCCTCGCCCACCAGGGCGTGGTTGGCGCCCATGCTTTTCAGCAGCTCGACGTCGGCGTCGGTATAGGCCCGGGTAATGATCTCGGCCTTGGGGTTGGCGGCGCGGGCCTGTTCGATAATCCGGGCGGCCTCGAACGGGCTGGGCACGGCGACGAACAGGTGGGTGGCCCTGGCCAGGCCGGCCTTCAGCAGCACCTCGGGCAGCACCGCATTGCCGTTGACCACCTCGAAGCCGGCGGCGCGCAGTTCGGCGGCGCGCTCGGGGTCGGCTTCGATGACCACCAGCGGCGTGCGGCCCTTCAGGCCCACGGCCACCCGCTTGCCGACCCGGCCATAGCCGACCAGCAGGGCGTGAGGCCGGGCTGCGGCGACCTGCGGCGGCTCGCCGGCCGCCTCGCGCTCGCGGGCGAGCATCCGGGGCAGGAAGCGGTCGAGGATCACGAACAGCAACGGATTGAGCAGGATCGACAGGATGGCGCCGGCCAGGATCAGGTCGCGGCCCGCTTCCGGCAGCAGCTTCAGCGACACGCCCAGCCCCGCCAGGATGAACGAGAACTCGCCGATCTGGGCCAGGCTGACCGAGATCGTCAGGGCCGTGCTCATCGGTCGGCGGAAGGCCAGCACGATGATCAGGGCGGCGATCGACTTGCCCACCACGATGATCGCCAAGGTGGCCAGCACGGCCAGCGGTTCGCGGATCAGCACCATCGGGTCGAACAGCATGCCGATCGAGACGAAGAACAGCACCGCAAAGGCGTCGCGCAGGGGCAGGGTCTCGTTGGCGGCCTGCTGGGACAGTTCGCTCTCGGCCATGATCATGCCGGCGAAGAAGGCCCCCAGGGCGAACGACACGCCAAACAGCGCCGCCGAGCCGAAGGCGACGCCCAGCGCCATGGCCAGCACGCCCAGACGGAATAGCTCGCGCGAGCCGGTATGGGCGACGCGGTGCAGGATCCACGGGATCACGCGGCGGCCGACGATCAGCATGAAGGCGACGAAGGCTGCCACCTTGCCGATGGTGATGGCGAAGGCGCCGGCCACGCCGCCGGGACCGGGGGCGGCGGCCTCACCGCCCAGCATTCCGGAGAGGGCGGGCAGCAGCACCAGGGCCAGCACCATGGCCAGGTCCTCGACGATCAGCCAGCCGACGGCGATCTTGCCACGCCCGGTCTCGACCAGCCGCCGCTCCTGCAGGGCGCGCAGCAGCACCACGGTCGAGGCGACCGACAGGGCCAGGCCAAAGACGATCCCCCCTCCGACGGTCCAGCCCAGGGCGAGCGCCAGGCCCAGGCCCATCACCGTGGCGGCGACGATCTGCACCACGGCCCCGGGTATGGCGATCTTGCGCACCGCCATCAGGTCTTTGAGCGAAAAGTGCAGCCCCACGCCGAACATCAGCAGGATCACGCCGATCTCGGCCAGCTGCGGCGCCAGCTCCTGATCGGCGACATAGCCGGGCGTGAACGGCCCGACCATCACGCCGGCCACCAGATAGCCGACGAGCACCGGCAGCTTCAGCCGATTGGCGAGGGCGCCGAATACGAAGGCCAGCCCCAGACCCGCGACGATGGTGACGATCAGCGAGGTATGGTGCAAAGGCTCTCCTTGACGGTCAACATTTTCGGTCGTATTCAACCAATATGGGTGACGAGCCCCGGATCTGCCAGATGCCACACGCAAAAATTCTCCTGCCGGCCCAGTGTCGGGGCGCCCGCGGCCTGCTCAGCTGGTCGCAAGGCGAGCTCGCCGATCGGGCGGGGGTGTCGCGCAGCACGGTCAAGGACTTCGAAACCGAGCGTCATGCGTTGCACCATAGCACCGAACGCCTTCTGATCGTGGCTTTCGAGGCGGGTGGGGTCATGCTGATCGCGCCGGGCAGCGCACCGGGAGACGCCGGGGCGGGCGTCAGGCTGAAACTGGCAAGCTAGGCGGAGAAAGAGGAGCGCGCGTGCAGCACGAGGTTTCACCAGCGGACTACAAGGACCTGGTCCTGTTCCTGGCCACCGCAGGCGTCGTCGCGCCGATCTTCAAGCGGCTGAAGATCAATCCGATCCTAGGCTTCCTGCTGGCGGGCGTGATCCTGGGGCCCTACGGGCTTGGACGCTTCATCCATGTCGCCCCGTGGCTCGACTACGTCACCGTCGACAATCCCGACGAAATCGCCCAGCTGGCCGAGTTCGGTGTCGTCTTCCTGCTGTTCATGATCGGGTTGGAGCTGTCGTGGGAGCGGCTGCGCCTGATGCGCAAGCTGGTGTTTGGCCTGGGCGCGGCCCAGATGATCGGCTGCTCGGTCGCCCTTGGCCTGGCGGCCATGGCCCTGGGCCAGCCGCCTGTCGCGGCCCTGGTGATCGGGGCCGCCCTGACCCTGTCGTCCACCGCCATCGCCGTGCCGGTGCTGGCCGAGCGGCGAAGGCTGCATTCCGACGGCGGACGGGCGACCTTCTCGGTGCTGCTGTTCCAGGATCTGGCCGTCGCCCCGATCCTGATCACCCTGACCATTCTGGGACGCGGCGACGGCGCCTTTGCGCTCAAGGACCTGCTGGCCTTGGCCCCGGCCGCTGCGGGCCTGGCGGCCATCGTCCTGGCGGGGCGCCTGTTCCTGCGGCCGATGCTCAAGTCCGTCGCCAAGGCCAAGAGCGAAGAGATGTTCATGGCCGCCTGCCTGCTGGTGATCATCGGCGCCGGCATGGTCAGCGCCCTGTCGGGCCTGTCGATGGCCCTGGGCGCCTTCGTGGCCGGGGTGCTGCTGGCCGAGACCGAGTATCGCCACGAGGTCGAGGTCAAGATCGAGCCGTTCAAGGGCCTGCTGCTGAGTCTGTTCTTCGTGTCGCTGGGCATTCGCCTGGACCTGTCGCTGCTGGTCGCCAAGCCCGCGCTGATCCTGGGCGTCGCCATCGGCCTTCTGGTGGTCAAGGCGGCCATGGTGTTCGGCCTGGGCCTGGCCATGAAGCTGGGGACCAAGGCCTCGGCCGAGGCGGCCCTGATCCTGGCGGCGGGCGGCGAGTTCGCCTTCGTCATTCTCGACAACGCCATGGGCGCGCAGGTCGTGCCGCGCGCGGTGGGCCAGGCGGTGCTGGTTTCGGCCACCCTGACCATGTTCCTGATCCCGGCCCTGGCCGCCCTGGGCGCGCACCTGGGTCGCAAGGCCGCCGTCGCCAGGACGTCCGAAGCGCCCCTTGGCCAGGGCCAGGCCGATGAGCCCGATCGGGTCGGTCCCGAGCCGTCCGGCCAGGTGCTGGTGATCGGCTATGGCCGGGTCGGCAAGCTGGTCGGCGAGATGCTGGGCCGCCACGACCTGCCCTGGATCGCCGTCGAGCGCGACGCCCGGCTGGTGGAGCAGGGGCGGCGCAATGGCAGCCGCGTCTATTATGGCGACGCCGCTCGACTGGAGCTCCTTGAGCGTTGCGGGCTGGCCACCGCCCGCGCGGTGGTCGTGACCATGGACGCGCCGGAAGCCGCAGAGGCGGTGGTCGCCGCCGCCCGCGGCGCGCGGCCTGACCTGACCATCGTCGCCCGCGCCCGCGACGCGCGCCATGCCGCGCGCCTCTATGAGCTGGGCGCCACCGACGCCGTGCCCGAGACCATCGAGGCCAGCCTGCAGCTGTCCGAGGCGGTGCTGGTCGATATCGGCGTGCCGATGGGCCTGGTCATCGCCTCGATCCACGAGCGCCGCGACGAATATCGCAAGGCGCTGAACCGTCCCGACGCCCTGGGCGGTCGTCGCCGGCGGCTGAGGGACGCGTCGCTGCGATAGCGGCGCCTGGCCCCGGTGGGCGCCGCGGGTCGCGCCTGGCCGAATCTTCCCGTGGCGCGCGAACAACAGCATAGGTGTGGCCGTACTGCGACAAAGCGCCACCTTTTCATGCACCAAGCCCTTGCGCGACCCGGTTTCACGTGCGAACCAACAGACTGGCGCTCCCAGCGGAAGATTTCGGCCTATACGCTCGGAAGTTGATTTTGTGGGGCGGTCTTGTTTGGCTTCCTGGAGCGCATATCCAGGTCAGCGAAACCTGACGAGTGTGGCTTTGCTGACACTTTCCCGGGACGTTCGCCTTGGTATAACGATGCTCGGTCGTTTTCGGCCGGAGCAGGGCAATAGAGGGCTCTTGATATGAAATTCAAACTCCTGGCGGGAGTCGCTCTGGCTGCGGTTTGCGCCGCGTCGAGCGTCTCCGCTCAAGAGACCGGCTGGTACGGCGCGGTCGACCTGGGCTACCACTTCCCGACCGCCATCGGCACCGAGTCCAGCCTGCGGGCTCCGGACAACGCCAACTATCACTGGCAGTGGGCCGCCGATAAGGATTGGACCGGCTTCGTTCGTCTCGGCTACCAGTTCACCCCGAACTGGCGCGCTGAACTCGAAGGCGGCTATCGCCCCGGCGATCTGACCTCGGTTCGCGGCAACGCCGTTCGCCAGCAGCCCCGTGGCCTCTGCACCCCCGGCGTGATCCGCACTGCGGCCGCTCCGACGTGCGGCTCGCCGGACGGCTCGATCGACTCCTGGACCCTGATGGCGAACGTCCTGTACGACTTCGCCCCGGACGCCTGGATCAACCCCTTCGTCGGCGCTGGCCTCGGCCTCAATCGCGTTGACGTGAAGGCCCTGGGCCAGTTCAGCGGCGTTCAGGCCCCGATCTCGGCCAGCAACCCGGCCATCCAGAACCTCAGCGTTGACGACGACGACACGTCGATCGCCTGGCAAGCTCTGGCCGGCGCCTCGATCAAGGCAACCGACAAGCTGAAGATCGACGTCACCTATCGTTATCTCGCCGGCTACGACACTGAGTGGCTGTCGACGGGTTCCGCAGGCGCTCTGCAGCCGGGCACTTTCGGTGGCCAGTACAAGGACCAATCGGTGACCGTCGGTCTCCGCTACTCCTTCGCCGCCCCGCCGGCCCCGCCGCCCCCGCCGCCCCCGCCGCCGCCTCCCCCCCCGCCGCCCCCGCCTCCGCCCCCGCCGCCTCCCCCGCCGCCTCCGCCGGCGTATGAGGCTCGCGAGTTCATCGTCTACTTCCCGTTCGATCAGTACGTGCTGACGCCGGAAGCCCAGTCGGTGGTTTCGGAAGCTGCGAACTACGCCAACGCCGGCAAGGCGACGAAGCTGGTGGTCGTCGGTCACACCGACACCTCGGGTTCGCCGAAGTACAACGCCCGCCTGTCGGAGCGTCGTGCAAAGGCCGTTGCTGACGCTCTGGTTGGTCTGGGCGTCGTCCAGGACACCCTGGCCGTCGACTGGAAGGGCGAAAGCGCCCCCGCCGTCGCCACCGGCGATGGTGTGAAGGAACCGCTGAACCGCCGTTCCACGATCTCGATCAACTTCTAAGATCTAGATCAACTTGATCTGGGAAGGGCCTGGCGGCGACGCCGGGCCCTTTTCTTTTGCGCTGTACGCCCTCCATCTGGGCTGCGGCGGGTGCGGGCGGGCCAGACCCCGCCGACCGCCCTCAGGGCCGCGCGCGTGATCACCTGAAGGCGCCTATGGGCCAAGCTGTGGGCGGATGTCGAAGTCCGGGGGCGGATCGCTTGACCCGACTTGTGACCGTCTGTCGCAGCTGAAAAAAGTTGGCGCTGGCAACCCCTTGATCCTGCCCGCTAAGTTGGAGCCGTTCACAGCTTGTTAACGAAAAACTCGCCGCCGGGGCGTTGACGAGTCATTAGCCACTGTGGCCCCATATGTGGGCTGAGGGGGCTCCTCGGCCACAAGATGTAGCGGCTGGGCGGGGCGTTTCCTTCTCCGGAACACGCTGATTGATTATGGATTTTGGTCATGAACGGCAGTGAAGCGGCGAAGATGACTGCGGTCCCCCAGGGTCGCACCGAGGGCATGCGGGCTTCCGAGCGTCCGAAATTGGCGCTGGTGCGCAAGGTTCAGGTCGATCGCTCGCGCGACGCCCTGCTGACCGATTTCGGCAAGACCACCCTGGAAGATCGCTATCTGCTGCCGGGCGAATCCTATCAGGACATGTTCGCGCGGGTGTCGACGGCTTTCGCTGACGACGCCGACCACGCACAACGCGTCTATGACTATATGAGCCAGCTGTGGTTCATGCCCTCGACCCCGGTGCTCAGCAATGGCGGCGCCGAGCGCGGCCTGCCGATCAGCTGCTTCCTGAACTCGGTCTCCGACAGCCTGGACGGTATCCTCAGCGTCTGGAACGAGAACGTCTGGCTGGCGGCCAATGGCGGCGGCATCGGCACCTATTGGGGCGGCGTCCGGTCGATCGGCGAGAAGGTCAAGGGCCAGGGCCAGACCAGCGGCATCATCCCCTTCATCCGCGTGATGGACAGCCTGACCCTGGCGATCAGCCAGGGCTCGCTGCGCCGCGGTTCGGCGGCCGTCTATCTGGACATCCACCACCCGGAAATCGAAGAGTTCCTGGAAATCCGCAAGGCGTCGGGCGACTTCAACCGCAAGTCCCTGAACCTGCACCACGGCATCTCGATCAGCGACGAGTTCATGCACGCGGTCCGCGATGGCCTGAAGTTTGGCCTGCGCTCGCCCAAGACCAATGAAGTGCTGCGCGAGGTCGACGCCCGCTCTCTGTGGCAGAAAGTGCTGGAGCTGCGCCTGCAGACCGGCGAGCCCTACCTGATCTTCTCCGACACCGTGAACCGGGCCATGCCCCAGCACCAGCGCGAGCTGGGCCTGAGCGTGCGCCAGTCCAACCTGTGCAGCGAGATCATGCTGCACACCGGCGTCGACCACCTGGGCAATGACCGCACGGCCGTCTGCTGCCTGTCGTCGGTCAATGCCGAGACCTTCATGGAGTGGCGCGACCAGCCGATGTTCATCGAGGACATCATGCGCTTCCTCGACAACGTCCTGCAGGACTTCATCGACCGCGCGCCGGACGCCGCCGCCACCGCCGCCTACGCCGCCATGCGCGAGCGTTCGGTGGGCCTGGGCCTGATGGGCTTCCACAGCTTCCTGCAGAGCCAGAACGTGCCGTTCGAAAGCGCCCTGGCCAAGAGCTGGAACATGCGGATGTTCAAGCACCTGCGCCGCGAGGCCGACAAGGCCTCGATCACCATCGGCCAGGAGAAGGGCCCGTGCCCCGACGCCGCCGATCGTGGCTCGATGGAGCGTTTCTCGCACAAGCTGGCCATCGCCCCGACCGCCTCGATCTCGATCATCTGCGGCGGCACCTCGGCGGGCATCGAGCCGATCCCGGCCAATATCTATACGCACAAGACCCTGTCGGGGTCGTTCGCGGTCAAGAACCCCTATCTGGAAAAGCTGCTCGACGAGAAGGGCCACAACACCGACGCGGTGTGGGGCACGATCCTGGAGAACGAGGGCTCGGTCCAGCACCTGGACTTCCTGAGCCAGGACGACAAGGACGTCTACAAGACCGCCTTTGAACTGGATCAGCGCTGGGTGGTCGAATTGGCCGCCGATCGCACGCCGGAAATCTGCCAGAGCCAGTCGGTCAACATCTTCCTGCCGGGCGATGTCGACAAGTGGGACCTGCACATGCTGCACTGGCAGGCTTGGGAGCGCGGCGTGAAGTCGCTGTATTATCTGCGCTCCAAGTCGGTGCAGCGCGCCTCCTATGCCGGTTCCGAATTCGCGGTCGAGCCGACCGGCGGTTTCGATATCGCCGAGAAGACGGACTACGAGGAATGCCTCGCCTGCCAATAGGCGGGATAAATCTGCAAGATGGTTAAGCGGCGGCGAGGGCAAAACCCTCGCCGCCGTTTGCGTTTTGGGAACCCTTTGGGGGTCACGCTGTTAACCCTGCGGGCTTTCGTCACGCTGGACAGTCGCGAATTACGGGATAGGCTCACGTCAATTGGGATTGGGGAATCCGCCGTGCGGATCAGGGAAACGGGACGTTCCGCGCTCTGCCTGACGGTCATGACCCTGGTCATGACGGGGTCGCCCTTATCCGTCGCCCTCGCCGCGCCGAAGGCCTCCAAGGCCCCTCCATCCAAGCCCTCAAAGACGGTCTTGGCGTCCGACAGGGCCGCCCTCGGTTTCCAGCTGAACGCGCCGACGGCCGAGCCCCTGAAGCTGAGCCTCAAGGATGTCCAGCCGACCGACACGGCCGCCGTTGGCTTCGCGCCGCGCGAGGTCGAGTCGCACCAGGCCCGCGTCGAGGGGCAGTTCGCGCTCTCGCCCGCCGCGACCTTCGGGGATGTGCGCCTGCTGGACGCCGACCGCTATTATGACGGCCGAGGGCCGGTGAGCTGGCGCTCGAACGCTTTTGTGGTCGGCCAGACGGACGGCGGCGCAGTGGACTCGGTGCGCGTCTCGGTCGCCGCTGTGGCCCGCAACGCCGCTATCGCGCCCCTGAGCCTGGTCCGCCCCGACGCCCAGGCCTTCGACGCTGAAAACATCGACGTGACCCTGACGCGCGGCTGGCCCTCGGCCGTCAAGCTGGCGGCCGGCAAGTACGCCCTGGATTTCTCGCCCCATGCCGGCTTCGGCTTTGGCGACGCGGGCGGTTCGGCCGAGGCCGGCGCCACGGTGCGCCTGGGCAAGAATGTCGAGGACCGGGTCAGCGACTCCCTGGGTCTGCGCGACGGTAACGAGGCCTTTGGCCCACGCGGGCGCTGGTATGTGTTCGCCGCCGCCAGCGGCCGGGCCGTGGGCCTGAACATGCTGCGCGGCCAGAACGGCGACTGGAGCCGGGCCGGCATGAGCTCGGACGTCAACAGCAAGCTGATCGGCGACGCCCAGGCCGGTGTGGCTTGGCGCAAGGGCCCGATGCAGGCGTCGGTCGGCTATATTCGTCGCGAGATGAAGGCCAAGGACGTCATCATGGGCATGGCGACCCAGAAGGACTCGATGGTGGCCCTGTCTTTCAGCCTGAAACCGCACTGGTAGGGCCTCTGCGCTTGAGTTTCGGGCCGCGATCATGCAGCTAGCGCCGATCCCGTCCACGAACCGTCTGACGACATGACCGACAGCGAGCCCCCGCGCCGCAAGATCCTGAGCCTCAAGAGCGGCGTCGCCGCGCCCGGAGGCCCAAAACCGCTGGAGCGCATCGTCCGCCCGGCGCGCCCGGTCATGCCCGAACCCCCGCCTCCGCCGCCTCCGGCCGTGGGCGACTGGAAATGCAAGCCGTGCGGCGCCCGTTTTGATCCCTCGCCCGACCTCGCCGACGAAGACTCCGTCCGCTGCCCGTCGTGCAATGCCCGCCTGGGCCTGGTGTCCGACTTCCGCAGCGATCCGCCCAATGTGGACAAGCTGCGCGCCCGCCATCTGAAAAAGGCCTGAGCCGCCGGGTCGGTTATTCCAGAACGTCGGTCGGACCGGGGTCGATGTCGGCCCGGGCGGGCTGACGCCGGAACAGGCCCCGCCAGCCGGTGGGCTCGGGTGAGGGGCTGGCCCAGACGCTGCCGGCCATGGCCAGGCGCTCGGCCTCATCGAAGATGGCGCGCATGGTCGCGGTGTCGAATTTCAGCATGTTCAGATTGTCGAAGCTCGACGGGATCGAGGCGACGCTGAGCGGCAGATTGTGGCGCGCGCAGAAACCGGCGGCCAGGCTGAGCGCCTGCCGGTAGGAAAACCGCAGCATGGTCTCGAAGCCGCGCACCATGATCGAAGCCACCCCGGCCGGGGTCGAGCGCGGCGATGGGTCCAGCACCGTGTTGACGATCACATAGACCCTGCCGCGCCTCAGGCGCTGGCCCAGGCTGCGCCAATGGAGCAGGGCGTCGGGCATCAGGAACAGCGGCGCGGCGACACCGCCATCGACATGCATTTCCTGATAGCGCTCGCCACCCGCCTCGACCGTGAACAGCTTGGCTGGGAACAGGCCCGGCACCGAGGCCGAGGCCAGCATGACGTCGCGAAACAGCTGCAGGGCGGCCTCGCCGCCGCGGCTGGCGATCGCGCCCATGTCCCAGATGACGGCCTTCTGGTTGTCGAGATTGGTGGTGGCGATCAGCAGGCGACGGCCCCGGGCGTGCTCGCGGGCCACGGCCTCGACCACCACCTCGTCGATGAACGGCCAGACCAGCGCCTCCAGGCCCTCGCCCTTGAACAGGCCAGCTCCCAGGCCGCCGGCGAAGCCTTTGATGCTGAGCAGATCGGCCGCGTACCCGCCGACATAGGAGTCGGTCAGGCGCTCGTCCCAGGCCGAGCCCAGAAAGGCCAGGGGCGCGATCAGGGCTCCGGTGCTGACCCCGGTGACAATGGCGAATTCGGGTCGCGCGCCGGCCTTGGACAGGCCTGTCAGCACGCCCGCCCCATAGGCGCCGCCGGAGGCGCCGCCCGACAGGGCCAGGATGTTGAAGTCGGCGCGCCCCAGCAGTGAGCGGGTCGGGGTCAGGCGGTCGGCGACGGCGTTCAGGGCCTGGTCGGCCTGATCGGCTGTCAGACGCACGCCGGGAAAATCGACGATCTCGGCCAGTTGGTCGGCCGGCGGGGTCGCCAGGCGCTTGCCCCGCAGGGGGTCGCCCGTCCACCAGTCGGCAAACAGGCTCTGTACGGTGGTCTTGGCCTCCGACTTCCGACTCAAGCCGGCCTCACGCGTGCGAGCCGGTCAGAACCACGCCGACTAGCACGGCGGCATAGTGCAGTCCGGCCCCGCCGACGACATGGCCATGCCAGATGGCGCGGCGGAACTTCAGACGGCGCATCAGATAGAAGATCGTGCCGGTCGAATAGACGATGCCGCCGATGGCCAGCAGCAGCAGGGCCGGCCAGGACAGGCCGTCGATCATCGGCTTGATGGCCACCAGCACCAGCCAGCCCAGGGCCAGGTACAGGCCGACCCAGAAGCGCTTGTCCAGGCCCGGCAGCAGCAGCTTTGCCAGCACGCCGACCGTGGCGACGGTCCATACCGCCGTGGTCATGCCGATCGCCCACCAGCCGGTCAGGTTCTGGGTGGTGAAGGGGGTGTAGGAGGCGGCGATCATCACGAAGATGCCGGCATGGTCGAAACGCCGCAGCAAGGGCCGCCAGCGGGCCTTGGCGAAGTTGTAGGCCGTCGACAGCGACAGCATCAGGATCAGGCCGACCGTATAGATCGACACCGCCGCCACCTGTTTCAGGTCGCCTATGCCGAAGGCCAGGCCCAGCAGGATGCCGCCGCCCAACAGGGCGCAGGCCAGGCCGGCCAGATGGACAATCAGGTCCGCACATTTGGCGCCGGCGGTCGGATAGTGGGTGGTGATGTCGGTCATGGTCCCAGTCTAACCGCAGCGAGTGACGTATGAACGACGATCATCATGGCGCCGATAGGGCGGGCGGTCGTCAGGAAAGCAGAGCGCTGGCTCCATCGAAGACCAGCTTTCCGCCGACCGCGACCAAAAGGACATAGATCACGCGATAGAAACCCTCTGCGGGCACCCGCCGCACCAGCCACACCCCGGCCCAGGTCGAGGCGATGGCCAGCGGCAGCAGCACGCCGGCGGTGGCCAGCACCTTGGGCGTGAGCTGGCCCAGGGCGATATAGGCCGGAACCTTCATCCAGTTGACCACGGCGAAGAAGATGGCGCTGGTGCCGATGAAGTCGTCGCGCGGCAGGCGGCGCGGCAGAACATAGATCTGGAACGGCGGCCCGCCGGCATGGGCGATCTGGCTGGTGAAGCCCGCCGTCAGGCCGCACAGGGCCCCCAGCCACGGCCGGCCCGCTGTGGCGGCCACCTGCGCGGCGACCTTGACCGCCCGCTCGGCCCACAGGCGCTGCAGGGCGAAGACGATCGAGATCAGCCCCACCGCCAGCTCGACCGCCGCCGGCGAGACGAAGGCCGCCAGCGCCCAGCCCAGAAAGATGCCGACAGCGGCGGCCGGCAGCATCAGCTTCAGCAGGCCGCTGTCCCAGGTCTTGCGGAACGCCCAGACGCTGACGACGTCCTGCACGATCAGGATCGGCAGCAGGATGGCCGCGGCCAGCACCGGAGAGATGGCCAGGGCCAGCAGTGGCGTTGCCACCACCCCGATCCCCGCAAACCCGCCCTTGGCCAGGCCCAGCAGGATCACGGCCGGGATGGCGACGGCGTAAAAGAACGGATCGGTCAGCATGGATTTTGCCTTAGCAGCTGGAGTCCGGCCGGGCCACTGGCCGCTCCGCGCCTGCGGCGCTCTTGCCCTGCGACGGGTGCAGAGGGTGGGCGGTGGATCCGGCGGTCGAGGCGTTGTTTTGCCTGACCCGCCACGCCGCGATCTAGGAGGCCGTCTCCATGGCGGTGGCGAGGCCGGTGAACAGGCCCTGGATGCTGATTGGCTTGGCCAGATGCAGATCGGCGCCGGCGTCCAGGCAGGCCTTGACCTGATGCGGCATGGCGTTGGCGGTCAGGGAGATGATCGGCGTGCGTTTGACGTTGCGCGCGCGTTCCCTGGCGCGGATCTGGGTGATGGCGGCCAGGCCGTCCAGAACCGGCATCTGGGTGTCCATCAGCACCACGTCATAGGCCTCGCGATCGAAGGCCTCGATGGCGGCCCGGCCATCGGCGGCGACCGTGACGTCGGCCGCGTCGGCCAGCATCATGACGATCACCTTCTGGCTGGTGGGGTGGTCCTCGGCCAGCAGAACCCGCAGGCGGCGGTCCTGCGTCCATTCGGTCGAGGCGGCCGCCATGGGCGAGATGTCTTTGGCATGACCTGCCGAGACCACGGCCTGGAAGGTGAAGCTGGCGCCGATGCCGGGCTGGGCGGCGCAGGCGATGTCGCCGCCCATCAGCCGCGCCAGGCGCCGGGCGATCGGCAGGCCCAGCCCCGTGCCACCGACCTTGCGGGTCACCGAGCCGTCAGCCTGCTGGAAGCGCTCGAACAGGCGGTCGCCGGTCGCGGCGTCGAAGCCCTCGCCGGTGTCCTCGACGCAGACCGTCAGGTCGATCTGCCCCCCGGCCCGAACCTGGGTGTGCGCCAGGACCTTCACCGCGCCAGCGCTGGTGAACTTGACGGCGTTGCTGGTCAGGTTGGCGATCACCTGGCGAACCCGCAGGGCGTCGCCCACGACGTGATCGCGGAAACCGTCGGCGAAGGTCAGCTGGAAGTCCAGGCCCTTGTCCTCGGCCACGGCCCTGAACACGGCGACCGCAGCGGTGATCGCCTCGCGCAGGTTCAGCGGTTCCTCCGAGAGCTCAAGGCCCCCCGCCTCGATCTTTGACAGGTCCAGTATATCGCTGAGCAGGATGTTCAGCGTGCGCCCGGAGTTGAGGATGACCTCCATCATCCCGCGCTGGGCCTCGTCCAGGGCGGTGCGGCTGAGCACCTCGGCCATGCCGACCACGCCGTTCAGGGGCGTGCGGATCTCGTGGCTCATATTGGCCAGGAACTCGCTCTTGGCGATGCTGCCGGCCTCGGCCTTCTGCAGCGCCTCGGCCAGGGCCGCAGCGCCGGCCTTGCGTTCGGTGATGTCCTCGCAGATCACCAGCAGGTGGTGGCGGCCATCCGCCCCTGGAATGGCGATCTTGCGGGTCTGCAGCCAGCGGCGGCCATTGTGCGGCGTGTCGAGCGGCTCTTCGTCGATGGTGACCAGCTTGCCGCTCGCGATGACCTGCCGGTCGATGGCGGCGAAATAGTCGGCCTGTTCCTTGGGGAAGAAGTCCTGGTCGCTCTTGCCCAGAAGTTCGGCGCGCGGCACGCCAAGCTGCTGTTCGGCGGCCCGGTTGGCCAGCAGGAACTGGCCCGTTTCCCCGTCCTTGACGAACAGCATGGCGGGCGTGTTCTCGATCACGGTGTCGAGGAAGCCCTGGGCGGCCAGTGCCTCGGCCTCCCGCTGGCGCAGGTCGGTGATGTTGATGCAGGTGGTGGCCAGACCGCCGGCGGGCGTGCGCCGGTTTTCGAACCGCAGATGCTCGCCGGACTCTTCGAGGATATTGTCTGCGTGATCCAGTTTGCGGCGCTCAAGCTGTTGGGCCAGCCAGGCCTCGCTGTCGGCTGCCGCTTCGGGGTAGCGACCGGCGGCCAGGCCCGCGCGCAGCAGGTCCTCGAAGCGCGCCCCCGCCGTCAGGGTGACGCCCCAGCGGGCCCAGAGGCGGGCATAGCGCGCGTTCCAAAACACGCAGCGGTCTTCGGCGTCGAAGACCACGAAGCCTTCCGGCATGACATCGAGCGCGGCCTGCAAGCTGGCCTCCACGGTGGAGGTCTGGTCCAGGTTACCGGCGATCATGAAGCCTCACATTGCGCGCACGATGTTTACGTTGAGCGCCAAGGGTTTAGAGCGGCTGAACGCCGTTCGCTAACCCCGTTGCTGCGGCAATTTGTCCCGTGTGGCGAGGGGGCTAGCCCTCGGCCCGGGTCAGCTTCCAGCGGATCTTCGCTCCGACTTCCGGCCGCACCTGGCTCTTGAGCACGATCTGGCCGGCCTTGCGCGCCTGGCCGTGGTCGAAGTGGGCCGAGGCGGCGATCTCCACGTCGACCGCGTCGTTCCTCAGCCACCAGCCGACATTGGATGGGCCGCGAATCAGCACGCTCTTGCCGTCGCGGGCGATCGAGGCGCGGGCGTCGGGGTGCAGGTGGAAGCGGGCGGCGAAGGGCAGGTAGCGGCGCGGGCCCAGGGCGTCGCCGGGAACGAGGGGGATCAGGCTGTCCTCGCCGCGCAGTTCGTCGGCGGCGATATCCAGGAACAGGCGGCGGGCGTGCGACAGGCCAAGGCGCCTCCAGCCGTCATGCTGGATATCCAGCCAGACGCCGTTGTCGGCGTCGTGGCGCTTGACCTCGACGGTCGTGGCGCCGTCGACCAGCCACGGGCCCAGGGCGTGGGCGCGGAAGCCCGACAGCGGCCGGCCGGCCGAGCCGTCACCCACCGACAGGGTCGAGGCGGCGTCGGACAGGCGAAAGGCGTGGGCGCCGCCGGCTTCGGGGCTCCAGCCGCACGAGGTGATCAGCCGGTCCTTGCCGCAGACGATCTCGACGGCGGCGGGCTGGGCGCAGGCGGCGCGGCTCAAGGGTCCGATGGCCGGGATCCCGGCGTCGGCCATCACCTGGATGCTGGCGCCCTGCATGCGCTCATAGCCGCTGTGGACGGCCGAGTGCGGTGGGCGCGGGCCGGCGTCGTCATGGGCCAGGGCGGCGGCGATGCGGGCGCCGGCCACGGCCTCGCCGCCGTGGAAGGCCGCCAGCTGGCCGTCGGCCAGGGTGAAGAACCGCGCCGCCGAGGCCAGGCGATCGATGGCGCGCGTGACCGCTTCGGGCGAGGGGCGCCCGCGCTGGCCCAGGGCGTCGTCCAGGGTCAGCAGGTCGAACAGCAGTTCCAGCCCCGCCTCGGGCGAGCGGCTTGCGTGGCCGCCGTCGCCCAGAACGATGCGGTCGATCTCGTGGGCGATGATCTTCAGGCCCTGGTCGATCAGGCGGTCGCCGGGCTTGTCGGACAGTACGCAGCCGGCGATCGTGGCGGTCACGGCCCGCTCCAGCGTCCGCTCGGGAGCGTCGGAGGCCTTGAACAGCTGCCGGGCCTGGCGGGCCAGGTCCATTGACAGGTCGGCGATCTCGGCGTCGGAGCCTTCGGCGGCCATGGCGCGGGCGGCGCAGGCCAGGTGGAACACCCGCCGCTCCAGGCACTCGCCGCTCCAGGAAAAGGCGTTCCAGCGCCCAAACACGCGGCGCCAGTCATCCAGCAGGCCCAGGGCGCGGCGCGCCCCGCCCGCGCTGATCAGGTCGGGCAGCCAGTCGAACCGGTGCAGGGCCAAGGCGAAGCGGCGCGTCGGGCTGGGGGTGTCGAAGGGATCGCCCACCTCGCCCAGCCGCAGGGCTCCGCCCGACAGGGTCATGACCCCGGCCAGGATCTTGCGGCCATGTTCGGGATCGACCGTGCGGGGATCGTGGGGATGGGCCGCCAGGCCGCGCGGCCTGGGCAGGGAGATCAGCAGCCGGTGCGGCGGCGAGCCGAACCACTCGCGCTCGACATGGCTCTTGATATTGGCGCCGATCGCTCGCGTCAGCACACCGCCGCGCGGAAGCGCCGGGAGTCTGGCTAAGCCGCGAGCGAAGCGTTCGGCCACCATCAGGGCGATCAGCCGCCTTTCAGCGCGCGGATATTGTCGGCATAGGCGCCGGGACCGCCCTTGAACACCGCCGAGCCGGCCACCAGGGCCGTGGCGCCGGCGGCGACACACTGCGGGGCGGTGGCCGGGGTGACGCCCCCGTCGACCTCGATGATGATGTCGAGGCCGGCCTTGTCGACCATTCGGCGCAGGGCTTCGACCTTGCGCAGCTGGCCGGGAATGAAGCTCTGGCCGCCAAAGCCCGGATTGACCGACATGACCAGCAAGAGGTCGACGTCTTCCAGGATCCACTCGACATGGTCGATCGAGGTGGAGGGGTTGAACACCACCCCGGCCTTGGCCCCCAGTTCGCGGATGCGTTTCAGCGACCGGTGCAGGTGCGGCCCGGCTTCGGGGTGGATGCTGATGATATCCGCCCCGGCGGCGCGGAACGCCTCCAGATACGCATCGGCCGGGCTGATCATCAGGTGGACGTCGAACGGGATGCTGGCGTGCGGCCGGATCGCTTTGACGATGTCGGGGCCCAGGGTGATGTTGGGCACGAAATGGCCGTCCATCACGTCGACATGCACCCAGTCGGCGCCGGCCGCCTCGATGGCGGCGACCTCCGCGCCCAGCTTGGCGAAATCGGAGGCGAGGATGGACGGGGCGATGAGCGGTGCGGCGGTCATGTCCTTGGCTTAACCGGGGTCGCGGCGTGGGACAAGCAAGCGCGTTGTCGCGCTTGCGCTCTTAGCTCTGCCTGACGAATCGCGCCGCGAAAAAGCCGTCCTGGCCGCCGTCCAGCTGATGCGGCAACAGGCGCAGCGTGCCCCGCGCGGTCAGGCTGGCGGTCGGCGCGCCGGCTTCGCCCGAAGCGATGGGGTCCAGGCGCATGTCGGGCCGACGAGCGAGGAAGGCCTCGACCTGGGCCTCGCCCTCCTCGGGTTCCAGCGAGCAGACGCAATAGACCAGGCGACCGCCGGGCTTGGTCTTGTCGGCGGCGGCGTCGAGCAGGCGGGCCTGGACCCCGGCCAGGCTGGCCACGTCGCCGGGACGGGCGGCCCACAGCACGTCGGGATGGCGGCGGAAGGTGCCGGTGGCAGAGCAGGGGGCGTCCAGCAGCACGGCGTCGAAGGTGCGCAGATCATCCCACGCCCCGGCGTCGGCGACCACGACCTCGGCGGTCAGGGCCATGCGCCGGAAATTGTCGGTCAGGCGTTCCAGCCGGGCGGCTGAACGGTCGACGGCGGTGACGATCGCGCCGGCGGCGGCCAGCTGCAGGCTTTTGCCGCCGGGCGCGGCGCACAGGTCGACAGCGGTCTCGCCGGTCTTGATGTTCAAAAGGCGGGCGGGGATGGCGGCGGCGGCGTCCTGCACCCACCAGCCGCCTTCCTCGAAGCCCGGCCAGGCGGCGACATCGCCCTTTCGCGCCAGGCGCAAGGTTCCGCCGGGCAGCACCTCGCCCTCGAGGCGTTCAGCCCACGACTCGGCCAGGGCGGGGTCCTTCAGCGACAGGTCGGTGGCCGGCTCGTTGGCGATTTCCGATGCGACCAGACGCGCGGTCTCGGGACCCCAGGCGCTGGTCCAGCGCGAGATCAGCCAAGGCGGCGCCAGATGTTCGGGATCATCGGACGGCGGACCATCGCGCAGCAGGCCGCGCAGCACGGCGTTGACCAGGCCCTTGAACGGCCGGCTGGTCTTGTTGATTCCGGCCATTTCAACACTGGTGGCGACGGCGGCGAAGGCCGGCACCTCCAGATAGAAGGCCTGGACCACGCCCAGGCGCAGCAGATTGCGCACGCGCGGCGGCGGCTCTTTCTGCAGCTTGGCCGACAGGGCGCGGTCGATGGGCCCAAGGCGGCGCAGGGCGGCCATGGCCAGGGCGCGGGCGAAGGCGCGCTCACGCGGCTCCAGGAAGCGGAAACCGTGGGCGGATGCGGCTTCGTCGAGGCCGCCGCGACGCGACAGGGCTGCGTCGATGAGGGTAAGCGCGGCTTCCCGGGCGGGGAGGCCGTCATTGAGTTCTTGGTTCACCGACCCGCCGTGCCTTGTGGCGCGGCGGAGCGCAAGGGCCTTGGATGATTTGGCGCAGGCTTCATGCTATGAAACCGCCATGTCCGAGATCGAAAACACCCCGCTTCCAGAGGCCCTGGGGGCCGCGCCCGACAAGGAACTCACCCCCGCCGCCTTACGCGCCCTCGAAGAAGCCGCCGCCCGCCGCGCCGCCGCGCAAGCGGTGGTCCTGGCCGACGAGCAGGGCGGCCGCGACGGCCCCGAGCCGACGCGCTTCGGCGACTGGGAGCGCAAGGGCGTGGCGGTGGATTTCTGAGGGCTGGGCGGCTCTCTCATTCCGCTCTTCATGCGCGGGGCCAGGGGCACCACCGCTTGGCGCGCCTCTTATCCAGCAGATGTAGCTGACAGCGGTTGCGCTACACTAGGCGTCGTTATCGTTGTGAGTGGCTTTGACGAGTAGAGCCTCCTATGTCGTAGGTCTGTATCTTAAATCCGGCGGGCTTTGGAGCCCATATCTCCCCGTGCCAGCTAGAGGTCCAGATTGAACCCCGCCCGTCTTTTCGCCATCGTTGAAGATCTTCGACGCCATAAGGCTGAAGCGAACTGGTTTGAGTTCAAGGCCAACAACACAAACCCAGAGCGAATCGCGCTTACGGTTTCCGGTCTCGCCAATGGCGCCCGCCTCGCGGATCGGGAAACCGCTTACATGATCTGGGGCATTGAAGACCAGGGTCGGGGAGTCGTAGGCACTGATTTCAAGCCCGACGTTGAGACTGTGGGAAACCAAGGTCTCCAGATGTGGCTGGCCCAGAAACTCGATCCCTGCCCCAACCTTCAGTTTCAGGAACTGTTGCATCCGGATGGGCGGCTGATTGTCCTTGAAATCCCGGCGGCCACCAGCAGCCCTATCGCTTTCGATCGTGTTGCCTATATCCGCCTTGGTAGCGCTACGCCAAAGCTGCTCGATTACAAGGAAGTCGAAGCCGCGCTTTGGGCCAAGCTGAGACCGTTCGCTTGGGAGCAGGGCGTCGCGCTGGCTTTCATGGCCAGCGACGATGTTCTCACGAACCTCGACTACGCCTCTTACTTCGACCTTTCACGGCAGCGGCTCCCCGACAACCGCGCGGGCATTTTCGAGCGTCTGGAAGCTGATCGGTTGATCCGGCGCGAGACAGCGTAGCGATGGGACATCACCAACCTTGGCGCGATCCTCTTCGCCAAGCGACTGTCCCTTTTCAAAGGCCTGGATCGTAAGGCGGTTAGGGTGATCCAGTACGTTGGGAACGATAGAACCGAGACGCTGAGGCGGTATGAGGAGACCCGTGGCTATGCGGCGGGCTTCACTGCAGTCATTGATCACATCGATGGCTTGTTGCCGCGTAACGAAGAGATCGGGAAAGCGCTGCGCCAGGAGCGCTCTCTGTATCCGGCCATCGCTATCCGAGAATTGGTCGCCAACGCTCTGATCCACCAAGACCTGACCGTAACAGGCGCCGGCCCCATGATCGAACTCTTCGCCGATCGGGTTGAGATCACAAACCCAGGCAAGCCGCTGGTGGAGCCAGCTAGGTTTGTTGACCTACCGCCACGGTCGCGAAACGAAAGCCTCGCCGCCTTGATGCGGCGCATGGGAATCTGCGAGGAGCAAGGCAGCGGTGTCGACAAGGCTCTTAAGTCCGTGGAGCTATTTCAGCTCCCTCCGCCAGATTTCCGCGTGGATGGTGATAGCGTCCGCGTGGTCCTCTACGGCCCTCGTAGTTTTGCATCCATGACGCCTGCAGAGCGTATCAGAGCCTGTGCTCAGCATGCAGCCCTGCGCTGGTTGGCCGGGCAGAAGATGACCAATGCGAGTCTTCGTGATCGCTTCGGTTTGGGGAGTACAAATGCTGCAGCGGTCTCGCGCATAATCCGCGAGGCGTCGGACGCCCAGCAAATACGTCTAGCGGATCCGTACGCTCCGAAATCGGGATACGTGCCGACTTGGGCCTAAGATTTGCTCGCGATTTGCTAGAGCTACGATTTGTTCCCGAACCGTTCCTGGTTCGGATTCCAACAAGCTGTTTTTGCGACCATTTTGGGGTTAATGAGCGGTTAACGTGATTTGCTCGTGATTTGATTTTTGCGAGTTTTACCCATGCGCAGCGGCGGATATGGCTATGCCGCACAGCAACGTACATTTGCGCTTTAAAGCCCGCGAGACCTCGACCGGCGCGGGCAAGTTCACAGTCTTATACCTAAATTCAGGAGCGCTTTTTCGGTGAGGGCTTCAAGCGCGGCCGGTATCGGCTAACGTCGGGCTCTAGTCCGAGGGAGGCCGTTGTCTTGCGTCTGTTCGTCCGGTTCTGCGCGGTGCTCGTCGCCGCCTTCCTGTTCGCCGGGTCGCCGGCGCTCGCCAAGCCCGCCGCCAAGCCGCAAGTCACCCTCACTGCCGGCGCGGTCGCCTCGCCGGATCGCTACGGCGCGCTGGCGGCCGAAGAGGTCCTGAAAGCCGGCGGCAACGCCGTGGATGCGGCGGTGGCCACGGCCTTTGCCCTGGCGGTGACCTATCCCGAGGCCGGCAACCTGGGCGGCGGCGGTTTCATGACCCTGCTGGTCGACGGCAAGCCCTATTTCCTTGACTACCGCGAGACGGCCCCGGCCGCCGCGAAGGCCGACATGTTCCTGGGCGCGGACGGCGAGCCGGTGGCCGAGCTCAGCCAATATGGCAATCTGTCGGCTGGCACCCCCGGCACGGTGCGCGGCATGGCCATGGCCCACAAGCGGTTCGGCAGGCTGCCCTGGGCCAAGGTTCTGGCGCCGTCGATCCGCTATGCCCGTGACGGCTTCCTGGTCACGCCGCAGCTGATCGGCATCCTGGACGGCAGCCGCGCGCCGTTCGTGGCCACCAATTTCGAGGCGCACTTCGGCGGCCTGAAGGCCGGCGAGCTTTTCCGCCAGCCGGCCCTGGCCGACACCTTGGAGCGCATCGCCAAGGGCGGCGACAAGGGCTTCTACGAGGGCCAGACCGCCGACCTGATCGTCGCCCAGATGCAGCGGGGACCGACCCGGGGTCTGATCACCAAGGCAGACCTGGCCCGCTACAAGGCCGTGTGGCGCCGGCCCCTGCAGGCCGACTGGCGCGGCTATGGTGTGATCACCGCCCCACCACCCAGCTCGGGCGGCATCGCCCTGATGCAACTGCTGCTGATGAAGCAGGACGCGGCCAGGCTGTTTGCGGACGCGCCGCTGAACAGCCCGCAATACATCCATCTGGTCTCGGAGATCGAAAAGCGGGTCTTCGCCGACCGGGCCGAATATCTGGGCGATCCAGATTTCGTGAAGGTCCCGGTCGCGGCCCTGATCGCCCCGGCCTATGTGGCCAAGCGCGCGGCAGAGATCGACCCAACCAAACCGTCGCCGACCAGGGCGGTGGTTGCGGGGCTGGAGAAGCCGCAGACGACCCACTTCTCGATCGTCGACCGCTGGGGCAACGCCGTCTCCAACACCTATACGCTGAACGGCTGGTTCGGCTCGGGCGTGGTGGTCGAGGGGGCGGGCTTCCTGCTCAATGACGAGATGGACGATTTTTCGGCCAAGCCCGGCGCGCCCAACATGTTCGGGGTGGTGGGCGGCTCGGCCAACGCCATCGCCCCGGGCAAGCGGCCGCTGTCGTCGATGACCCCGACCATCCTGACCAAGGACGGCAAGGTGGCGATGGTGATCGGCACGCCGGGCGGCTCGCGGATCTTCACCTCGGTGTTCCAGGTGCTGGCCGACGTCTATGATCACGGCCTGTCGCTGGCGGACGCCCAGAAGGCCCAGCGCTTCCACCACCAGCTGCTGCCCGACAACACGATCTTCTTCGAGCCCTACGCCCCGCCGTCGGATGCGCTCAAGGCGGCGCTGACGGCGCGGGGCTATGTGATCGAGATGCAGGACTACAACGGCGACATCGAGGCGATTCAGGTGGTGGACGGGACGCCGGTTCCGGTCGCCGATCCCCGGGCGCGCGGCGTGGCGCTGGTGGTGAAGTAGGCTCCCTTCCCACTTGATGGGGGAAGGGCTGGGGATGGGGGTGACTGCTGAGCTGGCTGCAGAGCGCCGCGCTCGAGATCATCCGCCGCATCACCCCCACCCCTGCCCCTCCCCCATCAAGGGGGAGGGGTGGAGCTAAACCCCCGCCATCTCGGCGATCACCTTCAGCGCCGCTGCGCGCGGATCGGCCGCCGCCGTGATCGGGCGGCCGCAGACCAGGTGGCTGGCCCCGGCGCACAGGGCGTCGGCGGGAGTGGCGGCGCGGGCCTGATCGTTCTTGGCCGACCAGTCGGGACGCACGCCGGGGGTCACCACCAGAAAGTTTGGCCATCCGGCTTCATTGGCGATCTCGCGGGCCAGGGCCGCCTCGTGCGGGCTGGAGACCACGCCGTCGACGCCGCAGTCGATGGCCTGGCGGATGCGGCGCTCGACCAGATCCCGAGCCCCGAACGCGTAACCCATCTCGCTGAGGTCGGCGTCGGTCAGGCTGGTCAGCACGGTCACCGCCAGGATCTTCAGGTCGGACGAACCCCGCGCCAGCACGGCCGAGCGCATCACCTGCGGTTCGGCGTGGACGGTCAGCAAATCACAGCCGGCTTGCGCCAGGACCCGGGCCGAGCGCTCGACGGTGGCGCCGATATCGTGCAGTTTCCAGTCGAGGAAGACCTGCTTGCCGTCCTTCTTGAGCTCGGCGGCCAGGCCCATGCCGCCGGTCGCCAGCAGCTCCAGCCCGATCTTGTAGAAGCTGACACTGTCGCCCAGCCGCTCGACCATGGCGCGGGCCTCGTCGACGGTGGGCAGGTCCAGCGGGATGATCAGGCGCGGATCGGCGGTCATGGTCTTGCCCCAAGGGGTTGGCGCGCGTGCCCGACCGCCCTAGGAACGAGGGCGAAGCTTCTGGCGCATTGAAAGGTAAGGACGTCGAATGACCGAGGCCACACTTGCCGTCAACTTCTTCGTCGCCCTGTTCGCCCTGATCGACCCGATCGGCAATGTGCCGCTGTTCGCCGCCGCCACCCTGGGCGCAGCCGCCGCCGGCCGGCGGATGGTGGCCGTCTATATCGGCCTGTTCATGGTCGCCTTCCTGGTCTTCTTCTATTTCACCGGGGTGGGCCTGCTGGCCTTCTTCGGCATCTCCATGCCGGCCTTCCGGATCGCGGGGGGGATCATCCTGTTCATCCTGGGGCTGGACATGGTGCGCGACGACTTCACCACCATGTTCGCCGACGCGGCCGAGGGCATCGAGGGCCAGTCGACGCGGGTCTATGCTCGCAAGAGCTTCGAACGTCTGGTCGTGCCGTTCGCCATGCCGCTGCTGATCGGGCCGGGTTCGATCTCAACGGTGATCATCTATGCCGCCGAGGCCAAGAAATTTGGCGCGGCGGGCATGGCCCTGGGCGTCGGGGTGATCGCAGCGGTCTCCGTGGTGACGGTCCTGACCTTCTGGGCCTCGCCCCTGATCAGCCGGATGCTGGGCCGGATCGGCATGAGCATCGTGGTGCGGGTGTTGGGCCTGATCCTCTGCGCCCTGGCGGTGCAGTTCGTGCTGATCGGGGTAGGCGACGCCACGCGCGGCCTGGTGCGGCAGGACGCCAAGGCGCCTTACGCGGAAGCGAAATAGGCAGGATCCGTTCGCCCAAAAAGCGCCGTCATTCCCGCCCTTGTGGCGGGAACCCCTGGTTCAGCTGAACCGTGAAGCGCAAGCGAAGTGCGCGCGCACTTCGCCCCTCACGCACCTGCAGCGGATGGAGGGTTTCCCGCCACAAGGGCGGGAATGACGGTGAGTCTTCGGAAAAAGTGCGGTTCTGATCAATGCAGAGCCGCCTAAACCTTCCTGAACCGTCCGCCCTGGTTGGCCATCAGGGCCAAAGCCCAGTCATCGGGCAGGATCTTGGCGATGGCCGCGATGGTCTTGTTGGGCGCGCCGGGCACGCAGACCGGGCGGTTGGCCTCGACGGCTTCGTAGCCTGAGGCGGCCACTTCGTCGGCGCCCAGCCACAGCCACTCGGGCAGGGACTGGCTGACCTGGGCGCGGGTGCCGTTGACGTCGTGGAATTCCGAATAGGTGAAGCCCGGGCACAGGGCGCTGACATGCACGCCGGTCGACAGGTTCTCCAGGTGCAGGCTCTGGGAGAACTTGACTAGGAAGCCCTTGGTCGCCGCGTACAGGGTGTGGCCGGCCGCGCCCGGGACGAGCCCGGCCAGCGAGGCGACGTTGACGATGCGGCCGAACCGTCGCTCGACCATGCCCGGCAGCACCTTGTGGGTCAGCGCGCAGACCGAGGTCAGCATCACCTGCAGGAACTTGCCCTGATCGGCCCAGCTGGTGGTCGCGTAGGTTCCGGGCAGGCCATAGCCGGCATTATTAACCAGCACATCGACGACGCGGCCCTGGGCCTCGACCCCGGCCAGCACGGCGTCGACTCCCGCCGGGTCGGCCAGGTCGGCCGGGATGGCATAGGCCTCGACGCCGAAGCGAAGGCGGATCTCGGCGGCCAGGGCTTCCAGACGGTCTGCGCGGCGCGCGGTCACGGCCACGTCATAGCCATGGCTGGCCAGGATGCGGGCGAAGGCGGCCCCGATGCCGGCTGAGGCGCCGGTGATCAGAGCAAGGCGGCGGGCCATGGAGCGGTATCCGATGTGAAAGCGAAACGACGCTGGAGACCAGCACGGCAGCCGATTTGGTTCAAGAGAACCGAAGGGGCGGGACGTTCTAGTGCGCCGCCGCCAGCAGGTCCGCGACGGTGATCTGGGCCAGGCGGTCGTGGGCGGCGGTGTCTGCGGCGGTGATCGCGGCGCGGACGGCGTCGGGGATCTTTTCGCCGACCGGGCAGCCCTTGACGCCCGGAGGGGCGACGCCGAGGTGGGCGCAGCCATTGACGGCCCGCAGCACCAGGTCGAGCGTGATCTCTTCGGGCGGCCGCAGCAGCCAGGCCCCGCCATTGGCGCCGGCCCGGGCCCCGATCAGACCGGCCTTGCCCAGCATGGCGGTCACCCGCCGCACGACGACGGGATTGGTCGGCACCGAGGCGGCCAGTTCGACGCTCGCGACCGCGCGATCAGGCGAAAACGCCTGCTTGTGCGCCAGATAGGCGAGGGCGTGAGCCGCCACGGGAAACTTTTGGCTGTCGGACATCTCTGCGGAAACCTAAGGACGATATGCGCGCGTTCAATCAAAAACTCGCCGCCGACCGATTTGCCTGCTAGCGCCAACGCAGCGTCGCGATTGAACCCGGATCAGATTGGGTGTATCGCGCCGCGCTTGATCGATATGGGCCCGCCGCTCGCATTTTGCGAGAGGGGAAGTCCGGAGACATTGAATGGCTTCCGAAGCCTCCAGCGACCCGACCCCGGATTGCGCGCCCGTCCCTTCCGACATTCCGCACCAACACGGACCCGACGCGAAGGGCCATGGTTTCTTTGCGCTCGCCCTGGGCTCGGTCGGGATCGTGTTCGGCGATATCGGCACCAGTCCGCTGTACGCCTTCAAGGAAGCCCTGCACGCGGCCGCCCATGATGGCGTCACCCGGTCCGAGATCTATGGCGTGGTGTCGCTGGCCCTTTGGGCGCTGATCCTGGTCGTGACGATCAAATATGTCATCTTCATCATGAAGGCCGACAACAAGGGCGAGGGCGGGGTGCTGTCGCTGATGGCCCTGGCCCAGCACGCCATGGGCAAGCGCACCATGCTGGTGTTCGCCCTGGGCGTGGCCGGCGCGGCCCTGTTCTATGGCGACGCTCTGATCACCCCGGCCATGTCGGTGCTGTCGGCGGTCGAGGGCCTGAGAACCATTCCGGCGCTGGAAAACAGCGTCAACAACCAGGTGGTGCTGCTGATCGCCACGGTCATGCTGCTGGGCCTGTTCTTCATCCAGAGCCGCGGCACCGCCTCGGTGGGCAAGCTGTTTGGACCTGTCTGCGCCGTATGGTTTGGCGTGATGTTCCTGCTGGGCGCGGTCAATCTGGCCCAGAACCCCGGCGTGCTGATGGCTATCAGCCCGCACTACGCCGTCGGCTTTCTGGCCGAGCACGGCCTGACCGGCTTCATCGTGCTGGGCGCAGTGTTCCTGACCGTCACCGGCGTCGAGGCCCTGACCGCCGACATGGGCCATTTCGGCCGCTGGCCGATCCAGGCGGCCTGGCTGTTCTTCGTCCTGCCGTGCCTGACCATGAACTATCTGGGCCAGGGCGCCTTCGCCCTCACCACCCTGAACGCCGCAGAGGCCGCAGGGCAGCCGATGCCGGAGCTGAACTGGTTCTTCGAAATGGCCCCGGCCGTGTTCCGCCTGCCGCTGGTGCTGCTGGCCGGCGCGGCCACCGTCATCGCCAGCCAGGCCGTGATCACCGGCGCCTTCTCCTTGACCCAGCAGGCGATCCAGCTGGGCCTGCTGCCGCGTCTGGACGTGCGCCGCACATCGGAAACCCAGTCGGGCCAGATCTTCGTGCCGCAACTGAACACCATGCTGCTGTTTGGCGTGCTGGCGATCATGTTCACCTTCCAGACCTCGTCGGCCCTGGCCCACGCCTATGGCCTGGCCGTGACCGGCACGATGATCGTGACCACCTGCATGGCCTTCATCGTCATGCGCCGCCTGTGGAAGTGGAGCCTGCCGCAGGCCCTGTGCTTCCTGGTGCCCTTCCTGACCCTCGACGTCGTGTTCCTGACCGCCAACGCCCTGCGCTTCTTCTCGGGCGGCTGGCTGCCGGTGCTGATCGGGGTGGTGCTGTTCATCATCATGGCCACCTGGGTGCGCGGCTCGCAGATCCTGACCGCCAAGACCCGCCGCGACAGCGTGCCCCTGGCCGACCTGATGGAGATCCTCCGGGCTCGCGCGCCGCACCGCGCCCCCGGCACGGCGATCTTCCTGACCTCCGACCCGGACATGACGCCCGTCGCCCTGATGCATAACCTCAAGCACAACAAGGTGCTGCACGAGCGCAATGTCATCCTGACCGTGCGAACCGGCGACACGCCGCGCATCGCCGACGACGACCGGGTCAAGATCGAAAAGGTCAATGACGACTTCAAGAAGGTCGTCATCACCTATGGCTTCATGGAAAGCCCCAACCTGCCCAAGGCCCTGGCCGTGTGCCGCAAGCAGGGGCTGAAGTTCGACATCATGGCCACCAGCTTCTTCCTGGGCCGCCGCTCGATCGTCCCGTCGGCCAACAGCGGCATGCCGCTGTGGCAGGACCGGCTGTACATCTTCCTGATGCGCAACGCCGCCAACCCGACCGACTTCTTCAAGATCCCGCCGGGCCGCGTGGTCGAACTGGGCGCGCAGGTGACGGTCTGATGAGTACGGCGCTGCGCGTCATCGGTGATGGCCTGTCGATCGCCGCCCTGGCCATCATCGCCTCGACCGCCCTGCAGGCCTGGAAGCGCATCCCCAAGGATGTGACCATTCCCATGCACTGGGGCCGCGACGGCCAGCCCACCTGGCGGGCCCCCAGGGCCTTGGGACTGCTGTGGATTCCGGCAGCGGCCATGGCGATCATCTTCGCTTTCACCCTGTCGGGGGCGACCTTCCGCGCCCAGGGACTGGAAGCGGTGATGCTGCTTTGCGTGCGCGCCTCTCTGGCCGCGATTCTGGCCATGGCCCAGCTGGCGCACCTGCGCGCGGCTATCCGCACGCTGCAGGGCGAGGATCGGCTTTAGGGCCTGGCCCCATTAGGACTTGACCCGTCGCCCCCGGCGCCCTTGAACGCGCCCGACTTTGTGTTTCTCCGGAAGGACCCCGCTCATGGCTGACAAGTCCGTCAAGAAGGTCGTGCTCGCCTATTCGGGCGGCCTCGACACCTCGATCATTCTGAAGTGGCTGCAGACCGAGTATGGCGCGGAGGTCATCACCTTCACCGCCGACCTCGGCCAGGGCGAGGAAATCGAGCCGGCGCGGGCCAAGGCCCTGGCCGCCGGCGTCAAGCCCGAGAACATCTTCATCGAGGACGTGCGCGAAGAGTTCGTGCGCGACTACGTCTTCCCGATGTTCCGCGCCAACACGGTCTATGAAGGCCAGTACCTGCTGGGCACCTCGATCGCGCGTCCGCTGATCGCCAAGAAGCAGATCGAGATCGCCCGCAAGATGGGCGCCGACGCCGTCAGCCACGGCGCGACCGGCAAAGGCAATGACCAGGTGCGCTTCGAGCTGGCCTATTATGGCCTCGAGCCCGACATCACCGTGATCGCCCCCTGGCGCGAGTGGGACTTCAAGTCGCGCGAGGCCCTGCTGGAGTTCGCCGAGCAGCACCAGATCCAGATCACCAAGGACAAGCGCGGCGAGGCGCCGTTCAGCGTCGACGCCAATCTGCTGCACAGCTCGTCCGAGGGTAAGGTGCTGGAAGATCCGGCGGTCGAGGCCCCCGAATTCGTCCACATGCGCACGGTCGCGCCAGAGGATGCGCCCGACAAGCCGCACGTCTTCACGATGGACTTCGAGAAGGGCGACCCGGTCGCCATCGACGGCGTGGCCCTGTCGCCGGCCGCCCTGCTGACCAAGCTCAACGAGCTGGGCCGCGACAATGGCGTGGGCCGGCTGGACCTGGTGGAAAACCGCTTCGTCGGCATGAAGTCGCGCGGCGTCTATGAGACCCCGGGCGGTACGATCCTGCTGGCCGCCCACCGTGGCATCGAGTCGATCACGCTCGATCGCGGCGCCATGCACCTGAAGGACGAGCTGATGCCGAAGTACGCCGAGCTGGTGTACAACGGCTTCTGGTTCACGCCGGAGCGCGAGATGCTGCAGGCGGCCATCGACTACAGCCAGCAGAAGGTTACCGGTCAGGTGCGCGTCAAGCTCTACAAGGGCAATGTCACCGTCATCGGCCGCACCAGCCCCTACAGCCTGTACGACCAGGATCTGGTGACGTTCGAGGAAGGCAAGGTCGCCTACGACCACCGCGACGCCGGCGGCTTCATCAAGCTCAACGCCCTGCGCCTGCGCGTGCTGGCCAAGCGGGATCAGCGCACGAAGGGCTGAGGTCAACCAAAGATCGACGATGGAAAGGCGTCGCGAGCTCAGCTCGCGGCGCCTTTTTCGTTCCTGGGCCTACTCGTCAGCGGCGGCGCGGCGGGCCAGGCTTGAGCAGTAGCTGTGAAAGTGTTCGACCAGCGGCGCGCCGGGGCCGGGAAACACCGTCACCTGGCCCGCGTACTCCACCGAGACGGTCGGTGTAGCAGCCAGGGATTTGAAGAAGCCGTCACGGCCGGTCCACCGACACCCGCACCACCGTCCCGTTCCGGTCGTCCGCCACCCAGACGGCCCCGTCCGCGGCCACCGCCAGCCCGACCGGTGCGCCCATCGGCCGTTTGCCCGCCACGGCCTGCCAGCCCGGCGTCAGGATCAGCGGCTCGGCCGCCGGACCGGGATGGGGCTTCCACACCAGGCCGCCGGCGCCATAGGCCGGGTACCGCGCCCCGGCCGTCGCCACCGGCAGCCCCTTGGCGTCCAGGGCGAACGCCACGACCCGGGCGCCGGTCGCGCGATAGCCGTGATAGCTGACCAGCAGCCGGTCTTGGAGCTGCGGCAGAAGCCCGCCCTGATAGACCAGCATGCCCAGTGGCGCGGCATGGGGCGGCAGCAGAAGGGCCGGCCGGGCGTGGTCGGCCGAGCGGCACCGGAAATTCGTGGCCCCGCCCCAGCCGGGAGTCGATGTCTTCATGTCGAAGCAGTAGGGCCAGCCGTAGTGACCGCCCTCGACCAGCACGTTCAGCTCGTCGAACGGCCGGTCGGTCGCCGGGTCGAAGTCGTAGCTGTTTTCGGCCTGCAGCAGCGTGCCCGCCGGCGTCCGCGCCAACGCCAGGCTGTTGCGCAGGCCGCGGGCGACCATGGTGTAGGTCTCCGCCCAGCGCCCCTGGCCGAGGTAGCGATAGCGCCGCACGCCGGCCAGGGGCTCGGCCCCCTCGCTCTGGACGCAGCGCGGCGTTCCGTCCGGCTTGCCCTTGACCAGGCAGCGGTCGCTCGGTGCGCCGACATTGACCAGCAGGTCGCCATTGGCGTCGAAGATGAAGTGGGACAGGGGGTGGCGGTTGTCGTGCAGCCGGTTGTCCGGCAGGCCGGCGACGACCACCTCGACCGTGTTGGCCGGCAGTGGCGCGCCGGGATTCATCCGGATAATGCGGCTCATCTCGCCGACATAAACCAGGCCGTCCGGACCGATCCCCAGGCCATGGGGCATCGTCAGACCCTTGAGCAACGGCGTCAGAACGGCGGGTCGCCCCGCCTCGGCGCGCAGCCGCCAGACCGACCCCTTGCCCGGATCCCAGCCGCCCAGGTCGGTGACGATCCAGTCGCCGCCCGGCAGTTGCACCAGGGTTCGCGGCATGCGCAGGACCCGCTTCGACAGGCCGCTGGTTCCCGGCGGCGGGGCGACCACAAGGCCGGCGCACATCCCGGGCGCCATCTCGATCGGCAGCCTCGGCCAGCCGTCACAGGTCTGGCCTGGCGGCAGGACATAGGGCGCCGCCATCACGGGCGCGGCGACAAGCATCACGAGCAGCGCAAGGGCCGCGGTCAGGCGTTTCATGAGAGCGTCCGGTACAGTCCAGACGTCAGCCTAGGTGAGGACGCGGGGCGGTAACAGGGAAACCGGCCGCGGATCGCAGGGGATTCGACGCGCATGGCGGCCTCCCGTCCCTGGTCCCCGGAGGGGCGAACCCTGCAAACGGGCAAGAGTTCCGGTTTGGCGCGAACCATGACAGGTTCCCGCCGGACGGCGCAGACCGTTTCGGGAACCGGGGAGCTTCTTCACATGCAAACGCACGCCTATGTCGCCATCGTCACGCTGGTGGCCCTGCTGGTCTATATCTGGATGGGCGTCCGCGTCGGCGGCGCCCGCAAGAAGAGCGGCATCCACGCTCCGACCATGACCGGCGATCCCGAGCTGGAGCGCCACATCCGCGTCCAGGCCAATACGCTGGAGTGGCTGCCGATCTTCCTGCCCTCGCTGTGGCTGTTCGCGATCTACTGGAACGACATGGTCGCCGCGATCCTGGGCGTGATCTGGATCGTGGGTCGGGTGATCTACGCCCTGGGCTATGCCGCCTCGCCCGACAAGCGCGAGCTGGGCTTCGTGATCCAGATGGCGGCGGCGGCAATCCTGCTGTTTGGCGCCCTGGGACGGGCGATCTGGATGCTGGCGACGGTGGGCGTCTAAACACGGCTTTTCGACGGGCAGGGCCTCACCTATAGCGTGGCCATGGCTCTTCCCGTCGATCCCGCCCGCTACGGCGCCTTTCTGGCCGCCATGTTCGTGATGGCCATCACGCCGGGACCCGCCAACCTGTTCGCCATCGCCACCGGCATGGAAAAGGGCAAGGGCGCGGCCTTGCTGGGCGTGGCGGGCATGAACTGCGCCACCCTGATCTGGTTCATCGGCTCGGCGCTTGGCCTGGGCGCGCTGATCATCGCCTTTCCCAAGGCCTTCCACATCCTGGCCCTGGCCGGCGCGGCCTATCTGGTCTGGCTGGGCCTGAAGTCCCTGTGGGCCGGCTGGAAGAACGCCGAGAGCCATGCCGTCGCCACGGTCAAGGCCGGCAAGTCGGCCTTTGTCGACGGCTTCACCGTTCAGATCGCCAATCCCAAGGCCCTGCTGTTCTTCACCGCCGTGCTGCCGCCGTTCATCGATGTGAACCGGCCACTGGTCCCGCAGCTGCTGATGTTCGCCTGCGCCACCATCGGCATGGATCTGATCAGCATGAGCGCCTATGGCCTGGGCGGGGCGGCCCTGTCGACCCGGATGAACGAGCCGGTGTTCCGCAGGGGTTTTGCCTTCGCTGTCGGCGTTCTGCTGATCTGTGCGGCGATCCTGATCGTTTCGCGCGGCTGATACCGGCCCGCTGACTGGCCCGCTGATCTCCGGCCAGAAATCAAACGCCTTGGCGAAACCACAAAGCGTCGCCAGAGTTAGAGTCTAGACCCGTGAATTTGGGTTACGGAGTGCTGTCCATGTCCCTGAAGAAAGTCGCCCTCGTGGCGGCCATGGTCGTCGCCGCCGGACTTTCGGCCTGCGCGACCGCTACGCCTTACCAGCCCAAGGCCACCTCCGGGGCGGTCACCGGCGGGTTCTCCGAGCTGCGTCTGGAGGCCGACCGCTATCGCGTCAGCTTCGCGGGCAACAGCCTGACCTCGCGCGAGACTGTCGAGCGCTATCTGCTGTACCGCGCCGCCGAGCTGACCGTGCAGCAAGGCTATGACTGGTTCGAAACCGCCGACCGCCGCACCGATCGCACGGCGCGCACCGTGATCGAGTCCGATCCCTTCGCCCGACCGGGCTTTGGCTATGGCTATCCCTATGGCTACTGGCGCCCGTCGTGGCGCTATTTCGGCCCCAGCTATGGCTGGCGCAGCTGGGACCCCTTCTGGGGTGACCCCTTCTTCGCCGATCGCGGTCAGGTGCGGACGATCGAGAAGTTCGAGGCCGGCGCCGAGATCGTCATGCACAAGGGCAAGAAGCCCGAGGGCGATCCGCGCGCCTATGACGCTCGCGAGATCATGGCCAATCTGTCGTCCAGCATCGTCCTGCCGGCGGTGAAGAAGTAGAGACATCTCCCTTCCCCCTCGATGGGGGAAGGGCCGGGGATGGGGGTGATACGGCGATGCAGCCGGCAAGCGCCTCATCACCCCCACCCAACCCTCCCCCATCAAGGGGGAGGGCTTTTTATGCGGTTTAGCGCGGCGCCATGCGGATGCCGCCGTCCAGGCGCACGTCCTCGCCGTTGAAGTAGTCGTTGGTGATCATCGTCAGGGCCAGGTGAGCATATTCCTCGGGATTGCCCAGGCGCTTGGGGAACGGCACCGAGGCGGCCAGACCGGCCTTCACGGCTTCGGGCGCGTTGTTCATCAGCGGGGTGTTGAAGATGCCCGGCAGGATGCAGTTTACGCGGATGCCTTCGCTCATCAGGTCGCGGGCGATCGGCAGGGTCATGCCCACAACGCCGCCCTTGGACGCCGAATAGGCCGCCTGGCCCATCTGGCCGTCTTCAGCGGCGACTGAGGCGGTGTTGACGATGGCGCCGCGCAGGCCGTCTTCCAGCGGTTCCAGGTCCAGCATGCCCTTGGCCGACTTGGCGATGCAGCGGAAGGTGCCGACCAGGTTGATCTGGATGATGCGGTCGAAGGCGTCGAGCGGGAAGTGCTTGGTCTCGCCGGTGGCCTTGTCGCGGCCGGCGGTCTTGGCGGCGTTGCCGGTGCCGGCGCAGTTGACCAGGATACGTTCCTGGCCGTGGGCGGCGCGGGCCTTTTCAAAGCCGGCGTCGACATCGGCGTCGGAGGTGACATTGACCTTGCAGAACACGCCGCCGATTTCCTTGGCGACTTCCTCGCCGCGGGCCTCGTTCATGTCGAACAGGGCGACCTTGACGCCCTGGGCGGCCAGGGCGCGGGCGGTGGCTTCGCCGAGGCCCGAAGCGCCTCCGGTGATGACGGCGGCGACGGTGTTGTCGAGTTTCATGGACGTTTCCTCAAGCTTTGCGTTTAAGGTTGCTGCTTGGAGAGGGTTTTAGACTGATGAGCGCCGACGCCAAACCGTCCCCCGACGTCAATCAGATCCTCGACCCGGCCAAGGCGCTGGTTCCGGCCACCGTGCGGGTCAATGAGGAGCGGGTGGCGCGAGGCTTCCTGCCCAAGATCCGCAAGGTCGCCGCGAAGATTCCGTTCGCCGCCGACGCCCTGTCGGTGTGGTGGTGCGCCCGCGATCCAGCCACCCCGATGGCCGCCAAGGGCATGATGATGGCGGCCCTGGCCTATTTCGTCCTGCCCACCGACGTGATCCCCGACATCCTGCCGGCCCTGGGCATGACCGACGACGCGGCCGTGATCGCGGCGGTTATCGCGATCGTCGGCAGGAACCTCAAGGCCAGTCACAGGGAGGCCGCCAAGGCGTTCCTGGCCAGGCTGGCGAAGGACGACTGAGGCCGAACGGGCGCGCGCCTAGGGAATCGCGATCTCGGCGATGAGCTTGAATTCCTCGCACCACAGCGGCATTTCAGGATCAAAGCCGCCGTTGCGTTCGAAATAGGCCTGGTGCGCTCGACGCCATGACGTGAGGGATCGGTCGTCCTCGCCCTCCTTGGCGGCGAACGCGTCGGTGACCTCGCTGAACAGGCACACGTCCAGCCGGATCGTCTCGATGACCGCGCGGGGGCGATCGCGGCTGTCGCACGCCACCATCTGTTTGCCGACCGCCGTCTGCTGACCGTCGGCAAACGACCAGCACGTCGCTGTCTTCGTACCCAGCAGCACCAAGGCGAGCAGGGCGTCGGCCAGTTCCGGGCCGTCTCCGAACCGAAAGCGTTCCAGATCGCTCCAATCGGGCGCGACCTGGATCACCAGTACTTCTCCATGATCTCCCGCGCCCAGTCGGGCTCGCGGTGCTCGCCGCGCGGGGCAAAGCCGCGCATCACCGGCTTGATGTCCAGCACCGGCGTGCCGTCGATGGCGTCCAGACCCTCGACCTCCAGGGTCAGGCCGTCGACCGCCACGATCCTGCAGACCGTGACCCCGATGCGGTTGGGCCGGTTCTTGCCGCGCTGGGCGAAGATGCCGATTTTCGGCCAAGCGGTGTTGCCGCGCGGATGGCGGGCGCCGGTCACGATCTGGTCGTCTGTGACCCTGTCGAACACATAGACCACCTCGGCGTGGCTGAAGGTCTCCAGCCCGATCAGGGCCTCGGCGTCGAAGCGGGCCGGATCCAGGACGATGGCCGCGCGGCTGGCGCCCCAGTCGTCGTCTTCGGCAACATCGCGACCGCCCCGGACCTGGCCGATCGGCGTCATGATGATCGACATCAGACCTGTCCTTTTCGCCTATTCCACCGTCACCGACTTGGCCAGATTGCGCGGCTGGTCCACATCCGCCCCCTTCACCACCGCCACGTGATAGGCCAGCAGCTGGATCGGGGCCGACATCACCAGGGCCGAGACCAGGGGGTCGCAGGCCGGGGCGGTGATCACCACCTTGGCGCCGGCCGGGGCGTGCCGGGCCCCTTCGGTGTCGGTGATGAAGATCACCTGGCCACCGCGCGCCATGACCTCGCTCATGTTCGAAGCCGATTTCTCGAACCAGCTGTCGAAGGGGGCAAGGATAACGATCGGCGTCTCGTCGTCGACCAGGGCGATGGGGCCGTGCTTGAGCTCGCCGGCGGCATAGCCCTCGGCGTGGATATAGCTGATTTCCTTGAGCTTCAGAGCGCCTTCCAGGGCCAGGGCCGACATCGGGCCACGGCCCAGATAGAGCACGTCGCGGGCCTTGGCGACCTCGGCGGCGATGTCCTTGATGGCGTCTTCCAGGCCGATGGCCTCGGCGATCAGGCGCGGGGCTTCCAGCAGCACCCGGACCAGCCGCTGCTCCTCGGCGTCGTCGATCCGGCCGCGCGCCTTGGCGGCGGCGATGGCCAGGGCGATCATCACGCTGACCTGGGCGGTGAAGGCCTTGGTCGAGGCCACGCCGATCTCGGGACCGCAATGGATCGGCCAGACGACGTCGACCTCGCGGGCCATGGTCGACTCGGTGGCGTTGACGACCACGGCGCTCTTCATGCCGGCCGCCTGGCAATAGCGCAGGGCCGCCAGGGTGTCGGCGGTCTCGCCCGACTGCGACATGGCGATGGCCAGGGCGTTGGCGCGGATGGCCGGCTGGCGGTAGCGGAACTCCGAGGCGATCTCGACATCCACCGGCAGGTCAGCCAGCTGCTCGATCAGATAGCGACCGACCATGCCGGCGATGTAGGAGGTGCCGCAGGCGACGATCTGGATGCGCTCCAGCGAGGCCCAGTCGATGCCGCCGGGCACGGTCGCGCGCGCCGTGATTGGGTCGACATAGGCGGCGATGGTGCGCTGGCAGCCCTCCGGCTGGTCATGGATTTCCTTCTCCATGAAGTGCCGGTAGTTGCCCTTTTCCATCAGCACGGCCGAGGCCGGCACGATCTTGATCGGGCGGTCGGCGGGCTTGCCGCTGTGGTCGAAGATCCGGGCGCTGTCGTGGTCGATGATCACGTAGTCGCCGTCATTCAGATAGGCGACGCGGTTGGTGAACGGGCCCAGCGCCAGGCCGTCGGAGCCGACGAACATCTCGCCCTGGCCATAGCCCACGGCCAGGGGCGGGCCGTTGCGGGCCGCCAGGATCACCTCGTCCTCGCCGCCGATCAGCACACACAGCGCATAGGCCCCGCGCAGGCGGTCCAGGGTGGCCTTGAAGGCGTCCAGCGGGGACAGGCCTGTGGCCAGTTCAGCGTCCAGCAGGTGGGCCACGACCTCGGTGTCGGTGTCGCTCTGGAACTCGCGACCGGCGGCGATCAGCTCGGCCTTCAGCTCGGCGAAGTTCTCGATGATGCCGTTGTGAACCACAGCGACCTTGCCGACGATGTGCGGGTGGGCGTTGCGCAGGGTCGGCGCGCCGTGGGTGGCCCAGCGGGTGTGGCCGATGCCGGTGGTGGCGATCAGCGGCTCGTGGGCCAGCACGCTCTCCAGCTCGCGCAGCTTGCCCGGGGCCCGGCGGCGCTGCAGCACCCCGTCGACCTGTCCGGCGATGCCCGCCGAGTCATAGCCGCGATATTCCAGGCGCTTGAGGCTTTCGACCAGGCGGTCAGCGACAGGCTGGTTTCCGACGATGCCGATGATGCCGCACATGCCATGGTCCTTTGTAAATCGCGCCGGCGGGGATTATGGCTACCCGCGCGGGTATAGTCGTCGGCCGGGCTTTAGCATTCGTGCAGACCTCTCCCACATAAATCTGCATTTCGGATCGTTTCGCGATCCGCCTCCAGACCAGAGCGACCATGAGCAAGCGCGCCTATTTCGGCACCGACGGCATCCGCGGCCAGGCCAATCAGCACCCGATGACCGCCGAGGTCGCCCTGCGCGTCGGTCTGGCGGCCGGAAAGCTGTTCCGCTCGCAGGACGACCGCCGCCACCTGGTGGTGATCGGTAAGGACACCCGGCTGTCGGGCTACATGATCGAACCGGCCCTGGTCGCCGGCTTCGCCAGCGTCGGCATGGACGTGCGGCTGTTTGGCCCGCTGCCCACTCCGGCCGTGGCGATGATGACCCGCTCGATGCGCGCCGACCTGGGCGTGATGATCAGCGCCAGCCACAACGACTTCGCCGACAACGGCATCAAGCTGTTTGGCCCCGACGGCTACAAGCTGTCGGACGCTCAGGAACTGAAGATCGAGGCCCTGATGGACGAGGGCCTGCAGGAAGGCCTGGCGCCGCCGCGCGGCCTGGGCCGGGTCAAGCGCATCGACGACGCCCAGGCCCGCTATGTCGAGATCGTCAAGGCGACCTTCCCGCGCCAGCTGTCTTTGGCCGGCCTGCGCATCGTCATCGATTGCGCCAATGGCGCGGCCTACAAGGTGGCGCCCGTCACCCTGTACGAGCTGGGCGCCGAGGTCATTCCGCTGGGCGTTGATCCCGACGGCACCAATATCAACCACGAATGCGGCTCGACCCACCCTGAGGCCATGGCCAAGCTGGTGCGTGAATATCGCGCCGACATCGGCATCGCCCTGGACGGCGACGCCGACCGGCTGGTGATCTGCGACGAGAACGGCCAGGTGGTCGACGGCGACCAGATCATGGCCATCATCGCCGCCGCCTACGCCAAGGCCGGCAAGCTGAAGGCCGGCGGCGTGGTCGCCACGGTGATGTCCAATCTCGGTCTCGAACGCTTCCTGGGCGAGCAGGGCCTGACCCTGGAGCGCACCAGCGTCGGCGACCGCTATGTGATGGCCCGCATGCGCGAGGGCGGTTTCAACCTGGGCGGCGAGCAGTCAGGCCACCTGATCCTGTCGGACTTCTCGACCACGGGCGACGGCCTGATCGCGGCCCTGCAGGTGCTGGCGGTGATGATCGAGACCGGCCAGCCGATGAGCGCCCTGGCCCGCCAGTTCGAACCCGTGCCCCAGCTGCTGGAAAATGTCCGCTTCGGCGGCGGCAAGCCTCTGGAGGCCAAGACGGTGAAAGAGGCCATCGCCGACGGCGAGGCCCAGCTGAACGGCGCCGGCCGCATCGTGGTGCGCGCCTCCGGCACCGAGCCCCTGATCCGCATCATGGCCGAGGGCGATGACCCGGCCCTGGTCCGCAAGGTGGTCAAGTCGATCGTGAGCGCGGTGAAGGCCGTCTAGGGAGCGTCCTCCCCGACCCCTTCGACCACTTCACGCAGATAGGCGACGTGACTGCGGAAGGCCTTGCGGCCGGTCGGGGTCAGCACCGCGCGGGTGCGGGGCCGCTTGCCGACATGGTCTTTCAGGATCTCGACATAGGCGGCCTTTTCCAGGGTCGCCAGATGACTGCCCAGGTTGCCGTCCGTCGCCTGGGTGACGGCCTTGAGCTGGGTGAACTCCAGCGGTTCGGCGTTCCGCTCCGCATAGAGGGCGGCCATGATCTTCAGGCGCAGGGGCTGGTGGATCAGGTCGTCGGGTTGCGCCGCCATGCTCACAGCTTCCGCAGCCACAGGCCGGCCAGGAACAGGCCTCCGCCGCCGAAACCGGCCATCCAGAAGGTCAGCCACGGGCGGAAGAAATGGAAGCCGATCAGGGTCGCCACGAACAGCACCGCGCCGATCCAGAGGTAGCGCGGCATCTTCCACAGCCCCATGCCCACGTACATCAATCCGGTCACCAGACCCGGAAACGCCAGATAAGGGTCCGGGTCGGTCGCCTGGAACAGGCTGAAGGTGGCGAAGAAGAACGCCGTGAGGGCGACGATGGCGACCCCCATCCGCCAGCTGCCCGCCTTCGCCTCGCCCGCGCCTGCACCGCCGCCGGCCCGGCGGTGCATCAGGACGGCGCCCAGAAAGCCGAGGCTGTTGAGGACCATCCAGATCACGCCCCAGGATTCTTCCGACAGCACGCCCATCAGGCCGTAGCCGGTCGCCCAGATCACGCCCCACAGCATCAGGATCGGTCCGGCGTGCTGGTAGCCGCGCAGAACCTGGCCGCGCTCGGCCGTCCGCTCGATCTCCGACAGCGCCGCCGCCGCCTCGTTACGTGTCATGCCCATGATGGTCTCTCCGTTCATGGTGATCAGAGTGCTCTGAGCTGCAGAGTTACAAGAGGCACATCACTCTGTCAAGCAGAGTGCTCTGGAGAGACCTTAGCGCGCCGGCAGGAACTTCGGAACCCGCGCCTGCAGGATCCTGACCAGTTCGGGGTCCATGAAGGCGTAGTCGTCCGGTATATCCAGGCAGATGACGCGGGCCGATTTCAGGTGGGTCCTGAACCGCCGGGTCAGCTTGGCGCGATGGGTCTTTTCCATCACGAAGATCAGGTCTGCCTCTGCAACCATCTCGCCGGTCAGGGGCTCGTCGGCGTCGGCGTTGACGCCGGCCGAGCGGGTCTCGACGCCGGGCCAGGCCGAAAAGACCTGTTCGGCCGTGGGGCTGCGCAGCCGGTTCTTGCCGCAGACGAACAGGACGTGTTTCAAGCCTCGCTCACCCCAGTTTCGGCGCCTTCAGTCGACGCTTGTTGACGTGGTGGCTCGGCGCCTCCGCCTGCACCTCCTCGGGATATTCGCCCTTGAAGTAGAAGCGCTGCCAGGCCTCCTTGGTGGCCTCGGGGTCGCGCTTGAAGATCAGGCTGTTGAACTCGGTGCGCTTCTCGGCCCAGACGTCGTACTGGCGGCGCAGGTCCAGGTTACTGTTCATCGAGCGGATCACCGGCTGGACGTCGTCCATCACCTTGTCCTGCATCATCATGATGAAGCAGAACGGCTCGCCCTTTTCGAAGCGCACCGTGCCGGGGCGGGTGAACAGCCAGTTCATGGTGAAGGGGAAGGGCAGCCAGTCGGTCTCGACCAGGCCGGCCAGGGGCTGGATGCCGTCCTTGATGTGGTTGGGCGGCCCCATGGTCAGGATCGACCAGCCGGGCGGGGTGCGGAACAGATAGCCGGTATGGAAGGTCACCGTGCCGCGCGAGAAATGCGACTTCACGAACTCGGTAAAGCCCGGATAGGGATGGTCGGGCTGGAACTTGATGCACTCCTGATGCGCCCCGCCGTCCCAGGTCATCGAGAAGCCGACCGGGCACAGGATCTCCCAGCCCGAGGTGTTGGCCATCGACAGCGGCAGGCAGCGATAGGGGTGGCGGTCGGCGAAGTGGTCCATCCAGGCCCGTTGCGGGCGTCCCGGCACGATCTCCGGCGGGCGGTTCTCGGTGGGATAGCACTCCAGTTCCATGCCGCGCGTCTTCCTGTTTTCCTTGATCCCTGGCTCAGGTCTAGCGCCCGCGAGGCGAGGCCGTCCAGTTCCCCGAACGGCAAGGCTGAGCTAGGAAGCGCGCATGAAGACCCGCGCCGACCTCTTCGCCTTTCTCGACGCCCACGCGATCGCCCATTCCACCCTCGACCATCCGCCCGTATTCCGGGTGGAGGAAGGGCTGGAGATCAAGGCGGCCATGCCCGGCGGCCACACCAAGAACCTGTTCCTCAAGGACGCCAAGGGCCAGCTGTGGCTGATCTCGGCCTTGGGCGAGACGGTGATAGACCTGAAGCGCCTGCACACGGTGATCGGCTCGGGCCGGCTGTCGTTCGGGCCGGAAGCGATGATGGTCGAGACGCTGGGCGTCAGGCCCGGCTCGGTCACCGCCTTTGGCCTGATCAACGATGTCGAGCATCGGGTGCGCTTCGTGCTGGACGCCGCCCTGGCCAGGGCCGATCCGGTGAATTTCCACCCGCTGGGCAACAACGCCACGACGGCGGTGTCGCAAGAGGGGCTGCGCGCCTTCCTGTCGGCCCTGGGGATCACGCCGATGATCGTCGATTTCGAGGCCATGACAGTCGTCTCTTGAGCGAACCGGCGATTGCGGTTGTCGCTTCGAGGGACCATCTTGGCCCTGACCGCGTTTCGACTTGCATGAGAGACTTCCGATGAGCCTGATCGGCGAAAAGCCCGCCCCCATTCAAGCCGGTGGCAAAAGCGCGCATATCAAGGACGGCACGGACGCCAGCTTCATGGCCGACGTCATCGAGGCCTCCAAGACCCAGCCGGTCATTGTCGATTTCTGGGCCACCTGGTGCGGTCCCTGCCGCACGCTGACCCCGGCGCTGGAAAAGCACGTCGCGGCCGCCGGCGGCGCGGTCAAGCTGGTCAAGATCGACGTCGACAAGAACCCCGGCTATTCGGGCCAGCTGCGCGTGCAGTCGATCCCGACGGTCTATGCCTTCGTCAACGGCCAGCCGGTCGACGGCTTCCAGGGCGCGGTGCCCGAGAGCGAGATCAAGGCCTTTATCGCCCGCATCTCCGGCCCTCCGGCCCCGAGCGATCTGGACGCCCTGCTGGCCATGGGCAAGGAGTCGCTGGACCTGGGCGACCTGGGCGGCGCGGCCCAGGCCTATGCCGAGGCCCTGCGGATGGACCCGGAGAACGTCAAGGCGCTGGGCGGGCTGGCCCGCTGCTATCTGGACGGCGGTGATATCGAGCGCGCCACCGAGGTCGCCGCCATGGCCCCGGTAGGCGCCAAGGATCCCGAGCTGGAAAGCGTCCGCGCCGCCTTGGCCCTGGCTGCCGACGCGCCGTCCGAGACCGCGCCGTTCGAGGCGCGCCTGGCCGCCGATCCTGACGACCACGAGGCCCGTTTCGAACTGGCCAAGGCCCTGGCCGGAGCCGGCCATCTGCAGGCCGCGTCCGATCATCTGCTGGCGATCATCGCCCGCGACCGGACCTGGAACGACGATGCGGCGCGCAAGCAGCTGCTGACCGTGTTCGAGGCCGCCGGCGCGATGTCGGAAGTCGCCAGGGCCGGCCGCAAGCGGCTGTCCTCCATCCTGTTCAGCTAGGGAGTTGCGGATGCCGGGCATTCGAAAGCTCAGCGACCTGCCGCTGGTGATCCCGGTGTTTCCGCTCGACGGCGTGCTGCTGCTTCCGGGCGGCCAGCTGCCGCTCAACATCTTTGAGCCGCGCTATCTGAACATGCTGGACGACGTCATGTCGGGCGAGCGGATGATCGGCATGATCCAGACCCGCCCCAATGGCGCCGGTCCGGAGGACGAGCACGGCCCCAGCCTGGCGCCGATCGGCTGCGCGGGTCGGGTGACCAGCTTCGCCGAGACCGCTGATGGACGCTACCTGGTGACCTTGACCGGAATCTGCCGTTTCCGGGCCGGCGCAGAATTGCCCGCGCGCATGCCCTATCGCCAGGTGCGGGCCGATTTCTCGTCGTTTGAGGCCGACCTGCGCGAGGACGGCCCCTCGTCAGAGGGCGTTGATCCCGTCCCCTTGCTGGCCGCCCTGCGCCGCTATCTGGACCATCGCGGTCTGGCCATCGACTGGACCAGCGCCGAGAACGCCCCGTCGGACGCCCTGATCAACAGCCTGTCCATGGCCCTGCCGTTCGATCCCATGGAAAAGCAGGCCCTGCTGGAGGCTCCAACCATGGCCGACCGGCGCGAGACCCTGGTGGCCTTGCTGGAGATCGACGCGGCCGTGAGTGACGACGACGAGCCGCCCTCTATCCAGTAGGAAACGGGAACGCCATCAAGATGGCTTTCTAAAGTTTGGAGCGGGATGCGGGCGGAAAACCGCTCACACTTTTCCTCATCCCGCTCTAGAGAAGTTTCATGACCGCTACACCGACCCCGCCGCCCGCTGACATCGACCCGCGCCTGCTGGAAGTGCTGGTCTGCCCCGTCACCCGCACCACGCTGGACTATAACCGCGTGCGCGGCGAGCTGGTCAGCCGGGCCGCCAAGCTGGCCTATCCGATCCGCGACGGCGTGCCGATCATGCTGCCGGAGGAAGCCCGCTCACTCGAAGACGGCGAATAGGCGAGATCTAGATCGCCTGCCCGCGCAGCAGCCGTGGCAGATCGCCCACCGCGCCGCCGGCTTCGTGCATGAAGAACCGTCGGGCCGGGGCGATGCGGTTGACGGCCGCCAGACCGATGCCCCGCGCCAGACGCAGGATCGGATTGTCGTTTGAGAACAGGCGCACGAAGCCATCGAAGGCCAAGGCGTTGGTCACGGTGTCAAACCGCCGCCAGCGGGCATAGCGCTCCAGCACCACGTCGCTGCCGATGTCCTCGCCGCCGCGCATCGCCTCGACCAGCACCTCCGCCAGGGCCGCAGCGTCCTTGAGGCCCAGGTTCAGGCCCTGCCCCGCGATCGGATGCACGCCATGGGCCGCGTCGCCGATCAGGGCTAGGCGGGGGGCGACCATGCGCTCGGCCAGGGATAGCGACAGCGGATAGACAAAGATCGGGCCGACGATCTCGACATCGCCCAGAAACTCGCCGAACCGCCGCATCAGATGAGCGTGGAAGGCTTCGGGCCGGGCGTCGCGCAGGGCCTCGGCCCGCGCCGTGCTCTCGGTCCAGACCAGGCTGGCGCGGTTGCCCGTCAGGGGCAGGATGGCGAACGGGCCGCTGGGCAGGAAATATTCGTGGGCCACGCCCTCGTGCGGGCGCTGCATTTTCACGGTGGCGACCACGCCGCTCTGGCCATAGCCCCAGCCGATGTCGCCGATCCCGGCCGCCTTGCGCAGCACCGAGCCGCGACCTTCGGCGCTGACCGCCAGAGGGGCGCTCAGCACCCGGCCGTCGGCCAGGGTGATGCGGGCGCCGGCGGCGTCGACCTCGAGCGTTTTCGCGGCCATCGGCGCGATCACCGGAAGCGCCTTGTCTGTCACCGCTTGCGAGAGGGCCGCGCGGATCTGGCGGTTCTCGATCAGATAGCCCAGGGGCTCGCCGTCGGAGCGGTCGGCGATCTCGCTGGAATCGAAGCGCAGGAAGGCCGGCGAGGCGCCTCGCGCGGCGGCGCCGGGCGTGCGGCCGTCGGTGACCAGGATCTGTTCGATGCGCTGGGCGTGCGGCTCCAGGGCCTGGCCCGCGCCGATGGTCCGCCACTGGCGAAAGCTGGAATAGGCGATGGCCGAGGAGCGCCCGTCAAAGGTCGGGGCCAGCTGGGCCTCGAACGGCTGGGGGTCGACCAGTAGCGGCCGGAGGCCGCCTGAGGCCAGGGCGAGAGCCAGGGTGGACCCGGCCATGCCGGCTCCCGCGATGATCACATCGGCGTCGTGCGTGCGCATGTGGCGGATATGGGCCTGCGGGGGTGGGGTGTCTAGGGGAAGTGTGGTGACCACTTGCCCCCTCCTGGCTGCTGCGCAGCCGTCCTCCCCCGGAGGGGGAAGGCGAGATCATCTTCCCCCTCCGGGGGAGGAGCGCCGAAGGCGCGGAGGGGGCGAGTCGACGGGCATCTTTGGAAAAACCCCCGCCATCTGCTATATCCCGCCCTCGACCCCTTAAATCCCTGCACCCGGATCGCCCCTTGAGCGTTACCCTCGATCTGTCGCGCGCCTCCGGCGCAGCGCCTGCCCAGAAGCCGCTGATCAACCTGTCGGGCCTGACCCGGACGCAGATGACCGCCGCCCTGACCGAGTCGGGCGTGGCCGAGCACGGCAAGGCCAAGATGCGGGCCACCCAGGTGTTCCGCTGGATCCATCATCGCGGCGTCACCGACTTTGCGATGATGACCGACGTCGCCAAGGAAACCCGCGCCCGCCTCGCCGAGGTGTTCACCATCGCCCGGCCCGAGATCGTCGAGCGCCAGGTCTCGAAAGACGGCACCCGCAAGTGGCTGATCCGCACGGCCCCGGGCATCGAGATTGAGGCGGTCTATATCCCGTCGGTCGGCCGGGCCGGCGCCCTGTGCGTCTCAAGCCAGGTCGGCTGCACCTTGAACTGCAGCTTCTGCCACACTGGCACCCAGGCCTTGGTGCGCAACCTGACCGCCGCCGAGATCGTCGCCCAGGTCCAGGTGGCCAAGGACGACCTGGCCGAATGGCCGTCCGACAAGGACGACCGCCTGCTGTCCAACATCGTGTTCATGGGCATGGGCGAGCCGCTCTACAACATGGGCTCGGTCGCCGACGCCATCGAGATCATCAGCGACAACGAGGGCATCGCCATCTCGCGTCGCCGCATCACCGTCTCGACCTCGGGCGTCGTGCCCCAGCTCCAGGCCCTGGGCGAGAAGACCCAAGCGATGCTGGCCATCAGCCTGCACGCCACCAACGACGCCCTGCGCGATGTGCTGGTGCCGCTGAACAAGAAGTACCCGCTGGACCAGCTGATCGCCGGCATCCGCGCCTATCCCGGCATCAGCAACGCCCGCCGGGTGACCTTCGAATATGTGATGCTCAAGGGCGTCAATGACAGCCCCGACGAGGCCCGCGCCCTGATCAAGCTGATCAAGGGCATTCCGGCCAAGATCAACCTTATCCCGTTCAATCCCTGGCCGGGTAGCGACTACCAGTGCTCGGACTGGGCCGCGATCGAGGCCTTTGCGGCCATCGTCAACAAGGCCGGCTATTCCTCGCCGATCCGCACGCCGCGCGGTCGCGACATCCTCGCCGCCTGCGGTCAGCTGAAGAGTGAGAGCGAGAAGGTCCGCGCCAGCGCCCTGCGCCAGCTGTCGATGGCGGCCATGGCGGGCGTGCTCGATGACGACGAGGATGACGATGCGGCATAGACGCCTTCGGAGCGAGCCCCCTACGCAACCCTCCGTCACCCGTGATAGGACTTGAATCTCTAGGTTCAGAGGGTGTTTGCGTTCATGCCGTCCCAGCTTCAGTCACCCGAGGTCCAGGCCTTCGCCACGGGCTTTCCCGTCACCCTGATGCATGCAGGCGTGACCCTGCTGATGCTGATCATCGGCACGGCCCTCTATGCGATGCTGACCCCGCACCGCGAGATCAAGCTGATCCGCGAGGGCAATTCGGCCGCCGCCCTGTCGCTGGGCGGTGTGATGGTGGGTCTGGCCATTCCGCTGGCCATTTCGCTGACCGCCTCGACCTCGGTGATCGAGATCGTCATCTGGGGCGCGGCCACCATCGCCGTGCAGCTGCTGGTGTTCCGCATCACCGACATGGTGCTGCAGGGCCTGCCCGAGCGCATCCATGAGGGCGAGGTCGCCGCCGCCGCCCTGCTGGTGGGCGCGAAACTGGCCACCGCCCTGATTCTCGCCGCCGCCGTGGCCGGCTGATCCGGAAAAGCGAGGGCCCCGTCCCGTGCATTTTCCCAAGCTTCCCGACTGGCTGGTCTATGCCGCCGCCGTCAGCGCCCTGCTGATCGTCGCGGTCGGCCGGCAGGAGCGCTCCGACGCCCCGCCGCCGCCGCCGCCGGTGCCGGGCGAGGAGGGCCTGCCGCTGGGCCCGGCCTCGCCGTTCGATCCGGCCATCGTCGTCCAGGTGCCCAACAAGCCCGAACCGGGCTCGGGCACCGCCTTTTCGGTGGGCGACAGCGGCACCTGGCTGACCGCTCGTCATGTGGTCGACGGCTGCAAGTCGGCGGCCATCGTGGTGGCCGACGGACGCGGCGTGGCGGCGAAGATCACCATCGATCCGCGCGCCGACGCCGCCATCCTGACCACCGAGGGCGGGGCTCCGGCCGTGCCCCTGGGTCTGGAAGAGCCCCTGCGTCGCGGAGCCCGCGCCTATCATCCTGGCTTCCCGCAGGGCCATCCCGGCGAGGCCGCCTCGCGCCTGCTGGGCCGCGAGAACCTGGTCGTCCATGGGCGCGGAGCCCGCACCGAGCCGGTGCTGGTCTGGGCCGAGGTTGGCCGCACCGACAGCCTGAAGGGCACCCTGGCCGGACTGTCGGGCGCGCCGGCCCTCGACAGCGCCGGGCGGGTGGTCGGCGTGACCGTGGCCGAGAGTCCGCGCCGTGGCCGCATCTACACCACGGCCCCCGAGACCCTGCGGACCCTGCTGGGCCCGCACCGCCGCGGCGGCGACGGCTTCGCCATGGGCGAGGCGATCACCACCGAGAACTATGGCCGCGTGGCCGACGGCCTGCGTCGCGACCTGCGGGTGGCGCAGGTGGTGTGTCTGGGGACCTAGGTCGCAAGTCCTCCCCCTTCAGGGGGAGGACTTCTAAGCCGCGGGCGCTTCCGCCTCAGCCCGTCGGTCAATCTCTCCCTGCTTCGCCGCCACCATGAATGACAGCACGATAGCCACCACGCCGATGACCGCCGTGTAGAGGAAGAAGGCCGTATAGCCCGCCGCCATGGCCGGGGCGCTGACGCCCAGCTTGGCGCCGGCGGCGGTGAAGCTCTCGGGCGGCAGGCGGGTGAACAGGCCCTTCAGGGCGCCGATCGGGCCGCCGGCTTCGGCCGCGATCGCCGAGGCCTCGACGATCCGTCCCGACTGCGAGGCGATCAGCTTGCCGGGCAGGGCGTAGAGCGACGAGAACAGGGCGTATTGCGTGGCCGTGAAACCCACCGTGGTCAGGCTGGACATGTAGGCGATCAGGGCCGTGCCGGCGACGCCGCCGGCCACATTGTCGATGCAGATCGCCCAGAACAGCACCGGCACGCTGTGACCGCTCATGGCCAGCCAGGCGAAGAACAGGTTGCTGATCGGCTGGGCGAAGGCCCCGATCACCAGGGCCTTCATCAGGCCCAGCCGCGCCACGATCACCCCGCCCAGGAACACCCCCATCATCGAGGCGATGATACCAAACACCTTCCGGATCTCGGCGATCTCGGTCAGCGTAAAGCCCATGTCGCGATAGAACGGGTTCATGATGTTGAGCACGAAGTCCGACACCCGATAGACGCAGATCGCCGCCAGGATCAGGCCGGCCACGCCGTGGAAGCGCTTGGTGAAGTCGATCAGGGGCTCGCCGAACGCGGCCGACATGTAGACGCCGGGCTTGGTGCGCACCTTGGGGATCGGCCAGGCGGCCACGACCACGATAGCCAGGCCGGCCAGCACGCCCAGCAGCTGCAGCCACACCCCGTTGGGCTTGGCCTTCCAGGCCTCGGCCAGGGCTTCGCCGCCGACCAGCTTCGAGAGCAGGGACGCATCCCCCGAAAGGCCCGAGCCCAAGGCGAGCGCACCGACCAGCAGGATGCCAAGGCGGGTGATCCATTCCAGGATCTCCAGCGAGCGGGGCTGGTTGACGTCGCCGGTCGGGATCGGACGAACGGTGTGTTCGGCCTCGCGTGGAGCCCACAGGGTGGCCAGCACCCCGATGCCGACCACAAAGCCCATGACGGCGTAGGAGAAGTTCCAGCCGAAGCGCTCGGCCAGCAGCAGGGGCCCGGCCCCGGCCGCGATCATCGCCACCCGGTAGCCCCACTGATAGGCCACCACCATCGGGCCCTGTTCTTCCTTGTCGGCCACCTCGATCCGCCAGGCGTCGATGACGATGTCGTGCGAGGCCGTTGCAAAGCCCACCGCGACGGCGGCGGCGCCCAGGGCGGCCAACTGCGAGGCGGGGTTGAGGGTCGAGATGGTCCACAGACCCAGGATCATGGCGGTCTGGAAGACCAGGATCCAGGCGCGGCGATGGCCCAGAAGGTTGTGCAGGATCGGCACCTTGGCGCGGTCGATCAGCGGGGCCCACAGGAACTTGAACGAGAACGACAGGGTGGCCAGGCTGAAGAAACCGATCACCGCCAGAGACAGGCCGGAGTCGCGCAGCCACAGCGACAGGGTGTCAAAGATCAGCATGTAGGGCAGGCCCGAGGCGAACCCCAGGCCCAGCATCACCAGGCTGCGACGCTCACCGAAGAAGGCCAGGGTCTGAAGAAGGGTCTTCTTCGGCGCTGTGGCGGCCTTGTCTGTCATGCGGCGGTCCCCCTCGCGGAGAACGGCCCGCGCTTAGCCGGCGACCTTGGCCCGCGTCGCGGTTTTCGTCCAGACGCCGGGCGCAGCAGGGCCGGTCCAGCGGGTCAGCACATCGCGCAGGGCGGCGTGGGTCAGGGGCTTGACCAGAAAGTCGCTCATGCCGGCCGCCAGGCAGGCGCGGCGGTCCTCGTCGAAGGCGTCGGCGGTCAGGGCGACGATGGGGGTGGTCACGCCCTGGGCGCGCAGGCGCACGGTGGCGTCCAGGCCGCCCAGCACCGGCATGCGCAGGTCCATCAGGATCAGGTCGTAGCTGTCGCTGGACAGGGCCGCGACGGCCTGGGCGCCGTCGGCGACGCGGTCGACCTTGCAGCCCTCGCGCTGCAGCAGGGTGCGGGCCAGCAGGGCGTTGATCGGATTGTCCTCGGCCAGGAGCACGCGTACGCCCGGGGCGGCGGCCGGGGCGATGCGGTCGTCCTCGGCGGGCTTGTCGGCGCGGGCCGGGCTGTGGGTGGTGGCCTGCAGCACCTGGGCGACGATCGAGGCGGCGCGCAGGGGCTTGATCAGATAGCCGCTGAAGCCGGCCTTTTTCAGCCGGTCGATGCGGCCGCGCTGGTCGGGGGTCAGCAGCACCACGGCGCGATGGCCGGCGGGAGGCTTGAGGGCGCCGCGCGGACCGGCCAGGGCGGCGTCGATCAGCAGCACCGCGTCGGACGGGGCGGCGGCGGTGGCGGTGGCGACATCGGCGGCGACAATGGCCCGGCCCCCGGCCGCCTCGATCTGGCGGGCGGTGGCCAGGCGGACGATGGCATTGGGCGAGGCCACGACCACCACCCGGCCCACCAGGGGCAGGTCGCGTATCGGCGCGGCGAGGGTTTGGAACGGCGCCTCGAACCAGAAGTCGGCGCCCTGGCCGAGCTCGCCCCCGACCCCGGTCTTGCCGTCCATGGCGCGGGCCAGCCGTGCGACAATGGCCAGGCCCAGGCCCGCCCCGCCCAGCTGGGTGCGGTGGCTGGCGTCGGTCTGGACAAAGGCCTCGAAGATCTTGGCGCGGGCCTCCGGCGCCACGCCCGGCCCGGTGTCGGTTACGGAGAAGCGCACGCGGCCTGCGCCCGAGGCGCCTGACGTGGCGGTTGCGGTCAGCAGCACCCCGCCCTGCTGGGTGAACTTCACGGCATTGCCGGCATAGTTCAGCAGGATCTGCCGCAGCCGGCCCTCGTCGGCCAGGATGGTCGGCAGGCCGGGCGACACGGCCCAGGCGATCTCGATACCCTTTTCGTGGGCGCGCGGGCTCATCAGCTCGGCCACCTGCCGCAGCAGGCCCTCGATATCGACCGGGGTCGGGGCCAGGGCGATGTCCGTGGCCCCCAGGCGGGCGAAGTCCAGCACGTCATTGACCAGCGACAGCAGGTGATCGCCGCTCTCGCGCAGGGCGGTGACATAGGCCCGCTGCTCGCCTGTCAGCCGAGTGCCCTCCAGCAGCCGGGCCATGCCCAGCACGCCGTTCAGGGGCGTGCGGAACTCGTGGCTCAGGGTGGCCAGTTGCTCGGGCGTGACGCCGGCCGGGGTGCGGGGAGTGCTGCTCATGAGCGCGGAGCCTAGCGGGCGCGGCTTAACGGCCGGTCAAAGGGTGAGGCGATCTGTCCTGCCTGGAGAAGGACACGGCTTCGCCGCTTCACGCGGAAGCCCGCTGAAGGTGTGGGAAGGGTCGCGGAGCGTCCGGGCCTCGCCCGGAGTGTGAGAGTAGTGAATACCGTTTCGACGAAGACAGACGCTCCGCGCAGCCGTTATTCGGTGAGCCTTCGAGGCGCGGGGTCTTAACCCGCTCCCGATTTCGGCCCCCGACGGGCAGGGTGTTGGCGCACCCTGGACCGCACGGGCGATTTCAGCCCATGCCTGTTGCGCGCCGCCGCCCCGCCGCCGAGGGATTGATCCTGAACCCCGATCCGAGGCGCCCGCCTTCCCCGGAGGGACAGGCCACGCCTCGCAAACCGGGCGAACAGGCCCAGAGCGACAGCCGACGGAACACGCCCCGCTCGACCACCCCCCAAAGCCCATCAGGTCGCCGGCCGACGTCCCTTCCCTTGCCTTGGGGTGAGATCAGTATGCGGGTGATTTCGACGCGTCTGACCGGCGCGATCGATTATTTTACAGGGCGTTGATTTCGTTGGGATAAGATCCGGAAAGTACGGGCATAGACTGCGCTCTATCCCCATACTTGCCCCCTACGGGCTGCTGCGCAGCCGTCTTCCCCCGGAGGGGGAAGATGAAGGGCGCCGATCCCATCTTCCCCCTGACAAGGGGGAGGACGACCTGCGAAGCAGGTCAGGAGGGGGCCTGCGGCGTCGACCGGGAAACACCATCCCCCTCCGCGCCGGAGGGAGCCATCCTTACATCTCACGGCGAGACGATCGCCGGAGTGGAAAGGCTTGGCGCGACGCGGGGCGTCGGCTTTCGGGCGAGAAGCCAAGGGCCGCTTTCGACCCTGAACGGAAGGTGGGAAAGTCCGATAGAGCATCTTGGAGAGCCAGCAAATAGGGGGCCTTCTCGCTCCAGCATCAAGTCGTCGCCACGGTGACGCCGTGCACCCACAACCCCATTGGGCTTTGCGGGATAGCGTTCATTCTCATTCCTGCAACTTCCACGGTGGCAACCAACCTGTGGGGCGTAGAGGCGGCGCTTTTGGGTCGCTGACTATTTGGCAGCGCCACGGACCTTTCGCGACTTGGGGGCGTTCGCCGAAACGGTGTCAAAGTCGGAGAAATAATGCGTGATCGCCTTACGAATTTCGTGCGCGCGCTTCTCGAGATCACTGATGCCGACGCCCCGCGCGTACATCGCGCCATTCAGCTCATTAGAAGACAGCTGTGGTCGAGATCCAATTGGCTTGGCTTTGTATGCGGCAAAGCGTTTGCCAAATGCCTCCACAACCTCCGTCCTCCCCTCAATCGTCATATCCCTCCGGTGTTTGAAATAGGAAGTGACCAAGACCCTCAGCGAATTGGGCAAGAAAGGATCGCTTTCATATCGGGCGAGAGATGAGAAAACATGGGCGTCAATGGGGAGAAACGGGACCCCGAGGTGCTCATAGGCTACCAAATCCACCTCTTCGCTCTCAAATTCGGTGATGGTTTCATTGACGCGCCGGATGACCTCCGCATGATCGTCTCTCTTCTGCCAACTATGCTCCGACCTCATGTCGAACTCGTCGTAGAGGCTCGCGCTAAGCTCAGCCAGATTGTCGATCACCCGCTTGTGGTATTCATTGTAAACAGTGTTGAGTAATCCCTTTCTGGCAGCCTTAAATGTGAGGACCGCTACAACTGCCGTAACCACAAAGAAGGCGATCTGGGAAAGGCGCTGAATGAGTTCCCAATCGATCGCGTGAATCCCATCATTCATTGCAGCAAGCATTGGCGTTCTCGCGCTCGAGAAGACGGCCCCTTCTCAGGGGCCGTTTCGTTGGGTTGGTCGCTAACTATTAGACAGAGTCACGGACTTTGCGGGGCTTGCGGACCTTGCCAGCAGCCGGTGATCGCTACTGGTGAGGTCCGCTGCATAGCGCCCACGATACCCGAATGGCCAATGTCCGCCATCCACCCCTCTCGGCCTTTCAGAAGGTCTGCTCCTGGGCGCTCAAGTTCAGGTCCGCCGTGTCACCCCATCCGCCCCTCAAAACGTCGACGCGCCCGAGGCGAACCCGCCCTGTTCCTCCCCCGGCGCGGCCGAGCGGCGGTGGGCCAGGGCCTCGGCGACATGCACCCGGCGCACGCCGTCGGCGCCTTCCAGGTCGGCGATGGTGCGCGAGAGGCGCAGCACGCGGGTCCAGCCTCGGGCGCTGATCTGGCCGGCCTCGGCGGCGCGGGCCAGCAGGTTGCGGCCGGCTTCGTCGATGGCGACGATCTTGTCCAGAAAGGCGCCCTCGGCGCGGCCGTTCAGGCTCTCGGGGCTGTCATAGGCCTCAGCCCGGTCGATCTGCCGTTGGCGGGCTCGCGCCACCCGGGCGGCGAATTCGGCCGAGCCTTCGCTGGGCGGTGGCAGGGCCAGGTCGGCGGCGGTGACGGCGGGCATGTCGACCGACAGGTCGATACGGTCCATCAAGGGTCCCGACACCCGGCCCTGATAGTCGCGCTGGCAACGCGGGGCCTTGCCGCAATAGCCGCGCCCCGCGCCGCCATGGCCGCAGCGGCAGGGGTTCATGGCCGCCACCAGCTGGACCTTGGCCGGATAGCGCACATGGGCGTTGGCGCGGGCCACCATCACCTCGCCGGTCTCCAGCGGGCCGCGCAGGCTGTCCAGCGCCTGCACCCCGAATTCCGGCAGCTCGTCGAGGAACAGCACGCCGTTGTGGGCCAGCGACACCTCGCCCGGCTTGGCCTTGTGGCCGCCGCCGGTCAGGGCCGCCATGCTGGCTGAGTGATGCGGCGATCTGAAGGGCCGGGCGCGGGTCAGGGCCCCTCTGGCAATCAGCCCGGCCACCGAATGGACCATCGAGGTCTGCAACAGCTCGGCCGAGGTCAGGGGCGGCAGCAGGCCCGGCAGGCGCTGGGCCAGCATCGACTTGCCTGAGCCTGGCGGCCCGACAAAAAGCAGGTTGTGACCGCCGGCGGCGGCGATCTCCAGGGCGCGCTTGGCGTGCTCCTGACCTTTCACGTCGCGCAGGTCCTTGGCGCGTTCGCCCTCGATCACCGGGCCGGGCGCGGGCGCGCTCAGCACCTGACTGCCCCGGAAGTGGTTGATCAGCGACACCAGCGAGCGCGGGGCCAGGATGCGGGTGCCGCCGGCCCAGGCTGCTTCGGGGCCGCTGGCCTCGGGGCAGATCAAACCCAGGCCCATGGCCCCGGCCGCCATGGCCGCGGGCAGGGCGCCGGCGGCGGGGACGATGCGGCCATCCAGCGACAGCTCACCCATGGCCGCCCAGTCATCCAGAGCGTCCACCGGAATGACCCCGATCGCCGCCATCACCGCCAGGGCGATCGGCAGATCGAAATGGGTGCCCTCCTTGGGCATGTCGGCCGGGGCTAGATTGGCGACGATGCGCTTGCCCGGCAGCGACAGCCCCAGGCCGGCGAAAGCCCCGCGCACCCGCTCGCGGCTCTCGGCCACGGCCTTGTCGGCCAGGCCCACGATGACGAAGATCTGCTGGCCGCTGGTCAGCTGCACCTCGACATCGACGCGGCGCGCTTCGACGCCCTCGAACGCCACCGTGACGACCTTCGCGGCCATGCCCGCCTCATGGATCGGTTGGAGTTATCCACACACGAACCATGAGGTGAAGGGTGTAGCAAGAACGAAAAACGAACGTTTCGGGAAATCAGCGCCCTAGGACCGTCACGTCATCCCGGGTCAGGCTTGGCCGGCGCGGATCGCCTCGATGCGATCCCACAGCACCGCCGAGGCGTCGGCCCCGCCAAACCGCTTCAGTTGCTGGGCTCCGGTCGGCGAGGTGACGTTGATCTCGGTGAGGTATTCGCCGATCACGTCGATGCCCACGAACAGCAGGCCGCGCCGCTTCAGCTCCGGGGCGATGATGGCGCAGAGCTCCAGGTCGCGGGCGGTCAGCTCGACCGCCTCGGCCCGGCCGCCGACGCGGAGGTTGGAGCGCACTTGCCCTGCGGCCGGCACGCGGTTGATCGCGCCCACCGGCTCGCCGTCGACCAGCAGAACGCGCTTGTCGCCCTTGCTGACGGCCGGCACGAACTTCTGGGCGATCACCTGCTCGCGGCCGATCATGGCGTGCAGTTCCAGCAGGGCGTCGAGATTGGGGTCGTCGGCCAGCAGCCGCGCCACGCCCGAGCCGCCACCGCCGTAAAGGGGCTTGAGCACGATATCGCCATGCCGGGCGCGGAAGTCGTAGATCGCCTCATGGTCGCTGGTGATCAGGGTCGGCGGCTGCACGCCAGGGAAGTCGGTGACGAACAGCTTCTCGGGCGCGTTGCGCACCTCGGCCGGATTGTTGACCACCAGGGTGTGGGGGTGGACCTTCTCGAGGAAGTGGGTGGCGGTGATATAGGCCATGTCGAACGGCGGATCCTGGCGCATCAGCACCACATCGACGTCGTCCTTCATGTCGAGCAGCACGATCTCGCCCAGGGTCGCGTGCGCCCCGTGGGTGGCGGTCAGCACCATCGACTGGGCGCGGGCGAACACCCGGCCGTCCTCCATCGACAGCTTGTCGGGCGTGTAGAACCACAGCCGGTGGCCGCGGCTCTGGGCCTCCATCGCCATCTGGAAGGTGGTGTCGGTGTCGATATTGATCCCGTGCACGGGGTCCATCTGGACGGCGACTCTCAACGACATGGACGACTCCGGATCAACTTGGCGCCAGGACGTGCGACGTCCGGCGCTGCGACTGCCTAGTTAAGGCGACGACGGCGGGATTGCGAGGGGCGAGTTGGGTTTCCGCGTCCTGTGCAGGCGGGGCGCAAGGCGACCCTACCAGCTGTCCACCCGCACCGCCCACGGCCTGGCCGACCCGCTCGCGGCGTCCAGACCGCCCACGATCCAGCGCCGGGTGTCGGCCGGGTCGATGACCGCGTCGATCTCCAGGGCCGCCGCCATGCTGGTGGCCTTGCCGGCCGCATAGAGCCGGGCCACCAGCTGGTCGTAGAGGGCCTTCTGCTCGGCCGGATCGCTCAGGGCCTCCAGCTCCTTGCGGTAGCCCAGCTTGACGGCGCCCTCCAGGCCCATGCCGCCGAACTCGCCCGTGGGCCAGGCGGCGATGAAGGCGGGGCTGTGGAAGCTGCCGCCGGCCATGGCCTGCGCGCCCAGGCCATAGCCCTTGCGGGTGACCACGGTGAACAGGGGTGAGCGCAGCTTGGCGCCGGCGATGAACTGGCGGCTGACCCGACGCACGGCGGCGGCGTCCTCGCTGTCTGGCCCGACCATGAAGCCGGGGGTGTCGCAGAGGCTCAGCACCGGCAGGGCGAAGGCGTCACACAGCTGCAGGAAGCGCGCGGCCTTGTCGGCCCCGTCGCAGTCGATCGCCCCGCCCAGATGGCGCGGATCATTGGCGATCAGGCCCATGGGGCGGCCCTCGATGCGGATCAGGCCGGTGACCATGCCCGCCGCGAAGCCGCCGCGCAGTTCCAGGAACGAGCCTTCGTCGACGAGACCGGTAATCAGTGTGCGGACATCATAGACGCGCAGCCGGTTTTCCGGGATCGCCTGGCGCAGTCGCCGCTGGTCGGGGGCGGTCCAGTCGGTCAGCGTCCCCTGGAAATAGGACAGGGCCTGCTTGGCCAGCCGGGTGGCGTGGGCCTCGTCGTCGGCCAGGATGTCGATGACGCCATTGGTCCACTGATGGGCCGAGGGGCCGATCTGCTCGGGCTTGAACACGCCCAGCCCGCCGCCCTCGATCATGGCCGGACCGCCCATGCCCAGATTGGAGTCGCGGGTGGCGATGATGATTTCCGACAGCCCCGCGATGGCGGCGTTGCCGGCAAAGCAGCGGCCGGCGACGATGGCGATCTTGGGCACGATGCCCGACAGCTGGGCGAAGCTGCGGAAGGTCGGCACGTCCAGCCCGGCCACGCTGGTGGTGTCGGTGTCGCCCGGCCGTCCGCCGCCGCCCTCGGCGAACCAGACCACCGGCAGCTTCTGGTCGGCGATCAGCGCCATCAGCCGGTCGGTCTTGCGGTGGTTCATCGCGCCCTGCGTGCCGGCCAGCACGGTGAAGTCATAGGCCAGGGCCGCGACGCGGGCCTTGTCGGGGGCGAAGAGCGCGCCGTTCACGGTTCCGATCCCGGTGATCAGCCCATCGGCCGGGGTGTTGGCGATCAGGTCCTCGGTCGTACGCCGGCGCTTCTGGGCGGCGATGGCCAGGGCGCCATATTCGAGGAAACTGCCGGGATCGACCAGATCCTCGATGTTCTCCCGCGCCGTGCGATGGCCGGTCTTGCGACGCCGGGCGACGGCCGCGGGACGGGCTTCGTCGAGGGTGAAGCGGTGGCGGGCGATCACCTCGGCCAGGTCAGGACGGATCGCGTCCAGATCCTCGGGCGCGGCGTCGGCGGCGACGGCGGCGTCCATCTCGACCGGTTCCAGGAACAGCAGCGGCTGGCCTTCGGCCACGGTCTGGCCCGGGGCTGCGGCGATCTTCAGCACCCGTCCGCCGGCAGTGGCGTGGACGAGGTGCTCCATCTTCATGGCCTCCAGCACCGCCAGGGCCTGGCCGGGACGCACGAGATCGCCTTCGACAGCCTCGATCGCCCCGACCGTGGCGGCCAGGGGCGCGGCGACGGCGATCGCGCCGTCCAGGGTCTCGAACTGGGCGTGGGCGTGCTCTGGCGGCAGGGGAAGCCCGGCGACCAGCTCGGCGGCGTGGTCGTCGATGAAGCGGGTGGTCGCGGTGCCGTCCTTCCAGTCCGACTGCGCCAGGATCGCCCGGATCAGCGGGGCGGTGGTGGCGACGCCGGTGATCGTGAACTCGGCCAGGGCCCGGTCCAGACGGGCGGCGGCTTCGGCCGGGGTGCGACCCCGGGTGATCACCTTGGCCAGCAGGCTGTCATAGGCGCCGCCGACCACAAGGCCCACCGCGCCCGCGCCGTCCACCCGCACGCCCAGGCCGCCGGGCGGGGCATAGGCGGTCAGGGTTCCGGACGAGGGCTTGACCTGACCGTCGGCGGTCAGGGTTTCGGCGTTGATCCGCGCCTGGATCGCCGCGCCGACGGCGGGCGGGGCGGTGGTCAGGTCCAGCTCGGCCAGGGTCTTGCCCGCCGCCAGTTCGAACTGCAGGCGCACCAGATCCAGGCCCGTGACCTCCTCGGTGACGGTGTGTTCGACCTGCAGGCGGGGATTGGTCTCGATGAAGGCGAAGTCGCCGGTGGCGGTATCCAGCAGATATTCCACGGTCGCCAGACCGCGATAGCCGGCGCACAGGGCCTCGGCCGCGCTGGCCATGGCCGCGCGGGTGGCGGCCGGCAGGTTGGGGGCCGGGGCGATCTCGACCAGCTTCTGGTTGCGGCGCTGCAGGGAGCAGTCGCGGTCGCCCACGGCCAGCACCACGGCCCCGTCGCCGACGATCTGCACCTCGATATGGCGCGCGCTTTCGATCAGTTTTTCGGCATAGAGGCCATCATCGCCGAACGCGGCCTTGGCCTCGCGGGCGCAGGCGGCGAAGGCGGCGTCCAGCTCGCCGGGATCCAGCACCAGCCGCATGCCGCGTCCGCCGCCGCCGGCCCGGGCCTTGAGCATGATCGCGCCGTGCCGGGTCAGGAAGTCTTCGGCGGCGGGCAGGTCCAGGGCGCCGGTTCCGGGGATCAGGGGCACGTTCAGCTTTGCGGCCAGGGCCCGGGCGGCGGCCTTGTCGCCGAAGGTTTCCAGATACTCGGGCGCCGGGCCGATGAAGGTGATCCCCGCCGCCGCACAGGCGCGGGCCAGGCCAGCGTTTTCCGACAGGAAGCCATAGCCGGGATGCAGGGCGTCGCAGCCCGCGCCCTTGGCGGCGGCGATGATGGCCTCGATGTCGAGATAGGCGCGCGCCCCGGAGCCGGGCAAGGCGACGGCCTGATCGGCGGCGGAAACGTGCGGGCTGGCGGCGTCGTCACTCGCGAACACCGCCACGCTCTGGATGCCAAGCTCGGCGGCGGCGCGGGCGATGCGGAGGACGATTTCGCCGCGATTGGCGATCAGCACGCGCTGGAAGGACATGGTGTTTCCTGGAGGGGCTTCATACGGCCGTTTGACGCACCATGGCCGCCCCGGCTTGACTCTCCAAGCCCATAAGATCAGAACAAAATGGGAACAAAGGATTGGGATTATGGCCGGCCCGCGCGACGCGCGCCTAACGGCATTGAAGGGCCAGATTGCTGCTCTGCAAGCAGGCGCCCGGACTCCGAGTCCGATCCTGAGCTTTGGCGATGCGGCGATCGACGGTTGTTTTCCGGCCGGCGGCCTGCCTTCGGGATGCTGGCATGAGGTGATGGGGGCGGGGCTGGAGGACGAGACCTCCGCCGCCCCCGCCGCCTTCGCCGCCCTGCTGACCCGGCCTCTGTTCAAGACCGGGGCGGTGGTCTGGGTGATGCGGCGCAGCGATCTGTTCGCGCCGGGCCTGGCGGGGCTGGACGTTCCCACCGGGCGGCTGATCCAGGTCAAGGCCCGCGACGAGGCCGAGGTGCTGTCGGTGCTGGAGGACGCCCTCTCGACGGTCGGCGTCGCCGCCGCCATCGGCGAGGCCCAGGCCCCGGAGCTGAAGGCCGGCCGCCGGCTGCAGCTGGCCTGCGAGAAGCGCGGCAGTTTCGGCGTGCTGCTGCACCGCCGGCCCTATGGCGGTCCCGCCGGCCGGGCGCGGACGGTGTCGGGTTCGTCGTCGTTCAGCCGCTGGCGCATCGCCGGCGCGCCCAGCCAGCCGCCGCCGGATGTTCCTGGCTTGGGCCCGCCGCGCTGGCGGGTCGAACTTGAGCGCTGCCGGGGCGGACGGTCCGGCGCATGGGTTTTGGAGTCTTCGGAGGCCGAGCATGGCCCGCATCCTTTCCGTCTGGTGTCCCAACTGGCCGATCACGACCTGGCGGCGGCGGAATCCTGGCGTAAAGCCGGTTGAGGGTATCGCCACTGGCCCCCTCCGCGCTGGCGCGCTCCTCCCCCGGAGGGGGAAGATGATCTCGTCTTCCCCCTCCGGGGGAGGAGGATGCGCAGCATCCGGAGGGGGCAAGTCGTTAGCCCCGCCCCCCTTCGCCCTGCTGATCTCCGACTCCGGAACCCGCCGCCTGGCCGCCATCGACGAGGCCGCCATGGCCCTGGGCCTGCGCCCCGGCCAGAAGGCCGCCGACGCCATGGCCCTGGCGCCCGACCTGGTCACCGCCGACCACGATCCCGAGGCCGACCGCGCCGCGCTGGAAGCCCTGTGCGACTGGTGCGTGCGGTTCTCGCCGGCCGTGGCCATCGACGGCGATGACGGCCTGTTCCTCGACATCACCGGGACCGACCACCTGTGGGGCGGCGAGGCGGCGATGATGGCCGACCTGCTGACGCGACTGGCGCGCTGGGGCGTGCCGGCCCGGGCGGCGATCGCTGACACGCCGGGCGCGGCCTGGGCGCTTGCCCGATTTGGCGAGACCGGCGAGATCGCGCCGCCCGACGGTCAACGCGCTCGCCTCGCCGACCTGCCCGTGGCGGCCCTGCGGCTGGATGAAGCCGCCACCGCCCAACTGCCGCGTCTGGGCCTGTTCCGGATTGAGCAACTGCTGGGCCTGCCCCGCGCCCAGTTGGCCAAGCGGTTCGGCATGAACCTGACCCTGCGCCTGGACCAGGCCCTGGGCGCGGCGGGCGAGGCCCTGGTCTATCGCCGGCCGGCCAGTCCGTGGTTCGACCGCCTGGCCTTCGCCGAGCCGATCAGCGCGCCCGACGATCTGGCCCGGGTGGTCGGCGATGTCACCGCCCTGATTTGCAAGCGGCTGGAGGCCGAGGGCCAGGGCGCGCGGCGGTTCGAGGTGGTCTTTCACCGCCTGGACGGCAAGGCCATGCCGGTGCGGGCCGGGCTGGCGCGGCCTGGCCGCGACGCCGCGCGCCTGACCCGGCTGATGGTCCCCAAGCTGGACGTCATCGACCCCGGCTTCGGCATAGAGGTGGTCACGGTGTTCGCCGGCGACGTCGAACCGCTGAGCGCCGTCCAGGCGCGGCTGGACGCCGAGGCCGGGACGGGCCTCGACGAAACGCTCGCCCCGCTGGTCGACCGGCTGATCAACCGCCTGGGCGAGGACCGCGTCTGGCGGGCCGATCCGTATGAGAGCCACGTGCCCGAACGCTCGGTGATCCGCCGCGCGCCGCTGGCCGCGCCCTCCGGCCAGACCTGGGACCCCGAGCGACCCCGGCCGGTGCGGCTGTTCAAGCGGCCCGAGCCGATCACGGCGATGGCCAAGCTGCCCGACGATCCGCCGGTCCAGTTCCAGTGGCGCGGCCGCGCGCACCGCGTGCGCCGGGCCGAGGGCCCCGAGCGCATCGGCCAGGAATGGTGGCGCGGCGATTTCGACGACACCGGACCGGGCAGGATCCGCGACTATTACCGGGTCGAGGACGAGGCGGGCGGCCGGTTCTGGATCTTTCGCCAGGGGCTGTTCGGGACGGGCGAGGACCCGAAGTGGTGGATCCATGGCCTGTTTGGATAGCCTGAGCACTTGCCCCCACCGGACCGCTTGCGCGGTCGTCCGCCCCCGGAGGGGGCGGATGATCTCATCTTCCCCCTCCGGGGGAGGAGGGCCGTCAGGCCCGGAGGGGGCAAGGGCATGACCCCCGCCTATGCCGAACTGCAAACCACCAGCAACTTCTCGTTCCTGCGCGGGGCCTCCCACGCCCGTGAGCTGATGCCCACCGCCCAGGGCCTGGGTCTGGCCGCTGTCGGGATCGCCGATCGCAACACCCTGGCCGGCGTGGTGCGGGCCTGGACGGCGGCCAAGGACCTGCAGGTCCGCGCCCTGACCGGCTGTCGGCTGGACTTCGCCGACGGGACGCCCAGCCTGTTGTGCTACCCGTCCGACCGCGAGGCCTTCGCCCGCCTGACCCGCCTGCTGACGGTCGGCCAGCGCCGGGCCGGCAAGGGCGAATGCGAGCTGCACTGGGAGGATTTCCTGCAGCATGCCGAGGGCCAGCTGGCCCTGATCGTGCCGCCGGCCAAGCTGGACGAGGCCTTCACCACCGACCTGGACCGCATGGCCGGCGACCTGCGCGGCCGGGTCTGGCTGGCCGCCAGCCGGGCCTATGCCGCCCGCGACCTGCAGCGCCTGGCGCGGCTGGACGAGCTGGCCCGCGCGGCCGGGGCGCCGATGGTGGCCACCAATGACGTGCTCTATCACGGCCCTGAGCGCCGGCCGCTGCAGGACGTCATGACCTGCGTGCGCGAGCACTGCACCATCCACGAGGCGGGCTTCTTGCTGGAGGCCAATGCCGAGCGCCACCTGAAGACGCCGCAGGAAATGGCCCGCCTGTTCGAGCGCTGGCCGCGCGCCGTCGAGCGCACGCTGGAGATCGTCTCGCGCATCGGCTTCGACCTGGGCCAGCTGAAGGAGGAATATCCCGACGAGCCCGTGCCGCCGGGCAAGACCGCCATGCAGCACCTGACCGACCTGACCTTCGCCGGCGCGGCCTGGCGCTATCCGGGCGGGGTTCCGGAGAAGGTGGTCGCGCAGCTGAACGAGGAGCTGCGGCTGATCGGCAAGATGAACTACCCCAACTATTTCCTCACCGTGCACGACATCGTGCAGGAGGCGCGGGCGATGGGGATCCTGTGCCAGGGGCGGGGATCGGCGGCCAATTCCTCGGTCTGTTTCTGCCTGGGCGTCACCTCGATCGACCCGACCGAGCACCGTCTGCTGTTCACCCGCTTCATCTCGGAAAACCGCGGCGAGCCGCCCGATATCGACGTCGATTTCGAGCACGAGCGGCGCGAGGAGGTGATGCAATATGTCTATCGCCGCTATGGCCGCGACTATGCCGCCATCTGCGGCACGGTGATCCACTACCGGCCGCGCAGCGCCATCCGCGACGTGGGCAAGGCCCTGGGCCTGACCGAGGATGTCACCTCCCTGCTGGCCGCCACGGTCTGGGGCAGCTGGGGGTCGGGCCTGCCGGAAGAGCATATCCGCAAGGCGGGCCTTGATCCCGACGCGCCCGAGATCGCCCGCGCCGTCAGCCTGGCCAGCGAGCTGCTGGGGTTTCCCCGCCACCTGTCACAGCATGTCGGCGGCTTCGTGCTGACCAAGCGGCGGCTGGACGAGACCGTGCCGATCGGCAACGCGGCGATGAAGGACCGCACCTTCATCGAGTGGGACAAGGACGATATCGACAGCCTGGGCCTGATGAAGGTCGACATCCTGGCCCTGGGCATGCTGACCGCCATCCAGCGCGGCTTTGGCCTGCTGCGCGCCGAGCACGGCCTGCATATCCATGATCTGGCCGACGTCCCCCGCGAGGTGAAGGGCGTCTATGACATGCTGTCCAAGGCCGATTCCGTCGGGGTGTTCCAGGTCGAGAGCCGGGCCCAGATGTCGATGCTGCCCCGGCTGAAACCGGCGGAATTCTATGACCTGGTGATCGAGGTGGCGATCGTCCGGCCCGGCCCGATCCAGGGCGACATGGTCCATCCCTATCTGCGGCGTCGAAACGGTCAGGACCCGGTGGAATGGCCGGCCCCGTCGCCCGAACACGGCCCGGCCGACGAACTGCGGGGTATCCTGGGCAAGACCTTCGGCGTGCCGCTGTTTCAGGAGCAGGCCATGAGTCTGGCCATCGAGGCGGCCAAGTTCACACCTGACGAGGCCGACGGCCTGCGCAAGGCCATGGCCACCTTCAAGAACCTGGGCACCCCGGCCGAGTATCGCGACAAGTTCGTCGAGGGCATGGCCGGTCGCGGCTATCAGCGCGACTTCGCCGAGCGCTGCTTCAAGCAGATCGAGGGCTTTGGCCACTATGGCTTTCCCGAGAGCCACGCGGCCAGTTTCGCCAAGCTCGTTTATGTCTCGGCCTGGATGAAATGGGCCTGGCCGGATGTGTTCTGCGCGGTGCTGATCAACTCCCAGCCGATGGGCTTCTACCAGCCGGCCCAGCTGGTGCGCGACGCCCGCGAGCACGGCGTCGCGGTTTTGCCGCCCGATGTGATGAGCAGCGACTGGGACTGTACGCTGGAAGACATCCCGAAGGCTGCGCCAACCTCCAATGTCATCCCGGACGAAGCGAAGCGAAGATCCGGGACCGATCCAGAGCGCCGCGCTTCCGGCGGTCCCGGATCTTCGCGCTCCGCGCTCGTCCGGGATGACAGGGTTTCTGCGAACAAGCTCTTCAACCCCGACACCCGCCCGTTCTGGAAAGCCGTCCGTCTGGGTCTGCGCCAGGTCAAGGGCGTGCGCGAGACCGAGGCTAAACTGCTGGCCATGGCGCGCGACGAGGGCGCGCGAACCCCGGCCGACTTCGCGCAATATGGCGTGCCGCAACGGGCCCTGGAGCTGCTGGCCGAGGCCGACGCCTTTGCCTCAACGGGCCTGAGCCGGCGCGAGGCCCTGTGGGCGGTCAAGGGCGTGAAGGGCGAGAGCAAGGCGCCGGTCCAGGCGCCTTTGCTGGCGGGGCTGCCGCTGTTCGAGGCGGCGGTGAGCCTGCCGGTCATGGCCCTGCCCCAGGCGGTGGCCGAGGACTATCGCACCACCAGCCTGTCGCTGAAGGCCCATCCCTGCGCCTTCTACCGACCGATGCTCGACAAGATGGGCGTGATCCCCGCCGACCGTCTGCCGCAGATCAAGGACGGCAAGCGCGTGGCGGTGGCCGGCATCGTGCTGATCCGCCAGCGGCCCGGCACCGCCAAGGGCGTGGTGTTCGTCACGATGGAGGACGAAACCGGCGTCGCCAACGTGGTGGTCTGGAAGGACCGCTTCGAAGCCGACCGCAACACGGTGATGACCGCCTCATTCCTGGTCGTGCACGGCAAGGTGCAATCGGCCGAAGGCGTGATCCACGTGGTCGCCGAGCGCTTCACCGACCTGTCGGCGGAGCTGGGTCGCCTGAAGGAAGACCCCGCCGCGCCGGCCCCGCGCGTGCGGCACAGGGTGTCGGGGCGGCTGCAGAGGAGCCGGGACTTTCATTAGCTAGGTGTTTCGAGCTGCGCTCGCGAGGATGGGCCGGATCGGGCGCCTGTGCCTTTGACCGCTGGCGACCCTGGTCGGGCTCTGCGAGATCGAGTTAAGTTCAGCGGTCGGCGCCCCTCTGGATCACAGCCTGCGCGTCGAGCGGCGCCGGGCTGCCGGTGAGAATCCAACTGGCCAGCAGGTCGAACAGACCGGGAGGATAGGCCGCCGTCTCACCCGTCGGCCCCTGGAATTTCTCGAGCAGTCCGTGATCGGCCCGCGGGAAGACGATCAGGTCCAGGTCGGCCCGGCTGCGCTGGATGTCTCGCAGCACCTGGATCGTGCCCGCGCTGGGCGTCTGCGGATCCTGGCCGCCCAGGAGCCAGAGCTGGCGCGATTTGATCGTCTCGATGATCGGGCGCGGCTCATAGTTGAAGGTCAGGCCCTGCGACAGCGTTGGCCCAAACTGCCGAACCTCGGCGGTCGGCATGCGCAGCAGGACGCCGGTATAGGAGCGGGGCTGGATTGCGGCGAGCCAGGGCTCTTCGCGATATTTCGATTTTAGCGCGTCCAGGGCTTCGAACCCCTGCGAGAAGTTCGACCTGACCACCTGTTCCGTGGCTGCGGTGACCTCTCTTGCCTGGCTCAGGGCCGCGTCGCCAAAGCCGGCCCGGCGCAACTGACTCTCCACGACCGCCCGGTCTTGCGCGGGCGGGCCTTCGGCCATGGCGAAGGCGGGAACGACGAAGTCCAGAGGCGTCAACGTCGCCACGAGGGGCGCGACCCAACCGCCCTGGCTGGCGCCGATAACGCCGAATTTTTGGACGTGTGGCGCCAGACGCCGGGCTTCCTGGACGGCGGCGGCGGCATCGGCGGCGCGAACATGGAAGTCGGCCGTGAGGTCGCCCCCCGAGGCGCCGGTCCCTCGCTTGTCATAGACGAAGAATCCGACGCCGCGCCGGGCCAGCTCGAACTGCCAGCTTACATCGTCGGTGTCGGGATCGTTGTTGGACCCGCCGATCCAGACAGCGATGGCCTTTGTCCTCGCCTCGCCGCCGGGCGGCAGCACGAGCTTGCCGTGCAGCGCGATGCCTGCGCTGTGGAAAGTCGTTTCACGTACGACCAGCGGCGCACGGCGGCCAAGCTGCATGCCGGACCCGGTCTCCATATGCACCCGCCCCGACTCGCATGGCTCGAAGCGCAGGGTCAGCCTAGGCGAGGTCGATGTGGCATAGGCGCCGTCCACCTGTTCGACGAGCTTGCCCAGACCGCCTTCGGAGCGTCCGTACCGCAGGTTACGGGGATCTCCGTCGCTGCCGGTGATGGAGAGGAACCGCCCGTCCGGGAAGGCGTAGGCGCCGAGCCGGCAGCGCAGGCTCGGGTCCAACCGGGTTGTGATGGTCTTGTCCAGACCTGTGGGCGGTGTCGCGGCGATCAGCGCGGCGACGGCGAGATTGGCGGCCAGGGTGAGCATATCGGTCCTTCAGATCAACGATGAGACCACCCCCGACGGGATGGCCTCCGAGCCATGGCGGTTGTCCCTCCACACGGCGTGTGGAGGTCCTCGCGGGCCGTTCGGCCGAAGGTCGTTGCGGGACGGGCGGCGGCTCGCTAGGCCTGGCTTCGCGAACGGCGCCAAAGTTGCGCGAACGGGACGACATGGACGGCAAGGCGAGCGCACAGAGCGCGGCGACGACCGCGCGACGATGGGGAATCGACCTAGCCATCCTGGTCGCCATCGGATTGCTGATGGGATTCCTGGGACCGTTCGATACCGATCGGCTGCCCAAGGTGGAGCGCTATCTCTACTGGATGATCTGCGTGGTGGGCGGAGGGGTGATCGGGGTCGTGGCGGACGAAGGGTTGAGCCGGCGCATGGCCGCGACCTGGCGACGGGTGGCGGTCGTTTCGGTGCTGATGACGCCGCCGGTGACGCTTCTGGTGCTGGCGGCCCAGAACCTTCTCCTGAACCAGGCGCTCAACTGGCCAAGCTACCTGGGACTACTCTGGCAGGTGTGGCCCATCATGCTGCCGTTGATGTTGGTGCGAACCCTGGCCTGGCGGCGATCGCCCGCGCGGGTCGAGACCAGAACTGTCATCGCCGCGCCGCTGCCCGAGGCCGAGGCCGTCTTCAGGCGACGACTTTCGGCGAAACGTCGCGGAGCCCGGCTGCTCGCGATCGAAGCGCATGACCACTATCTGAGGGTTCACATGGACTCTGGCGCGGAGCTGATCACCCTTCGGTTCGCCGATGCTCTGGATGAGTTGGCGCAAGCCCATGGCTGGCGTGTTCACCGCTCGTGGTGGGTTGCGGCGGACGCGGTGGAGAGCGTGCGCTGGCGCCGTGGCGCGGGTGAGATGCGTCTTCGCAGTGGCCTAATGGCGCCGGTGAGTCGCACCTACGCTCCGATCTTGAAGGAAGCCGGTTGGTTCTAGGTGTCCCTCCTGGCCAACGGGGTCTTTGCCAAGGTCCGCTCACCACCCATAGCGGCCCTCCGTACCGTCGGCTTCCGGGCGGCAAGCGATGATGAAGGCTGAGCGTCCCCGCCTAGTTCAGCCGCAAACGCACCCGCTCGCGCGCCGCGCGGGCGGCGATGGCCGCGCCGCCGTCGAGGATCTGGGCGCGGGTCAGGGCCTGCAGCGCCCCCGCCAAGGCCCCCTGGCCTTCGCGGGCGGCGGCCACGTCCAGCCAGGGCCGGTGGTCGGCCGGATTGAGCAGGGCGCGGCGCAGGGCCGAGCGTTCGGCGCGCGGCCAGTCGCGGGCCTGCTGGGCGCGGGCGAAGATGTTGTTCTGTAGGCGGATCAATACGGCGCGGTCCGGGACCGGGGCCATCAGCAGTTCCAGCCGAGCGGCCACGTCGGGCATCAGGCCGGTGCGCAGGGCGCGTCGCGACAGCTCCGAGGGCAGCACCACCCGGCCCTCGCCGAACGGATCGAGCGCCAGCGGCCCCTCGTCGGTCTCGATGCGCAGCAGGAAGTGGCCGGGGAAATCGACGCCGTGCAGGGCGAGGCCGGCCTGCCGCGCGGCGTGCAGATAGAAGACGCCCAGGGCCACCGGCAGGCCCTTGCGGCGCTGGGCGATGGCGATCACGTCGGCATTGTCGGGATGGTCGTAGCGGATCAGGTCGCCGGTCAGGCGCAGGTCGCCGGACAGGGCCTCGGCGACGGCCTCTTCGGGCGACTCGGTCTTGAGGCGCTCGGTCAGGCGTTCGCCGGCCTCCTGGGCCAGAGCGATCACCGGGGCGGTGTCGCGGTCGGGGTCGTCGTGCACGGCGCAGGCCAGGGCGGCCTCGAACAGCGGAAAGCCGTGGTCGGGGCCTGTGCCGATCCGGGTCAGGATCGCCTCGGCCTCTTCGCGGGTCATTGCCCTTCCATCCAGGCGTCGCGCAGGTGACGCGGCCAGCGGCCCGGGGCCAGGGCGATAAGGTCCAGACGCAGCGTTGTGTTCCGCAGGGCGGTGCGATGCTGGACGATATGGGCGGCGGCGCGTCTGAGGCGGGCGCGCTGGTCGAAGGTCACGGCGTCGAGGGCGTCGTCCAGGCTGGCGCGTTGCTTGACCTCGATCACCGCCAGCACGGCGCCGCGCTGGGCCAGAAGGTCGATCTCGCCCAGCGGGGTGGGCAGGCGAAAGCCCAGGATCCGATAGCCCTTCAGCATCAGCCAGGCGGCGGCCAGCACCTCGGCGCGTCGGCCGCTCAGGCGCGCCTTGGCGCCCCGCGCCTGACGGGCCGCGGTCATCCCTCGGGATCCTGAGCAGCGTCCTTAAGGGCCAAGGCCTGGCGGTAGAGGTCGCGGCGCGGCAGGCCCAGGGCCTTGGCCACTTCCGAAGCCGCCTCGCCCAGCGGCAGGCGGGCCATGGCCTCGCGCAGGGCGCTCTCGGCGTCGCCGGCCTGGATCGGCGCCTCCGAGCCGGGACCCACGAGGATGACGATCTCGCCCTTGGGACTTTCAAAGCGCGGATCGTCGGCCAGCACGTCCAGCGGGCCGCGAATGCAGGTCTCGTACAGCTTGGTCAGCTCGCGGGCCACGGCGGCGTCGCGCGGGCCAAAGACGGCGGCCATGTCGGCCAGGCTGTCGGCCACCCGCGAAGCGCCTTCATAGAAGATCAGGGTAGCCCGCACGGGCGCCAGTTCCTCGAAGAAGGTCTTGCGGGCCGCGCTCTTGGGCGGCGGGAAGCCGGCGAACAGGAAGCGGTCGGTGGGCAGGCCGGCCAGGGTCAGGGCCGCCAGGGCCGCCGAGGCGCCCGGGATCGGGAACACCTGATGGCCGGCCGCTATGGCTTCCCGGGCCAGGCGAAAGCCGGGATCGGAGATCATCGGCGTGCCGGCGTCCGAGACCATGGCCACGCGCTCCCCGGCCGCCAGACGCTCGAGGATCTTGGGCGTCACCCGGTCGGCGACGTGCTCGTCATAACGCTCGAGCCGTTTGGAGATTTGGTAGGCGGCCAGCAGCTTGCCCGAGACGCGGGTGTCCTCGGCCAGCAGCACGTCGCAGGCGTTGAGCACATCCAGCGCCCGCAGGGTGATGTCGCGCAGATTGCCGATCGGCGTCGCCACCAGATAGAGGCCCGGCGCCAGGGGCGCGTCGGACAGGGCGGGCGGGTCGGGATGGCGGCTCACGCGGGGGATCCTTCCGCGCCGGGGCGCGATTCTGGCCGCGCCGGGGCGCGATGCTGGTTCGGGGGCCAGTCCTATCAGGTCGCGAGCGCGCCTGTCAGCCGGTCCAGCACCAGACGCCCAGCGCGGGTGGCGCGCAGGCGGTGGGGATCGTCGACCAGCAGGCCCAGTTCGACGTGATGGCGCACCTTGGCGGCGTCGGCCGACAGGCCCAGGGTCGCCATCTCGTCAAAGGCCACGCCGTCGTCGATGCGCAGGCCCAGCAGCAATCGCTCCTCGGCGGCCTCGGTGGGCGAGAGGGTCTCGCGCTCGAAGCCGACCCCGGTGTCGCGTACGGCGGCGATATAGTCGGCGATCTTGCGGTGGGCGGTGGTGGCGACGCGGCCATCCTCGAGGTTCAGTCGGCCATGGGCCCCGGGTCCGACGCCGACATAGTCGTGGCCGCGCCAGTAGACCAGATTGTGCCGCGATCGCGCCGCCTCGCCCCGGGCGTGGTTGGACACCTCATAGGCGTCGAAGCCATGGGCCTCCAGCACCTGCTGTGTTGCCTCGAACAGGTCGTGGGCCCGGTCCTCATCGGGGACCACCAGCGCGCCGCGTCCCACCGCGCGGTCAAAGGCGGTGCCGGTCTCGATGGTCAGTTGGTAGGGCGAGACGTGCTCGGGGCCCATGGCCAGTACGTCTTCCAGCTCGGCGCGCCAGTCTTCGACGGTCTGGCCGGGGCGGGCATAGATCAGGTCGACCGACAGGCGCGGAAAAGTGGCGGCGGCCACGGCGATGGCCCGCCGCGCGGCGCCGGCGTCGTGATTGCGGCCCAGCAGGGCCAGGGCCTCGTCGTGCAGGGACTGGACGCCCAGCGACAGGCGCGCCACGCCGGCCGCCGCCAGGGCGGGAAAGTGGCCGGCCTCGGCGTCGGTGGGGTTGGCTTCCAGGCTGATTTCCAGATCGTCGACGGGCGACCACAGGCGCCGGGCCGTCTCGATCACCCGCGCCACCTGGGCCGGGTCCATCAAGGAGGGCGTGCCGCCGCCGAAGAAGATCGACAGCAGGCGGCGCGGCCCGGTCAGGGCGCGCTGGGCTTCAAGGTCGGCGACAATGGCGTCGGCCAGCTGCGCCTGCTCGTCAGTCCGCCCCCGGTCGCGCACGACGTTGAAGTCGCAATAGGGGCAGATGCGCGCGCAGTAGGGCCAGTGGATGTAGACGCCGAGCGCCGGGAGAGCGGTCATGCCGTTTCGCTTTCCACCAGGGTTGTCATCCCGGACGAGCACCGGCGCAGCCGGGGCGAAGATCCGGGACCGACTTGGAACGCGGCGCTCTGGCGTCGGTCCCGGATCTGCGCGCTGCGCGCTTGTCCGGGATGACACCCGAGGTGAGGCTTAGTCAAACAGCGCGGCCTTCAGCTTTTCGAACGCCCGGGCGCGGTGGCTCATGGCGTCTTTCGCCGCCGGTTCCATCTCGCCGAAGGTCAGGTCATGGCCCTCTGGCACGAAGATCGGGTCATAGCCGAAGCCCCGGGTCCCGCGCGGCGGGAAGGCCAGGGTTCCGTGGACCTCGCCCTGCACCACTACCGACGGACCGTGCGGCCAGGCCACGGCCAGGGCCGAGGTGAACCAGGCGCTGCGATCGTCCGAGCCGCTTTCGTCCAGCCGCTCCTCGACCTTGGCCATGGCGAGGGCGAAGTCCTTGCCCGGTCCGGCCCAGCGGGCCGAATAGATGCCCGGCGAGCCGTCCAGAGCGGTCACCGACAGACCCGAGTCGTCGGCGATGGCGATCATGCCCGACAGGTCGGCGGCGTGACGGGCCTTCAGCAGGGCGTTGCCGACGAAGCTGGCCTCGGTTTCGTCCGGCTCGGGCAGGCTCAGGCCCCCGGCGGAAACCAGTTCAAATCGCCCGTCCAGCAGGGCGGAGATCTCTGGGACCTTGCCGGGGTTGTGCGTGGCCACTACGAGCCTAAGTCCAGGCTCCAGTCTCAGCGCCATGATCGGCTCCTTGAGGAAAATACCAATGCGGCTCCTTTACTCCGCCTTGTCGCCGTTTGCGCGCAAGGTTCGCATCGTGGCGCACGAAAACGGCTTCACCGACGCCATCGTGCTGGAGACCGTCGCCCCGTTCACCGACGAGAGCCTGCGCGCCAACAATCCGCTGAGCCAGGTGCCGACCCTGATCCTGGGCGACGGCGAGATCCTGTTCGATTCCTCGGTGATCTGCGACCACCTCGACGCCGAGGGCGGCGCGGGCCTGATCCCGGCCGGGGGTATCGAGCGCCGTCGCGCCCTGACCCTGCAGGCCTTGGCCGACGGCATGGGCTCGGCCGCCGTCGCCGTGGTGCGCGAGCGGATGCGGCCGGCCGATGACCAGCGGCCCGAGCTGATCGCGCGTCAGCTTGCCGCCATCATCGCCGGGCTGGACCTGCTGGAGACCGAGGGCTTTACCGATGATCGATGGGCGATCGCCCAGATCGCCGTCGCGGCCCAGCTGGCCTATTTCGACGCCCGCCAGGTGATCGACTGGCGCGAGGGTCGACCCAATCTGGCCGTCTGGTTCGAGGCCGCAAGCCGGCGTCCGTCGATGGTTGTGACTTCCGTGCAACTGGCCTGATGCCCATCGACCATCATTGCTAAAGTTTAATATCGTTTATCGATATTCAGCATTGTTGTAACCCAAATCGGGGCCTATCCAAGAAACATGGACGTCGCCGACCCTGGCCGGCGTCCAGCCACCTCATGGATCCGCCCAAAATGCCCGCCGCCCGACTGTTCCGCATCGCCGACAAGGTCATGATGACCCTGATCACCGCCGCCCTGATCGTGGGCGTTCCGGTCTCGGCGATCGCCTTCGTGGTGCAGACGCTCTAGGGGCTTTGGAAGCCCGCCGCGACGCGGGCCACAACAGACTGCCCTGGGGAGGGCGAGGGAAACAGCCAATGCGCGCCTTGGGGCCTGGCTCGGTATCGAGCTTTCTGAAGATCATCCTCGACGTCATCTATGTCGGCCTGTGGATCTTCGTCAGCCTGCTGTCGCTGTTCACCCTGGTGGCGCTGCTGTTCAGCTTCAATCCGGAGCTGCTGGCCCAGATCCTGCCGATCAGCGACGCGGTCGAGGCCGTCAGCCGCGACGGGCCGCTGTTCGCCGGCGCCCTGGCCGCCTGGGCCCTGCTGCTGGGCGGCTGGATGGTGATCGTCGAGCGGTTGCGCCGGATCTTCGCCACCCTGACCGCCGGCGACCCCTTTCATCCCGACAATGTCCTGCGCCTTCGCGTCATTGGCCTGATCCTGGCCAGCCTTGAGGTCGGTCGCTACGTGTTTTCCGGTCTGGCCCGCTGGCTGGCCCCCAAGACCAAGGTGATCGACGACAGCTTCACCCTGACCGCGTGGTTTTCCGTGATGGTCGTCTTTGTCCTGGCCGAGGTCTTCCGCGAGGGCGCCCGCCTTCGCCGCGAAGCCGAACTCACCATCTGATCCGCGGAGATTTCATCCCATGCCCGTCCGCGTGAACCTCGATCGCGTGTTGCTCGACCGCCGCATGTCGCTGACCGAACTGTCCGACCGCGTCGGCGTCACCATCGCCAACCTGTCGATCCTGAAGACCGGCAAGGCGCGGGCGGTGCGGTTCTCGACCCTCGACGCCCTGTGCCGCGAGCTGGACTGCCAGCCCGGCGACCTGCTGACCTTCGAATCCGGCCCGCCCGACAGCGAAGACTGAACGGCGGCCCAAAACACCGCTCTCCCCGGCGAAAGCCGGGGCCCAGATCGAACCCCCAGACGCAGTTGTGCTGGCACAGTCGCAAGTCGCGTCATCCCCAGATGCTCAGGTTGAATCTGGGCCCCGGCCTTCGCCGGGGAGAGCGGATTCAAAGACGGGTCAACGACCCATCACCTTCCTCTACAGCGGTGAGCGGGCCCGCACGGCGCGGCCCGCCTCGCCGGTGGTGTCGATCACGGGCACGGGCAGGGCGTCAGCCTCGGTTTCATAGGCCCAGACCCGGAATCCGTTCAGCTGGTGGGGCCCAAACGAGGTCAGCATCGCCACATCGGCGGCGTCGCGGCCGTGGGCCACCACGATGCGGCCGATGCGCGGGATGTTGTTGCGGGGATCGAAGGCCCACCATCGGTCGCCCAGATAGACCTCCATCCAGGCGCTGAAATCCATCGGATCGACGCGCGGCACGCCGATGTCGCCCAGAAAGCCGTTCACATAGCGGGCCGGGATGTTCAGGCAGCGGCATAGGGCCACGGCCAGGTGGGCGTAGTCGCGGCACACGCCGATGCGGCCCTCATAGACCTCATGGGCGGTGCGGGTGGAGCAGGCGGTCTTGTAGTCGAAGGTGATGTGGCCGTGCACGAAGTCGCAGACGGCCTGGACCCGCGCCCAGCCTTGCTGGATGTGGCCAAAGCGGTCCCAGGCGATCTGGCTGAGGCGGTCGGTCTCGCAATAGCGGCTGCCCATCAGATAGCCCAGGCAGTCGTCGGGCAGGTCGGCGACAGGGTGCAGCCGGGCGTCCGGGGCCCGGGGATCGACGGCGCCGCTATCCTCGATGACGCTGTCGCTCCACAGGGTCAGGACGCCGGCCGGGGCCACGAAGCGCCGGCAGGGATTGTCGAACAGGTCGCGATAGGTCGAGGTCTCGATGGCCGGCGTCGTGAAGAACGATTCCGCCATCCGCACATCGGCCTCGCGGCCGTCGCGCAGGCCCAGCAGGGTGACCATCGCCGTCGGCCGCTGGCAGTAGACCGTGATCTCGTAGCCATAGCGGATCAGCATCGGGGTCGTCTCACGCGGAGCCGGGCGCCGAGCGGGCGAGGCCGGAAATCGGGAAGGGTTTTGACCGAAACGCGCAGAGCGGCCGAAGGATGCGTCAGCCGAAGGCCGTGACGAGCGAGGGGGCCAGATGGTCCTCGATGCTGGACACATCGACCTCGACGTCCATGCCCAGATAGTCGGTGGGAAAGCCCGCCCAGGTTCCGTGAACGGGCGGCGCCAGGCGCGGATCGCGCACCACGGCGACGCGGATCAGATCGGTATTGCCGACGATGCCGTTGGTCGGGTCGAACTCCACCCAGCCGCATGACGGCAGATAGACCCGCAGCCAGGCGTGGGTGTGGCCGCCTCCGGTCCGCTCGACGGCGATCTGCTTGCGCGAGGGGCTGTGGATGTAGCCGGACACGAACTGGGCGGCCAGACCCAGGCTGCGGACGGCCTCGATCATCAGCACCGCGAAGTCGCGGCACGTGCCGCCCCCGCTCTCCAGGGTGGTCAGCGGCATCTGCACGCCGCGTTCGAAGCGCTTGCCGTATCGAAAGTCGGCATAGATCGCCTGGGTCATCTCGGCCAGCAGGTGCTGCAGGCAGGTGGCTCCCGACGGCTTGACGAACCGCAGGGCCCAGCGGGCCAGGACGCCGTCGGGGTCCTCATGCTGGGGCGCGATCGACTGGACCAGATCCGGCAGGTCGTCGCTGGAATAGGCAAAGGGCCGGCCGGCTTCATAGACATCGACATGGCCAGGCACGTCGCCAAAGGCGGGCAGGGGCGTGTGGTCGAGGGTGAACTGGCTCTCAAAGCTCAGCTCGCTGGCGCGGCCGTGAAAGCGGGCGACGCCGATCCAGTTGCCCAGCACATCCTGGACGTAACGCAGCTGGATGGGGGTCGGCGCGATCAGCAGGGTCGACGACAGCAGTCGCTGATCGCAACCTTCGCGCGGGCGCAGCATCATGCGATGGTCGCCAAACGCCACGGGATTGCGATACCGGTAGCGCGTCAGATGGCGGACCGAAAGCACAGGCATTGCACATTACTGGCCGGGATTCGGACCTGGGGTCGACCCACCTTCTTGTCGCAGGTGATCCGGACCCGGTCATTGTGCTCAATGCGGGCGCCCCGTCGGCCTTTCTGCTTCTGGGGGACCATGCGGGGCGGGAAATCCCGAGGCGCCTGAACCGGCTGGGGGTCAGCGACGCCGCCCTGGACCGCCATATCGCCTGGGATATCGGCATTGCGGGCCTTGGAGCGCGGCTCTCGGCCCTGCTGGACGCCACCTTCATCGCGCAGGTCTATTCGCGGCTGGTCGTCGACTGCAATCGCCGGCCCGGGGCTGACGGCGCGATGCCGGCGGTCAGCGACGGCGAGCCGATCCCCGGCAATCGGGACCTTTCGCCGCTGGCCGTCGCGGCCCGGATGGCCGAGATCTACGACCCTTACCAGCAGGCGATCGCCGCCGCTCTCGCGGCGCGGGCCGGACGCCAGACCGTGCTGATCGCCCTGCACAGCTTCACGCCGGCGATGCAGGGCCAGGATCGGCCCTGGCGGCTGGGCGTGCTGCACCGTCACGACTCGCCGTTCTCGTCGGCGGTGCTGGCCCGGCTGCGGCAGGATCTGGGCGAGGCGGTCGGCGACAACGCGCCCTATGCGATGGACGAAACGGACAACACCATCCCGCTGCACGCCGATGCGCGCGGCCTGGACTATCTGGAACTGGAGGTTCGTCAGGACCTGCTGGCCGACGCCGAGGGACAGGCGGAGATGGCCGAATGGCTGGCGCCGCGACTGGTCGAGGCGCTGGAGGCTAGAGCGTTATTCGGCGAAGTGGATACCGGTTCGCCGCCGAAATAACGCGTCAAAACAAGAATCTAGAGCAAACGACATGATGCAATCATGGCGACCTTTGCTCTAGAGCTCGGCTTCCAGAGCCGCCGCCTGGCGGGCGCGACGCCTAGCAAACAGCAGGGCCGCCTCGGCCGCGCCTTCGACGCCGCCGCCGGGACGGTCCAGGGTGTCGCTCTCGACGAACTGAAGGCCCGCCTCGCGCTCTGACTGCCACACCGACCGGGCCAGGTGGATGCGTCGCACGCGGGTGTCGACCAGATAGAGATCGCCGTCCGGAAGGATGGCGCCCAGCAGCCGGATCCGCGCGCCGCCCTCGGCCACGTCGATCAGGGCGCAGCGCAGCGTGTCGCGGCCGCTGACCAGATAGACCTTCCGCGAGGTCGGCCGGCGCGCATGGGCGCGCTGGTCGGCGGCGGTGGTGGTTTGTCGGGCGGTTGCTCGCATGGGATGAGCTTATGCCACGACAAGGTTAACGAGCAGATGCTTGTGCTGAAGGTTGGGTGAGACGCTTCGCCGCGCCTGCCGCGCGGGCAGATTTCAGTTGTAGCGCGGCTTTTTCAGCAGGGTGGTGCGGTCCATCGAGCGGATCTCGACCTCGAAACTGTCGCCCTCGCGCAGCACGCGCAGGGGGATGGTCGCCCCGGCCGGACCCTGGTTCCACAGGGCGGTGTAGAATTCGGTCAGGTCGGAAACCCCCTGGCCGTCGACGGCCAAGATGATGTCGCCGGGTCGCAGTTCGGCGCGGGCGGCGGGGCCCTTGGGCGAGATGCCGACCACCACGACGTGGTCTTCGATCTCCTGGGCGAAGACGCCCAGCCAGGGGCGCGGCGGATGGGGCGACTTGCCGCGCGCCAGATCGTCGAGGATCGGCGGCAGCAGTTCGGCGGGCACGAACAGGGTGATCGGATTTGACGAGCCGTCGCGGCCCCGGGTCTCCAGGCTCAGCGATCCCAGGCCCACCAGGTCGCCCTTGGGGCCGATCAGGGCTGCGCCGCTCCAGTGCGGATGGGCGGGCGCGGCCATGATGGCGTCGTCCAGCCGATACTCCCAGTAACCGGCGAACGGCATGCGGGTGACGATCTGGGCCGCCGCCGCGTGGTCGCGCCCACCAGCCCCGGCGGCGATGACCGCTGTGCCGGCCGTCAGGTCCTTCGACGAGCCGATGCGGATCGGCGGCAGGTCCAGCGGCTGCAGGGCCTGGACCAGGCCCAGCCCGCTGCGGGCGTCGATGCCCAGCACATGGGCCGAGACCCGGCGGCCGTCATTCAGCGTCAGGATCACCTCCCGCGCCTCGGTGATCAGATAGGCCATGGTCAGGACCAGCCCGGTGGGACTGATCACCACACCGTTGCCGATGCGCTCGGTCCCCAGGATCGTCGCCGTATAGGCGTCGGCCGGCACGCGCGCCTCAAGGGCGACGACGGAGTCCAGCACGGTGTCCAGGTCGAACGGATAGGCCTCGGCCGAGGGCCGCAGCCGGGCTTCGACTTCATGGCCCCTGAAGGGAGGCGGGAAGGGTGCGGGCACGTCGATCTCCTTTCGGAGATCGAATCTGGGGCGCGTCGACGCCTCGGGCAAGAGGGCGAGGCGTCGCGGACCCGTTTCCGGCCCCGGGCGCCTATTTCCCGATAGCCGCCTTCTGGAAGGCGAACAGCTCGCCGATGCCCTTTTCGGCCAGGCCGTACAGGGCCTCGAACTCGCCGCGGGTGAAACCGCGCTTTTCGCCGGTGGCCTGGATTTCGACGATGTCGCCGCCTTCGGTCAGCACGAAATTGCTGTCGGCCTCGGCGTTGGAGTCTTCCTCATAGTCGAGGTCCAGCACCGGGGTGTTGGCGAACACGCCGCACGAGACGGCGGCGACCTGGCCGGTGATCGGGTCGTTCTTCAGCACGCCTTCATCCAGCAGGTACTGCGTGGCCAGGCGCAGGGCGACCCAGGCGCCGGTGATGGCGGCGGTGCGGGTGCCGCCGTCGGCCTGGACGACGTCGCAGTCCAGGGTGATCTGGCGCTCGCCCAGGGCCTTGAGGTCGACCACGGCCCGCAGGCTGCGGCCGATCAGGCGCTGGATTTCCTGGGTGCGGCCGGTCTGCTTGCCGGCGGCGGCTTCGCGGCGGCCGCGGGTGTGGGTGGCGCGGGGCAGCATGCCGTACTCGGCCGTCACCCAGCCCTGGCCCTTGCCGCGCATCCAGCCGGGGATGCTTTCCTCGACACTGGCGGTGACCAGCACCTTGGTGTGGCCAAAGCCGATCAGGCACGAGCCCTCGGCATAACGGTTGACCCCGGTCTCCAGCGTGATGGCGCGCAATTGGTCGGGGGCGCGGCTTGAAGGACGCATGGCTAACTCCGGGGCTTTGAATGCTAGAAGGGGCCGCTTATCCTATCTGTGACGGGAACTTGAAAGAGCGCCCGACGTATTTGTCGCTTAGCGAGGTCTTCGGCTTCCCGCCATGACGCAATTGTTTGGTCGCACGCCTGGCTTGACCGAGTTGGACGCCCGGGCTCGCGACATCTTCAAGCGCGTGGTCGAGTCGTATCTGGAGACAGGCGAGCCGGTGGGTTCGCGCACGATTTCGCGCGGCGGCCTGCAGCTGTCGCCCGCCTCGATCCGCAACACCATGCAGGACCTGGCGCAGCTGGGCCTGCTGGACGCCCCCCACACCAGCGCCGGGCGCATCCCCACCCATGCGGGCCTGCGGATGTTCGTCGACGGCTTTCTGGAGGTCGGCGATGTCGGCCAGGAGGAGCGCCAGGCCATCGAGGCGCGGCTTTTCTCGCGCGGGCGCTCGTTCGAGGAAGCCCTGGCCGAAGCCGGCTCGATCCTGTCGGGCCTGGCCGGCGGGGCCAGCATCGTGGTGACGCCCGTCCGCGAGGGCGGCGTCAAGCATGTCGAGTTCGTGGCCCTGGGCGGCGATCAGGCCCTGGCGGTCATGGTTTTCGAGGACGGCACGGTCGAGAACCGGCTGATGAAGCGCGCGGCCGGCATGACGCCGTCAGCCTTTCAGGAGGCCTCCAACTTCCTCAACAGCCGCCTGCGCGGCCGCACGCTCAGCGAAGCCATGGACGAGGTCCGGGCCGAGCTGGAGACCGCCCGCCGGCAGCTGGACGAGACGGCGGCGCGGCTGGTCGAGGACGGTCTGGCGGCCTGGGGCGGCGGCGAAGGCGACGCCCGGGCCCTGATCGTCCGCGGCCAGGCCAACCTGCTGGGCGAACCCGGCGCGCGCGAGGATCTGGAGCGCGTGCGCATGCTGTTTGACGATCTGGAGCAGAAGGGCCAGCTGATCGGCCTGCTCGATGACGTGCGCGAAGCGCAGGGCGTGCGCATTTTCATCGGGGCTGAAACACGACTCTTTTCGCTTTCGGGTTCCTCCGTGATCGCGGCGCCCTATATGACGGGCCAACGCAAGCTGCTGGGCGCGATCGGGGTGATCGGGCCTACGCGCCTCAACTATGCCCGGGTGATCCCGCTGGTGGACTATACCGCCCGCGTGCTCGGCCGGATGATGGATGGATAAGGACTAGGACCATGAGCGACGATCAAGCGCCGGTTGAAGAGATGGACATGGCCCCGGAAGCCGAGGACGCCGCCCAGGAAATCGAGGCGCTGAAGCTGGAAGTGGCGGCCCTGAAGGATCAGGCCCTGCGCTATCTGGCCGACGCCGAGAACACCAAGCGCCGGGCCGAGCGCGAAATGAACGACGCCCGCGCCTATGCGATCCAGAAGTTCGCCCGCGACCTGCTGGCCGCCGCCGATAACCTGGCGCGCGCCACCGCCATGAGCCCGCGCGACTCGCAGGATCCGGCCGTGACCAACTACATCATCGGCGTCGAGATGACCGAGAAGGAGCTTCTGGCGGCCTTCGAACGCAATGGCCTGAAGAAGATCGAGCCGGCCAAGGGCGAGAAGTTCGACCCCCACCTGCATCAGGCGGTGATGGAGCAGCCCTCGACCGAGGTCGCGGCCGGCGGCGTCATCCAGTTCCTGCAGGCCGGCTATGAGCTGATGGGCCGCCTGGTCCGCCCGGCCATGGTCGCCGTGGCGGCCAAGGGCTCGACGGCGCCGGGTTCGGCTGAACCCTCGTCGGGCGGCGGCGCCAATCCCTATGCGGGCGCCAACACCGATTCCGACGGCTCGGGCGGTTCGGTCGACATCAAGTCCTGACGCGTCTTCTGGTCGCGCGCCCCCTGGTCGCGAGCCTTGTCGGCGCGTGACCAGGCCCGTTCGTGCAGGTTGAAGAACACCGTCTGGACCAGCGGTTCGACGACGCCCACCGCCAGGGCGATCCGCCAGTCGCGGGTCAGGGCATAGGCGACGGCCACCGCCACGGTCAGGTGCATCGAGGCGTAGGTCAGGGTCTTGAGGGCGAGGCGCATGGCGCACGATCCTAGTTGCGAACTATTCTCAAAAGATAGGCGCGGTTTCCGTGCCTGCAAGGGGGCCCGCCCTCTTCCCCAAGCGCGCGATTTCGCTAATGTCGGCGGTCCATTCTTAACGGGACAACGCGGGGATTCTCTCGACGCGCGTGGTCCCGGAACCTGGACCTGATTTATGAAGCTTACGATTGAACGGGCGGCGCTGCTGAAGGCGCTGGGTCATGTGCAGAGCGTCGTCGAGCGCCGCAACACCATCCCGATCCTGTCGAACATCCTGCTTTCAGCGGATCGCGACACGCTGAGCTTTTCGGCTACCGACCTGGACATGGAGATCATCGACGAGGGCCGGGCCCAGATCGAGGTGCCGGGCCAGATCACCGCGCCCGCCCAGACCCTGTACGAGATCGTCCGCAAGCTGCCGGACGGCTCGGACGTGTCGCTCAGCTTCAGCGGCGATGATCCGCGCCTGGTGATCCAGGCCGGCCGCTCGCGCTTCAACCTGCCGGTGCTGCCGGCCGGCGACTTCCCGGTGATGAGCAGCGACGGCCTGTCGGGCCGCATCGCCGTCGACACCAACGAGCTGATCCGCCTGATCGACAAGACCCGGTTCGCGATCTCCACCGAAGAGACCCGCTACTATCTCAACGGCCTCTATCTCCACACCGTCAACGAGGGCGGCGTGGTCAAGCTGCGGGCCGTGGCCACCGACGGCCACCGCCTGGCCCTGGCCGAGATGGACGCCCCCGAGGGCGCCGCCGGCCTGCCCGGCATCATCGTGCCGCGCAAGACCATCCAGGAGGCTCGCCGCCTGATGGAATCGGCCGGCGAGCATGTCGACCTGCAGGTCTCGGCCCAGAAGGTGCGCTTCGAATTCGGCGCGGCCGCCCTGACCTCGAAAGTCATCGACGGCGCCTTCCCCGACTATCTGCGGGTCATCCCGCGCGACAACGCCAAGATCCTGACCCTGGACAACGACCTGTTCGCCAAGGCCGTCGACCGGGTGGCCACCATCTCGGCCGAGAAGAGTCGCTCGGTGAAGCTGGCCATCGAGCCGGGCCGCATCACCCTGACGGTGCGCAACATGGAAGCCGGCCAGGCCGTCGAAGAGGTCGAGGTCGATTATGACGGCGAGCCCTTCGAGATCGGCTTCAACGCCCGCTACCTGCTGGACGTCTGCGGCCAGATCGGCGGCCCGATCGCCGAGTTCCGCTTCGCCGACCCGGCCAGCCCCACCCTGGTGGTCGACCCGACCGATCCGGGCGTGAAATACGTGCTGATGCCGCTGCGGGTCTGATCCCGCCGAGCAGATGATCCAGGGGCTGCGCGAGGACCTGTTTGTCGAGCTGCTCGACAACATGCTCACCCTTTGGGACGCGACGGATTTTGCAGGCTGCACGACCTGGTTCGACCGCTCGCAGCGCGTCGAGGCGGCGTTCGGCAGCGTCGAGCACCGCATCGACCTGATCGCCATGAACTACGCCGTCCATCGGTCGATCGCCCCCGACGCCCGCTTCGACGAGCCGCTCCGGGCGCTCGTCGACCGTGATGAAGCGCGCCAGATCTTCCAGGCCAACATGATGCGCGTGCTGATGGGCGCGGCCGGCGTCTGGCAGAAGGACAATCTGGAGATCGCGCGGCGGTATTTCGGGTAGGACGGCCACCGCCGCAGGCCCCCTCCTGACCTGCTGCGCAGGTCGTCCTCCCCCTTTCAGGGGGAAGATGAAACGCGCCGACCTCATCTTCCCCCTCCGGGGGAAGACGGCTGCGAAGCAGCCCGTAGGGGGCAAGTGCGGGGATAAACTGCGCCCAATCCCCAAACGATCGCTGCGAGACAGCAGTGAAATCAACGCCCTGCAAACAAAACGAGCGCGCCTGTCAGACGCGCTCAAACCTCCCGTATTCTGTACCCACCTCGTCGCGAGGAAAGGGCGCAAGGCCAGCGACCATTGCGGCGGCGGGGGGTGATCGAGCGGGACTGGGGTCGAGGGGGATACTCGACCGGTCCGGGGATCCCGGCGTTGCGGGACCCGCCCGCCGTCGGCGTGGATGAGGACAGACGGGTGTGTTCATTAGTCATTTGCTTGGCTCGCCCGCCTCGACCGCCGGTTCCTCGCGGAAACGCGAGAGACCGGCTCCCGGTAAGGCCTGAACAGGGCCACCTGACGGGACGCTGATGGACAACGATGACGCGGAGCGCTCGGCTTCGTCGAAACGGTATTTTCTATTTCTCATCCGGACGTGGTCCGGACGCTCCGCGACCCTTTCCACTAACTCGCAGCGAACGCGCGAGGTCGCGAAACTGTGTCCGCCAGACTTGCCCCCTCCGCGCCTGCGGCGCTCCTCCCCCGGAGGGGGACGATGAGTCGGCGCGTTTCATCTTCCCCCGCCGGGGGAAGACGGCTGCGTAGCAGCCCGTAGGGGGCAAGTGACGCAACCGCCAACCTGCCTTAAGAGACCCCCATGGCGTCGGCCGCGATCAACACCCTGACCCTGACCGACTTCCGGTCCTACGCGCACGCCCGCCTCGAGACGGGCGGCGCCAGCGTCTATCTGTTCGGGGCCAACGGCGCCGGTAAGACCAACCTGCTGGAAGCCATCAGCCTGCTGTCGCCCGGCAAGGGCCTGCGCGGCTCCAGCCTGGCCGAGGTGGGGCGGCGGCTGCCGGGCGAGGCCACCGGCCGGGCCTGGGCCGTGGCGGCGCAGGTCGAGGCGGGACTGGAGGAGCCGGTGCAACTGGGCACGGGCGTCGAGACCGGCGGCCAGACCCGGCGGCTGGTGCGGGTGGATGGCGAGACCGTGCCGCCCGGCCGGCTGGCCGATCACATCCGTCCCATCTGGCTGACCCCGGCCCAGGACCGGCTGTTTCTGGAAGCCGCCTCCGAGCGCCGCCGCTTTTTCGACCGGCTGGTCTTCGCCGGCGAGCCGTCTCACGCCGCCCACGCCAACGCCTATGATAAGGCCCAGCGCGAACGCATGCGCCTGCTGACCGACGCCTTTGAAAGCGGGGCGCCGGCCGATCCCGTGTGGCTGACCGCTCTGGAAGCCCGCCTCGCCGAGGCCGGCGCTCTGATGGCGGAGGCCCGCGCCCGCACCCTGGTCGCCCTGCAGGCCGAGATCGACGGCCGCGGCGACCGGCCCTTCCCGCAGGCGAAGCTGTCCCTGACCGGCGAGTGGGAAAAACTGGCGCTCGAAGGCGTCGAATTCGCCGAGATCGAGCTGCGTCTGGCCACCGCCCTGGCCGCCGCCCGGCCCCGCGACGGGGCCGCCGGACGGGCCCTGACCGGCCCGCATCGGGGCGATCTGGACATCCTGCATGTCGAGAAGGACCGTCCGGCGGCGGAATGCTCGACCGGGGAGCAGAAAGCGCTGATTCTGAACCTGGTTTTGGCCCAGGCGGCGCGACTTTCGCGTGCGGAATCCGCGCCGAATCCTATAGTATTGCTCGACGAAGTCGCCGCGCATCTCGACCTCACGAGGCGAGCCGCTTTGGCCGACGAAATCACGGCGCTCAAGCTCCAGGCCTTCCTCACCGGCACGGACGAGTTGCTGTTCGACCACCTCAAAGGTCGGGCTCTTGGCGTTCGCGTGTGCGACGCCGGCCTGACCGCTTTGGAAGACGTATGACGCAAGAGACCGAAGGCCCGGCTGAAGACAACAGCGGCGATCGCCTGACCACTGCCGACGGCTCGCAGATGGCGGCCCCTGAAGTGATGAGCGGCGACTATGACGCCGACTCGATCAAGGTGCTCAAGGGCCTGGACGCGGTGCGCAAGCGCCCCGGCATGTATATCGGCGACACCGATGACGGCTCTGGCCTGCACCACATGGTCTATGAGGTGGTCGACAACGCCATCGACGAGGCCCTGGCCGGTCACGCCACCAAGGTCGAGGTGATCCTCAACGCCGACGGCTCGGTGACGGTCACCGACGACGGGCGCGGCATCCCGGTCGACATCCACGAGGGCGAAGGCGTCTCGGCGGCCGAGGTCATCATGACCCAGCTGCACGCCGGCGGTAAGTTCGACCAGAACAGCTACAAGGTGTCCGGCGGCCTGCACGGCGTGGGCGTCTCGGTGGTCAATGCGCTCAGCGACTGGCTGGAGCTGAAGGTTCACCGCAACGGCAAGGCCCACCAGATGCGCTTCGAGCGCGGCGACGCCGTGTCGTCGCTGAAGGTGACCGGCGACTCGCCGATCCGCGAAGAGGGCACGCCCAAGGCCGGCGACTATCTGACCGGCACCGAAGTGACCTTCTTCCCGTCGCTTGAGACCTTCGCGTTCATCGAATTTGACCGCAAGACGCTGGAGCATCGCCTGCGCGAACTGGCGTTCCTGAACTCGGGCGTGACCATCTATTTCCGCGACCTGCGCGACGCCGAGCCGTGGGAAGAAAAGCTGCACTATGAGGGCGGCATCGAAGCCTTCGTGCGCCATCTGGACAAGGCCAAGACGCCGCTGCTCAAGGCGCCGATCGTCATTCGCGGCCGCAAGGACAAGGTCGAGATCGATCTCGCCCTGTGGTGGAACGACAGCTATCACGAGCACATGCTGTGCTTCACCAACAACATCCCGCAGCGGGATGGCGGCACGCACCTTTCGGCCTTCCGCGGCGCCCTGACCCGGATCATCACCAACTACGCCGAGAGCTCGGGCATCACGAAAAAGGAAAAGGTCAGTGTCGGGGGCGAAGACGCCCGCGAAGGCCTGACCTGCGTGCTGTCGGTCAAGGTCCCCGACCCCAAGTTCAGCTCGCAGACCAAGGACAAGCTGGTCTCGTCCGAAGTGCGCCCGGCCGTCGAGAACCTGGTGCAGGAAGGCCTGGCCAGCTGGTTCGAGGAACACCCGACCGAAGCCAAGGCCATCGTCTCCAAGATCGCCGAAGCCGCCGCCGCCCGCGAAGCCGCCCGCAAGGCCCGCGAACTGACCCGCCGCAAGAGCGCGCTCGACATCACGTCACTGCCCGGCAAGCTGGCCGACTGCGCCGAACGCGATCCGGCCAAGTCCGAAATCTTCATCGTCGAGGGTGACTCGGCCGGTGGTTCCGCCAAGCAGGCCCGCAACCGCGACAACCAGGCGGTGCTGCCCCTGCGCGGCAAGATCCTCAATGTCGAGCGGGCCCGGTTCGACAAGATGCTGTCGTCCGACCAGATCGGCACCCTGATCACCGCCCTGGGGGCCGGCATCGGCCGCGACGACTTCAACGCCGACAAGGTGCGCTACCACAAGATCGTGCTGATGACCGACGCCGACGTCGACGGCGCCCACATCCGCACCCTGCTGCTGACCTTCTTCTATCGGCAGATGCGCGAACTGATCGATCGCGGCTATATCTATATCGCCCAGCCGCCGCTCTATAAGGCCAGCAAGGGCAAGTCCTCGCGCTATCTGAAGGACGACAGCGAGATGGACGCCTTCCTGATCGACGAGGGCGTCGAGGGAGCTGAACTGGACCTGCCGTCCGGCGAGCGTCGCACCGGCAAGGACCTGCTGGCCCTGATCCAGCTGTGCCGTCAGGCCAAGGGCAATATTGATCGCCTGGCCGCCCGCGCCCCCGCCTTCGCCGTGGAGCAGACGGCCCTGGCCGGCCTGCTCAGCGAAAGCCCCGACATCGCCGCCGCCGCCGCCCGCCTCGACCTCTATGCCGAGGAAGGCGATGGCCTGTGGACCGGCGAGCGCGGCGACACGGCCTATATCTTCAAGCGCGTGCGACGCGGCGTGACCGAGAGCGTCGTTCTGGACGATGGCCTGCTGAACGCCGCCGACGCCCGCCGTCTGGCCGAGCGGGCCGGGGCCCTGGCCGAGATCTTCTCGGGCCGGGCCGTGTTCCGCCGCAAGGACAAGTCGACGACCGTCCGTGGACCGATGGATCTGGTGGGCGCGGTGATGGACGCCGGTCGCAAGGGCCTGTCGATCCAGCGCTACAAGGGTCTGGGCGAGATGAACCCTGACCAGCTGTGGGAGACCACCCTCGACGTCGAGGCTCGCACCCTGCTGCAGGTCAAGGTCAATCATGCCGACGACGCCGACGACATGTTCAGCCGTCTGATGGGCGACCTGGTCGAGCCGCGCCGTGAATTCATCCAGGAAAACGCCCTCGACGCCGAGGTCGACGTCTAGGGCAAGTCTCTGATTTGCCGGTATTTTGAGCAACCCAAGCTCAAAGTCCCGGCGAAGGCAGGGGGCAAGCTCGCCAATTCAACGAAAGCGTTGTTCCTGCGGCGATCTGACGCATGCCGCGAGTGACGCCGGCGTCAACTTGCGAAACTCTCGGGCGATTCGGCATAGAATTGCGTGAGGACCCTCCAAGTTGAAACAAGACGCCAGTCTGCGTCCGGAACGGATCCTGGATCTCTCCGAACGTCTGAGTGCGGTCGCGGGCGAAAAGATCGGCGAGATCACCCGCGTCAACCGCGCGGCCAAGATGCTCTCGATCAACGCCCTGATCGTCGCCGCCCGGGCGGGCGAGGCCGGCAAGGGCTTCGCCATCGTGGCCGAGGAATTCAAGAAGATCTCCACCGAGATCGACGCGGTCGCCGCCGCCCTGGAAAGCCAGGTGCGCGCCGATCTTGACGAACTGACCGCCATCGGCGGCGCGATCCTGGGCCACATGCGCGGCCAGCGCCTGGCCGACCTGGCCCTGAACGCCATCGAGATCGTCGACCGCAACCTCTACGAACGCACCTGCGATGTGCGCTGGTGGGCCACGGATTCCGCCGTCGTCGCCTGCGTCGACGACGCCTCTCCCGAGACCGCCCGTCACGCCAGCCAGCGTCTGGGCGTGATCCTGGACGCCTACACCGTCTATCTCGACCTGTGGATCTGCGACGCCCGCGGCAAGGTCGTGGCGACGGGGCGGCCGGACCGCTATCCCGGCGCCCGCAACATCTCGGCGGCCGACGCGTCCTGGTTCCGCGACGCCATAAAGACCGCCAGCGGCGACGATTTCATCGCCTGCGACATCGAGCGGGTGAAGGCCCTCAATGACGCCCCCGTCGCCACCTACGCCACGGCCATCCGTGAGGGCGGCCTGAGCCATGGCAAGGTGCTGGGCGTGCTGGGCGTTCACTTCGATTGGAAGCCCCAGGCCCAGGCCGTGGTCGACGGCGTGCGCCTGACCACCGAGGAGCGCAGCCGTTCAAGGGTCATGCTGCTGGACCAGAGGGGCCGCGTTCTGGCCTCCTCGGACGGTCGCGGCATCCTGACCGAGACCTTCCCGCTCAACACCTCTGACGGCGGCATGGGCAGCTATGCGGATGGCGACCTGACCGTCGGCTATGCCCTGACCCCTGGCTATGAAACCTACAAGGGCCTGGGCTGGTATGGCTGTCTGGTGCAAAGCAAGGAGCCGGCCACGATCCTCGAAACAATGGCCAAGTCGGTTGCCGCCTGAGCGCGGCAAGCGGACGGCCTTCTGGCGATGTTTCGGAGTTTGGCGCACCCGACAGGATTCGAACCTGTGACCTCTGCCTTCGGAGGGCAGCGCTCTATCCAGCTGAGCTACGGGTGCGTCCGCCTTGCGGGAACGGCGTCTTAGCCGAAAGGCGCGGTCGGCGCAAACGGGGTTATGCGTCGCCCGCTATTCTCCGCCCATATAAATGAAGCGGGCGATGAACAGGGCGGCCAGCACGAACAGCAGCCAGTCGCTGATCCGCGCCTGGCCTCGGGCCAGTTTCAGCGCCGCATAGCTGGTGATGCCGAACGCCAGGCCATTGGCGATCGAAAAGGTCAGCGGAATGGTGATCAGGGTCAGGAAGGCCGGGATGGCCACGCCGGGATCGTCCCACTCCACTTCGGCCAGCGAGCCGATCATCATGGCTCCCACCAGGATCAGGGCCGGCGCGGTGGCGGCGATCGGGATGGCCTGGACCAGGGGGGCGAAGAACAGGGTCAGCAGGAACAGCAGGCCGACAATGACCGCCGTCAAGCCGGTGCGACCGCCGGCCTGCACGCCCGAGGCGCTCTCGATATAGCTGACCACGGTGCTGGTGCCGGCCACCGAACCGGCGATGGTGGCCACCGAGTCGGCCAGCAGGATGCGGTTGAGGCGCGGGATCGAACCATCGGGCGCCACCAGCCCGGCCTTCTTGGTCACGGCCACCAGGGTGCCGACATTGTCGAACAGATCGACGAACAGGAACACGAAGATGATCTCGGCCATGGCCATCGCCATGCCGGCCTTGGCGCCGCCGCCCAGGTTCAGGGCGGCGGGAATGTCGAGCTGGAAGGCGGTGGCCGACAGCTCGGCGAGGGAATAGCCGCCCGGCGCGATCTTCGACAGGCCCATGAACCAGCCCAGAACCGCCACCAGCAGGATGCCGATCAGGATCGCGCCCTTCACCCGCCAGGCCATCAGTGCCCCGATGATCGCCAGGCCAGCCAGGGCCAGGATCGCGGTCGGCTTGGTCAGGTCACCCAGTCCGACCAGGGTGGCCGGATTGCTGACAATGATGCCGGCCTCCTTCAGGCCGATGAAGGCGATGAACAGGCCCACCCCCGCCGCCACGGCCGAGAACAGCGGCCGGGGAATAGCCCCGACGATCAGCTGGCGGATGCCAGCCACGGTCAGCACCAGGAAGGCCACACCGGACAGGAACACGCAGCCCAGGGCGGTTTGCCAGGGCACCCCCATGCCGATCACGACCGTGTAGGTGAAATAGGCGTTCAGCCCCATGCCGGGAGCCAGGGCGATCGGATAGTTGGCGATCAGCCCCATCAGAATGCAGCCGATGCCGGCCGCCAGGCAGGTGGCGGCGGCCACAGCGGCGACGGGCATGCCCGCCTCGCCCAGGATGGCCGGATTGACGATGACGATATAGGCCATGGTCAGGAAGGTGGTGACGCCGGCCAGCGCCTCGGTGCGCAGGTTGGTGCCCTGGGCCTTCAGGCCAAACTGGCGTTCCAGAAAACTCATCAACTCACCCCCGACTCTCGCCGTGGAGTTTGTCCAAGCGCCTCCCGAACGCAAGCGCTGACCGTCAGTCCTTGGTCGGATCGGCCGCGTTAGGGTCGCCATAGGTCAGGGAGACGAAGACGTCTTCCAGATCCGGGTCTTCGGTGGCGATGTCCTTGATGTGTATACCGCTGGCCCGCACCGCCGCCAGCACCTGCTCGACGCTGGACTGGCCCGTGCGATACGACACCGCGAACGCCCCGCCGGCCCGGATCTTGGTCTCGAAACCGGCCAGGGCCGGCGCGACCGTGACCGGCTGCTCGGGTGTGACCACCACATTGCGGCTGTCCATGCGCTTGAGAAGCGTGGCCGTCGGCTCGCAGGCCACCACCTCGCCGCGATTGACGATGGCGATCTGGTCGCACAGCTCCTGGGCTTCTTCCAGATAGTGGGTGGTCAGCACGATGGTGACGCCCAGCTCGTTGAGGCCCTTCACATAGCTCCAGAGCTGGCGGCGCAGCTCGACATCGACGCCGGCGGTCGGCTCATCGAGGATCAGCACCGGCGGCTGGTGGACCATGGCCTTGGCCACCATGAGGCGCCGCTTCATGCCGCCCGACAGCTGGCGGACATAGGCATTGGCCTTGTCGGACAGTCCCAGCGCATTGAGCAGTTCGTCGGTGCGGCGCTCGCTCTTGGGCACGCCGTACATGCCGGCCTGGACGTCCAGCGATTCGCGCGGCGTGAAGAAGACGTCGGTGGCCAGCTCCTGCGGCACCACCCCGATGGCGGCGCGGGCGTCGCGCGGCCTCTGGTCGATGTCGCGATCCCAGATCCGCACCGTGCCGCTGGTCTTGCGGGTCAGGCCGGCCAGGATGTTGATGAAAGTCGACTTGCCGGCCCCGTTGGGCCCCAGCAGGCCGAAGATCGAGCCGCGCGGGACCTTCAGGTCGATGCCGTTCAGGGCGCGCTTTTCCGGCGAGGTCTTGGTGGCGGCGTAGGTCTTGAACAGGCCTTCGGCTTCGATGGCGTAGGCGGGCAGGTCCATGCAACGTCCAGACAGGTCCCGAAGGGGACGATAGGGCCCAGGTAGGTCCCGCGGGGGACAATAGGGCAGGGAAGGCGCGCGGCTTGAATTGACGGCGGCGCGACAGGTCGCATAGGTATGCCTGCATCGCCGCCAAGCCAAGGCCGCGTCCAGACTTCAAGGGTTTTCGAACATGGCGCGCAAGGCCAAGACCGTCACCGCCACCGCTCCGACCGCCATGGACGTCACTGTGACGGCTATCGGCGCGGGGCCCGCGCCGGAAACCGTGATGGTCCGCTCGCACCGCATCGCCTGCGACGGCGTCGGCGGGGCCCTGGGCCATCCGCGCGTCTGGCTGGAAATGGGCGCGGCCGGCTTTGTCGACTGCCCCTATTGCGACCGCCGCTTCGTGGCGACCACGGCGGTTGGCGACGAGAACGAGCAATTGGCGCCGGGCGTCTACGAAGGCGCCGGCGGCCACTAGCGTTTTTCCGTTTGTCGCGTTCTCTTTGCGCGAACCGGTAGCCACTTCGCTCGAAAACGCTGACCCATGACCGACCTCGTTCCCGCCTCGCGCCGCGCCGAGACCCTGGCCGAGGCCTGGGCGGCGGCCGAGTGGCCGCATGAGGCGCCGGTTCTGCGCGCCATCGCCATGCCCTCCGACACCAATCCCGAAGGCGACATCTTTGGTGGCTGGCTGTTGTCGCAGATGGACCTGGCGGCGGCCTCGATCGCCTTCCATCGCGCGGCCGGTCGGTGCGCGACCATCGCCATCGACGGCATGACCTTTATCAGCCCGGTCTTCGTCGGCGACGAGGTCAGCCTGTTCGCCAAGGTCGTCCACACCGGTCGCACCTCGCTCAAGGTCGGGGTCGAGGCCTGGCGCCGCCCGCGCGACAGCGAGCAGGCGCACAAGGTCACCGAGGGCGTGTTCACCTTTGTGGCGATTGATGAGAACCGCAAATCGCGACCGCTGCCTTAGGCGCCAAGCGGCGGCCCGGCGCCCGCTTGGCCGCATAGAGCCCTAACGCTCTTCGTCGAACCGGTTGGCCACCAGTTCGCACAGCGCTTCAAGGGCAGTGTCCGCTTCGGGGCCTTCAGCGGCGATATCGATGGTCGAGCCGATGCCGGCGGCCAGCATCATCAGGCCCATGATCGAACGGGCGTCCACGCAGGCGCCGTCGCGGCTGACCGTCACCTCGGCGTCGAAACCAGCCGCCATCTTCACGAACTTGGCCGAGGCCCGGGCGTGCAATCCCCGTTCGTTGACGATTTCGACCGTCCGCTCCGCCATGCGACTCATTTTTCTCCCGCGAGCACGTAGGAGGCCACGGAGATATATTTCCGTCCAGCCTCCTGGGCGTGGGCGACGCAGGACTGCAGGTCCTCGCGCTGGCGCACGCTGGCCAGCTTGATCAGCATCGGCAGGTTCAGGCCGGCAATCACCTCGGCGCGGGTCTGTTCCATCACCGAGATGGCCAGATTGCTGGGCGTGCCGCCGAACATGTCGGTGAGCACAATCACGCCGCCGCCGCTGTCCACGACGGCGCACGCCTTCAGAATGTCGGAACGCCGACGTTCCATGTCGTCTTCAGGACCGATGCAGATCGCTTTCACCGCGGTCTGCGGGCCGACCACATGTTCCATGGCGGAGACAAACTCCTCCGCCAGACGCCCGTGCGTAACGATCACGAGCCCGATCATGCCAGATGTCTCAACCGGGATCCCCATAACCCGTGGCGGCCGGGAGGAGCCGCGCGGGCGCACTTGATACGCTCGTTAGAGAGCGACTCCAAGATGCTCCAGCATGCGTCTGATTTTCGCGGGCGCAGCGGGTTCCAGAGGCCACAGGTCGAAAACGGGAACGCTCACGCCGCAGAGGGTCTCGAAACGGGGCTGCGGCAGGCGTTCGACGCCGCTGGACGCGTCAACGCACCGCACGAGCAGAGCGATCCGGGCGAAGCCGATGACGGGGGTGGGGACGACGCCCAGACCCCGAATCTCGATCAGGCCGGACAGAGAATCAGGGGCCTTGCCATAAAGCTGGCCGCCCGAGGCGAAGACGACCGTGCGGTCGTCAGCCACCAGGGCGAAGCCTGATTCGACGGCGCGCAGGGCCAGATCGCTCTTGCCGACGCCTGAGGGACCCTCGATCAGGGCGCCGCGCCAGAGTCCGTCGCGGCGCAGGGCGATCAGGCCGGCGTGGCGGATCACTCGCGCGATTCCGGCAGGTCGACGGTGAAGCGCGCCCCCAGCAGGGCGCCGTCGGCGTCGACCCGGTTCTCGGCCTTCAGCTCGCCGCCGTGGGCCTCGACGATCTGGCGGGCGATGGACAGGCCAAGGCCCGAATTGCCGCCGAACGCCTTGCCCTTGGGCCGTGAGGTGTAGAAGCGCTCGAAAATGGTCTCGAGGTTCTCGGCCGGTATGCCGGGCCCGTCGTCGTCGATCGTGGTGACCAGCCGGCCGCGCGCCCGGGTCAGGACGACGCGGACCTCGCCGTCGGCGGGGCTGAACGAGCGGGCATTGTCGATCAGGTTGCGGAACACCTGGCCGATGGGGGTCTCGCGCGCCATCAGCCTGGCCGGCGCGAGCGGATCGCCGGTCGAGACGCTGACCCGCACGCTGCCGGGCGCGTCGCCGGGGCGCAGCTGGGCCTCGTACAGACTGGCGACCTCGGCCAGCAGTTTGGCCAGATCCAGCGCCTTGGGCGCCTCGCGCGACAGCTCTGCGTCCAGGCGCGAGGCGTTGGAGATGTCGGTGACCAGCCGGTCCAGGCGATTGACGTCGTTCTGCAGAATGGCCAGCAGCCGGGCCCGGGCGACGGGGTCGGAGACCAGATCCAGGGTCTCGATGGCCGAGCGGATCGAGGTCAGGGGGTTCTTGATCTCGTGGGCCACGTCGGCGGCGAAGCGCTCGATGCCGTCCATGCGCTCGGACAGCGAATGGGTCATCTCCTCGAGCGCGCGGGACAGGTCGCCGATCTCGTCCTGGCGCTTGGCGATGTCGGGCAGGGAGATGGCGCGCGCGCCCTCCAGACGCACCCGGTCGGCGGCGCGGGCCAGGCGCATCACCGGCTCGGCGATCAGCCGGTGCAGCAGGATCGACGAGATCAGGGTGGCGCTGATCGCCACCAGGATGAACGGCAGCAGGGCGCGGCGCTGGGCGGCGATGATCGAATCGACGTCGCCCGCCTCCAGGGTGAGAACGCCGAGCACCGCCCGCACATGCTGAATCGGAATCGAGACCGAGACCACCCGCTCGCCGTTTTCCGACATTCGGGTTCCGGCAACCATGGTCCCGCGCAGGGCCTGGGCGACCTCGTCATCCAGGGCCTTGCCGGCGCGTTCCGACTTGGCCCTGGCGGCAGGATCCTCGCCGGGGCCCTGGTCCAGCTCGCCTGGCTTGCGGGCCGGGGGCAGTACCTTCCACTCGACGCGGTCAGCCACCACGAAGCTGTCGGCCAGTACATTGCCCTGGGCGTCAAACAGCCGCGCCCGCTGCGAGCGCGGGATGAATAGCGCCTGGAAGATGTCGCTGGCGTAGTAGGCATTGAGCGCGGGCTCGGGTTCGCCGACCGTGGCAGCCTGGTCAATGACCCGGGCGATCAGCTCGCCCTGGGTGGTCAGGCTTTCGACCCGGGCGTTGACCAGACCACTGCGCAGTTCATTAAGCACCAGCGCCCCGATCACCAGGATCGCCAGCGCCAGCACATTCAGACCAATGATCAGCCGGCCCAGACGCGAGCCGCGCGGCCAGGCCCAGCGACGCCGTGGCGCGCCGGCGTCAGGCTTCGCGATAACGATAGCCAACGCCGTACAGGGTCTCGATGGAGTCGAACTCGGGATCGACCTGGCGGAACTTCTTGCGCATCCGCTTGATGTGGCTGTCGATCGTGCGGTCGTCGACATAGACCTGATCGTCGTAGGCGGCGTCCATCAGGTTGTCGCGGCTCTTCACGAAGCCGGGGCGCTGGGCCAGGGACTGCAACAGCAGGAACTCGGTGACGGTCAGGCGGACGGGCTTGCCTTCCCACAGGCTGTCGTGGCGTGCGGGGTCCAGGGTCAGCTTGCCGCGCTTCATCATCTTGGAGCCCGCCAGGCCGGCGGCGATCGACGGTTCCTCATCCTCGGGACGGGCCCGGCGCAGCACGGCCTTCACGCGTTCCAGCAGCAGGCGCTGGCTGAACGGCTTGTGCATGTAGTCGTCGGCGCCGAGATTGAAGCCGAGGATCTCGTCGATCTCGTCGTCCTTCGAGGTCAGCATGATGACCGGGATCTCGGAGGTCTGGCGCAGGCGGCGCAGAACTTCCATGCCGTCCATGCGCGGCATCTTGACGTCCAGGATGACCAGGTCCGGTGCCTGGCTCTCGACGGCCTCAAGGCCCGAGGCGCCATCGTAATAGGCCTTAACTGTGTGGCCGTGGCTTTCGAGGGCCAGCGAGACCGAAGCGACGATATTCTCGTCGTCGTCTATGAGCGTGATAGCGGCCATGGAGCCTGTCTGATCCTTCAACCTTCGTCTTGAGGCGATCCTATCGACCCCCCGCAGTCGCTTCAACGCATCGCGCGGCAAAGCTTTCCCAAAGGGGTGTCGCCGCCCTTTGCGGCCCCAGCGTGGCGCGATTGCGGCTGAAGGTCCCAGGACCGCCCAGCTTCAGCGCGAACGACGCGCCTCAACCTCGCTTTAAGGTGTTGTAGCCGATAACCAAGGCTACGGGAGCCCCTAGCCCATGAGTGATGTCCATTACGAACTTTTCGTGCGCCGCAAGGCCGGCGCACAGTGGGTCCTGGAAATGGCCACGGAAGTTCGCACGGCTGCGCTCCAGAACGCCGAGGAATGCCTGACCTCGGGCCGCGCCGTCGCCGTTCGGGTCAGCAAGGAAACCCTGGACCGCGAGTCCGGCGAATACAGATCCATCGCCATCTTCACCAAGGGCATGGTCGACGGCGGCAAGCCCAAGAAGGAGGTCGAGGATCTCGATCCCCTCTGCGTCCAGCCGGCAGATCTCTATACCGCCCACGCCCGCGACCGGATCGGTCGCCTGCTCGAGGGCTGGCTGGCCCGGCACAACGCCACGCCGTTCGAACTGCTGCACCGTCCCGACCTGGTCGAGAAGCTGGAAGCCTCCGGCACCGACCTGCAGCACGCCCTGCAAAAGATCGCCATTCCCGAGGCCGAAGCGCGAGGGATGTCGGTCCACGAACTGATCCGCACCTTCCAGGGTCTGGTCGAGCGCTCGGTCGCCAATTTGATGAAGGCCTTCAAGAAGGGCCAGCTGCCGGACCTCGACAAGGAAGGGTTCGCCAAGGCCGCCACGCGCCTGGCCACCGATCCTGACCGCGCCTTCCTGCTGGGGGCCGGCGTCGCCGCCTCGATCGCGCCCGGCGTCAGCTGGTCCGACAAGATCGCCCGCCTGCTGGATCTGGCCGACGCCGCCCCGACCGAACCGGGTCCCCGCGCCCTGGCCCTGCACGCCATCGAACAGCCCCTGGCCGAGATCATCGGTTCGCGCGCCGGCATGGCCGACCTGCTGGGCACGGCCAACGATCTTGGATCCACCCTGGCGGCCATGACCCGCTTGACGGGCGGCGCCCAGGTCGAGGCCCTGATCCGCATGCAGGCCCAGGTCCGCGCCTGCATGCCCGAGCTGTCGGGCACCGCCAAGCGCCTGAGCGAATGGCTCAGCGGCGATCATTTCGCCCCTGTCCGCGCCTCGATCGCCAAGCGGGTGCTGGCCGAACTGAACGGCGTGCGCCGGCTCAAGCCCACCGACGCCGAGGCCGAGATCGAATTTCTGCGGGCCCTGGCCATGAGCCTGACGGCCGCCGCCGGACGCATTCTGCCGCCTGAAGACATCCAGGCCGCCTTCACCGTCCGTTCCAAGACCCTGCTCAACGGCGAGTTCATCGAGGCCCTGCTCGGGCGCGACCGCTCGGCCCGCGAGGAGGTCGTGATCCTGATCCGCCTGGCCGAGAACGTCATGGGCGCGGTCAACAAGCGTCAGGCAGCCCGCTGGCTGAGCGCCAACATCACCGCCCTGCGGTTCGAAAAGGAACTGCGGCAGGGCCCCGATTCGCCGGCCTCGAAGCTGGCGGCGCTGGCCGGCCTGCAAAAGACCGTCACGCGGTCGGGCCTGGTGCGCGAAGACTACGAACCCTTGTGCAACAAGCTCGGCGAACTGGGCTCGCAGGTCGAGATCGACAGCCGGCTGCTGGCCATGCTGGTCCGCGCCCCGGCGCCGCTGGCTCATCGCCTGGCCCTGCTGGTCAAGCTGGCCACGGGCGAGGCTGGCCCCACAGGGCCGGTGGCCGACCGGGCCAAGATGGAAGCCTTCAAGCTGGCCCGAGATCCGGCGGCCCGCGAGGAACTGGCGGCCTCACCGGCGACCATGGATCTGCTCAGGGGCCTGATGCAGAGCGCCCAGGCCGCCTGACGCGCGCCTGCGCGGCTTGCGACACGCCCGGGGATGCCTAAGCTGGGTCCAGAGCCGCGCCAACAGGGCAGCGGCGACCCGGGGATGGACACATGGTGATCTTCAGCGTGCTCTATGCGGCGGCTGACGGCGCGCATTTCGACCATGACTATTACAATGCCACCCATATCCCGCTGGTCCACGAGGCCTTCGCCTCGACCGGCCTGACGGGTGTGCAGGTGTTCAAGGGTCTGTCGGCGGGCGATGGCGGCCCCGCGCCCTTTATCGCGATGGCGCATCTGGCGTTCCGCGACGCCGCCGCCCTGCAGGCCTCGCTGGGCGGGCCCCGCGCCGCCGAGGTGCTGGCCGATGTGGCCAAGTTCACCAACCTCCAGCCGATCGCCCAGGTCAGCGCGCTGGTCTAGCGGGGCAACACCCTGCCCAGCGCTTCGACCACGCGATCCACATCGCTGTCGGCCATGGTCGGATAGAGCGGCAGGGTCAGGCAGCGGTCGTACCAGGCCTGGGCGCCGGGCAGGTCGAGCGCGCCGTAGCGCTTCGCGTAATAGGGCTGCTGGTGCACCGGAATGTAGTGAACCTGCGTGCCGACGCCGTGAGCCTTCAGGCCATCGACCACCATCCGGCGGGTGATCCCCAGGGCGTCGAAATCGATCAGCACGGTCAGCAGGTGCAGGGCCGCGTCGGAATAGTCCGGGCTGGTCGCCAGGCGCACGCGGGGGGACAGCGCCTCCAGCCGTTCGACATAGAGCGCGGTCAGGGCCCGGCGGCGCGCGACGAAGCGGTCCAGCTTGGCCAGCTGCGACAGACCCAGGGCGCACAGCACGTCGGGGATGCGATAGTTGAAGCCCAGCTCAGGCATCTCGTACCACCAGGGATCGCCCCCCAGCGGCCGCACCATGCCGTGGCCGCGCAGGGACCGGGCCCGCGCCGCGAGGTCCCCGTCATTGGTGGTCAGCATGCCGCCCTCGCCGGTGGCCAGGGTCTTGACCGGGTGGAACGAGAAGCTGGCGAAGGCTGAGTAAGCGCCGTCGCCGACCGGATGCTCCACCCCGTCAAAGGTGGCGATCGAGCCCAGGGCGTGGGGCGCGTCTTCCACCAGCACCGCCCCGGCCGCGCTGGCCATGGCCCGCATCGCCGGCAGGTCGCAGACATCGCCGCGCAGATGCACCGGCAGAATGGCCCGCACCCGACGGTCGCCGCAGCGGGCCAGGGCCTGGGCCAGGGTGTCGGGCGTCATCAGGCCCGTGTCGGGATCGACATCGGCGAACACCACCTCGGCCCCCACATAGCGGGCGCAGTTGGCGGTCGCCAGAAAGGTGATCGACGGCGCGATACAGACATCGCCCTCCCCCACACCCAGGGCCAGCATGGCCAGGTGCAGGGTGGCGGTGCCGTTGCTGACGGCGATGGCGTGCCCGGCCCCGACCTTGGTCTTGAAGGCCGTCTCAAAGGCCTCGACCGTCGGGCCGGTGGTCAGGAAATCAGAGCGCAGGGCGGCCGCGACGGCGGCGACGTCGTCGTCCTCGATGGTCTGGCGACCGTAGGGGAGGAACGGGGCGCCCGTCATCAGCGCGCCTTCTCCTCCAGCATGGCCAGCAGGCCCTGCGCCGACAGCCAGTCGTCATTGTTGTCGCTGCTGTAGCAGAAGCCTTCCTCGGCCGGCTTGGCGCCGTCCTCGGGGCCAAAGCGCTTGCGGGGATATTCGACGAAGGTGGGCTCGATCACATAGCGGTCGGAGAGCTCGACTGTGGCCCGCGCGTCGTCGGCGCTGATCATCATCTCGTGCAGCTTTTCGCCTGGTCGGATGCCGATGACCTTGACCCCGGCGGTCGGCGACATGGCCTTGACCAGATCGGGCATGGTCATGGACGGGATCTTGGGCACGAAGATCTCGCCGCCGCGCATCAGGTCCAGCGACGAGAGCACGAAGTTCACCCCCTCGTTCAGGGTGATCCAGAAGCGGGTCATGCGCGCATCGGTGATCGGCAGTTCGGTGGCGCCGTTGGCCAGCAGGCGCTTGAACAGCGGCACGACGCTGCCGCGCGAGCCGACGACATTGCCATAGCGGACCACCGCAAAGCGGGTGCCGATATCGCCCGACAGATTATTGGCCGCCACGAAGGTCTTGTCCGAGGCCAGCTTGGTCGCGCCGTACAGGTTGATCGGGTTGCAGGCCTTGTCGGTCGACAGGGCGACCACCTTTTTCACCCCATTGGTCAGGCTGGCCCAGACCACGTTCTCGGCCCCCAGCACATTGGTGTGGATGCATTCGGACGGGTTGTATTCGGCCGCCGGCACCTGTTTCAGGGCGGCGGCATGGATGACGATGTCGACCCCGCGCAGGGCCAGGGTCAGGCGCTCGCGGTCACGCACGTCGCCCAGAAAGAAGCGCATCTTGGCATAGGTCGCGTCATCGAACTGCTCGCGCAGCTCCATCTGCATGTCGCTCTGCTTCAATTCGTCGCGGGAGTAGACGATGACCTTCCGCGGGTTCGAGAGCTTCAGAACCGTCTCGATGAACCGTCGGCCAAAAGAGCCGGTGCCGCCGGTGATCAGGATCACCTTGCCGTCGAGATCGAGGGTTTTCGGGAAAAAACGGCCCAAGTTCAGCCTCCTACCGCCCCCGCCGCGAAGAGTCGCGAGGATTGCGATTCGTGGTTAACGCTCCTTTGTCGCGCCTAGGCGTAAAGAGGACGTCAACCACGTCTTGCTAAGCATACCGCATGCGCCGCGCCCTGACCCTTCTTCCGCTCGTTCTTGCCAGCGTCCTGGCGGCCTCGGCGTCTCCGGCCTTGGCCAGTTCCGCCAAGAAGGAGGAGAAGGCGCCCGTCACCTATTTCGCCTTCAAGCCCCTGACTGCGGTCGCCCTGCGGCGGGATGGGCGACGGGGCGTGCTGACGCTTGAAGCCGGCATCGAGGCCAAGGATCCCAAGCTGATGGAGCGCGCCCAGCAGTCGGAGCCACGCCTGCGCGCCGCCTTCGCCCAGGTGCTGATGACCTACGCCTCGGGCATGCGGCGCGGCGATCCGCCGGATGTCGACTACCTGTCGCGGGAAATGCAGAAGACCGCCGACAAGGTGCTGGGCAAGTCCGGCAGCCGGGTGCTGCTGGGCTCGGCGCTCATGAACTGATCCATCCTGCGCTTCCGCGGCCTGCACCGGGCCGGGCGGCCATGGGATGCGCTTGAGTTTCGGCATCCTGGAGCTAGGATGGCCCGTCACTCCAACGGTGGTTTTATGTCCGAGATTGTAAGCGAGGCCCGGGCCTAGCAGGCTCCGAACCCTCCGGTTCGCCAGTCGATCAGGCCCTGATCCGTCCGCAGCCCCTGCGGATGCGCCCAGTCGTGTCCGCACTCCGAGAATGAGCGGGTCTCTCCGAGATCCGGGGGTTTGCGTTCCCACGCCTCGATCCTCGGACAATCTCCTTGAACATCTCCAAAGCGCAGCAACGCACGCTGCATGCCCTGGCGCAGGGCGCCCGTATCGAACCCGTACGCGACGACCATGGCCGCCTGGTCGACGTCGACTGCATCACCCGCGAGGGCTGGCGGCTGAGCGACTGCTCTCTGAGCGTCTTCAAGGCGCTGAAGGCGCGGCGGCTGATCGCCAGCCGGGGTGGCGGGCCCTATCGCATCACGCGGGAGGGCGCGGTCAGCCTGAGGTCCCAGCTCGACAACCGCGTCACCGCGCGCGGCTGGTAGCTACTCGGCGACCTTGAGGAACAGGACACGCGCGGCGCCATAGTCGCGCGTGTCCAAGACCGTGAAGCCCGGCGTGGCGGGCTCGGGCTCGTCGCGGCCGCGCTCGAACATCACGATGGCGCCGGGCTTCAGCCAGCCATGGGCCAGCAACTGGGCCAGGGCCTTCTCGCCTAGGCCCTTGGCGTAGGGCGGATCCAGGAAGGCGATGTCGAACGGCGCGCCGACGCTGGACGGCGGCAGGCCAAGATCGGTGGCGTCGCGGCGATGCACGCGGGTGACACCGAACAGATTCATGGCGTCGATGTTCTCGCGGATCGCGCCGCGCGCCGGATCGGCGGTCTCGACAAACAGGCAGAAGGCCGCGCCCCGCGACAGGGCTTCCAGTCCCAGGGCGCCCGAGCCCGCGAACAGGTCGACGACGCGCGCACCGTGCAGCTCCGGCGCCCAGGCGGCGTGCTCCAGGATGTTGAACACCGCCTGGCGCGCGCGGTCGGAGGTCGGCCGGGTGGCGTCGCCGGGCGGGGCGACGATGGCCTTGCCGCGATACTGGCCGGAAACGATGCGCATTGGGCTGCAATCCCTGTCTGGAGCGGCGTGTGTGCCGCTGTTGCGGGGCCACGGCAAGCCGGACGCTTTACAAGTTTTGATGGGCGCTCTCTTAGTCGCTCCAAGAACAGGGGTGTCAGAAAACGCGATGGCGATAGCGGCGATCTTCGAAGCGATGCGGGAGTCGAGGTTTCTCGCCGACCTGACGCCCTATGATCGCGACGCGCGCCGTCTGGCCGTCGCAGTCCCGGTAGGCGTGCTGGCCGCCGTCGCCGCCGCCGTGCTGGGCGCGGCCTCGGCCTGCCTGCTGGTGATGGTGGTGGTCAGCGGCCTGGACGGCGCGCCGGCTGCCGCCGCGCTGTTTGCCGTGTTCGACCAGCCGGCCCGGGCCGAGACCGAGGGTCTGGCTTCGCTGTTCCTGCTGTCGGTGCTGGCCGGGGTCAATGGCGCCGCCGCCCTGGCCTTCGTCGCCGTGAGCGCCGGGCTGAGCCATCGGCCGATCCGTCGCTATGCCGTCGTGGGCGGTGTTTTTCGTACCCGTCTGCTGGTAGCGGGGCTGGTTCTGGTGGGCGCGATCATGGTGGCGATGGTGATCGTCGCCGCCAGTCTGGGCGCGGGCGCGCCGACGCCGCCGATCCTGGCGCTGGCCTCGACAAGCCTGGGGCGCGCCACCTATGCCGGCTTCGCCATCATGCTGCTGGTGATCGCCGCCGCCGCCGAGGAGATCGTGTTCCGAGGCTGGCTGCTGAAGCACGCCGGCGCGTTCACGCGCAGTCCGGTGATCCTGATGGCGGTCAATGGTCTGCTGTTCGCGCTGATCCACTTTGACCCCAATCCCGGCGCCTTCCTGATCCGGGCGGCCATGGGCGCGGGTCTGACCTGGATGACCCTGCGCACCGGCGGCATCGAGCTGGCGATCGGCGCCCACGCGGCCAACAACATCGTCATCCTGCTGCTGCTACGTCCCCTGTCCCTGACCCCCGAGGCGCTGCATCCGTTCCAGTTGACCTCACTGGTCGGCGCGGTCGGGATCGGGGCCGGCTACGCCCTGCTGGCCGAAGCGGTGGTGCGTTGGCCGATCGTCACCCGCTGGTTCGGCAGCCGCGACACGGCCACGATCTAACGCCGGCACAAGGGCCGACGACGCCCAAGCCTAGCGCGGCTTTTTGGGGCCTTTGTACGGACGCGGCGCGCCCGGCCTGGCCTCAAACGCGGCGGGGGCCGAGCGGGATGACGTCTCGGCGGCCGGCTTCGAGCCGGGCTTGCTGTAGGGCTTGCCGCCCGCGCTTGCGGGCCTGGCGAACGCCTTCGCGCCTGTCTTGCCCGGTTCGGCTGAACGGGCGGCGAAGCCGGCGCGCGCCGGCTTCGCCGCTGAGGGCTTGCCGGCCGCCGCCTTGTCGAAGGACCTGGCCCCGGCCACGCCGCCCGCCGCCTTGGACCCGAACGACTTGGGGCCTGTCGCGGCCTTGGCCCCACGCGGGGTCAGATGGTCCGGCTTGGGGCCGATCATCTTGCTCTCGATGGACTTGGGGGCGCGCTTGATCGGCTTGACGCCGGCGATGACGACCTTCTTCTTCGGCTTGGCCCAGCCGGCCTTGTAGACCGGCTTTTCCAGCGTCCGCTCACCGGGTTCGAGAACCTTGGGCAGGGGCGCGGACTTGATGGCCCGGCGCTGCAGTTCGCCGCCCTTGGCGGTGCCCGGCGCGTGCAGAGGATCGGCCACGCCCATGAATTGCGGCTTGTCGCCGGTGGGCATGTCTTCCTCGGCCACCAGCCCGGCCAGCAGCTCGCGGATCACCCGGGGGCCGACTTCTTCCACCTGGCCCGGCATCAGGGTGGCCAGGGCGAACGGGCCATAGGAGAGGCGGATCAGGCGATTGACCTTCAGGTCCAGATGCTCGAGCACCCGGCGGATTTCCCGGTTCTTGCCCTCGGTCAGCGAGATGGTGATCCAGATGTTCTTGCCGCCGCCGGCCTTGTCCTGGGCCTTGTCGACCTTGGCTTCGATCGGGCCATAGCGCACGCCCTCGATGGTGACGCCGTCCTTCAGCCGGTCCAGCCGCGCCTGATCGGTATGGCCAAAGGCGCGGACGCGATAGCGGCGCACCCAGCCATTGTTGGGCGCTTCCAGCTTGCGCGACAGCTCGCCGTCATTGGTCAGCAGCAGCAGGCCTTCAGAGTTCAGGTCAAGGCGCCCCACCGAGATCAGGCGCGGCAGCTCGCGCGGCAGGGCCTGGAACACCGTCGGGCGTTCCTTGGGATCGTTGTGGGTAGTCATCAGACCAGTGGGCTTGTTGTAGCGGAACAGCCGCGTCGGCTCGCGTTCGGCCACCAACTTGCCGTCGACGGTCAGGAAGTCGCCGGGGCCCACCTTCACCGCCGGGGTGGTCAGGACCTTGCCATTGATGGCGACGCGGCCGGCCTCGATCAGCCGCTCGACCTCGCGCCGCGAGGCCACACCCGCGCGGGCCAGGGCCTTGGCGACGCGCTCGCCCGTCGACGGATCGTCGAGGTCGCCATCGTGACCGGGCTCGTACAGAGGGTCGTGGGGCGTGTTGGGGGGCAGGTCGTTCATGGTCGGTCCTTCGAAGGGCAGGGCGCATCTCTCGATGGGCTGGACGCCAAATGCGCACCGAACGCGGTCAGGATCAAGGTTGCGGCGTTTGCGCCGTTCTGAAAATGACATACTGAAAGTCGGTGATCTTCGAGGCGACCCTGAAGTCTGCGCTGCGGCTTCGCTGTCTTCAGGCCCGCCGCGTCACCTTGCTGGCCTTGGAGGGCTAGACCATTTCCGATCCTCTGCGCCTGACCGATGAAGCCGCCATGGCCATCGCCCTGGACGAAGCCCGCGCCGCCGCCGCGCGCGGCGAGACGCCGGTCGGGGCGGTGATCCTTGATCCCAAGAGCGGCGAGATCCTGGGCGTCGCCGGCAACGGTCCGATCGCCGCCCATGACCCGACGGCGCATGCCGAGATCGCCGTGATGCGGCAGGTGGCTGCCAAGCTGGAAAACTATCGGCTGACCGATCTGACGCTTGTCGTGACTCTGGAGCCCTGCGCCATGTGCGCTGGCGCGATCAGCCATGCGCGGATCGGACGGGTGGTGTTCGGAGCCGAAGATCCCAAGGGCGGCGCCGTGGTTCACGGCCCGCGCTTCTTCGCCCAGCCGACCTGCCACTGGCGGCCGGAGGTGACGGGCGGGGTGATGGCCCAGGAAAGCGCCGACCTGCTGCGGGGCTTCTTCCGCGAGCGGCGGGGGCGGCCAAAGCCTGCGATCTGATCACCCCTCCACCCGCCCTGGCACAAGGCGCGGGCCGGGCGGTCCTGTTCCATTCCGGCGCCAGGACGCCTGGCCGGAAGGTCCCTAGTAGACGATGCCGAGGCTGCTGATGCCGATGGCGGCCACTACGAAGGCGGCGATGGCGATCAGTTCGTAGCGTTTGAAGAATGGCTTGGTTGGCGTGCGCATGTTCAGGTCCCCCGTCCCAAATTGGTTCGTCGGGAAGGACCGCCCGCAAGGCTCAGGCCAAGGTTAGGGTCAAAGGTCAGGGTCGTTTTCCGGGCCAGACCAGGAAGCCGTCGGCGTCGCGGCCGGCGACGCGGTACTCGGTAAACCGCGAGGGGCCGGGGCCGTAGCGGTCTTCCCGCCGGTCGTGGGCGCGCGGATCGTGGCCGCCGCCGTAGCGATCGGCGTGATGGGCCGGCAGGGTCTCGACCTCAAGCGGTCGGTGGCCATAACCCCACGGGTCAAGGCCGGACCAGCCGCGTTGCCCGTCGCATTCCACGCGGTCCCAGCGATAGGCGCCGCCGGGGCCGGTGATCCGCCGGGTCACGCAATCGCCGGGCCCGGTGTTGGGCGGCAGCAGCTCCGGATCCAGCGGCAGTCCGGGTCGCGACACCGGCGGTCCGCCCCTCAGGCCCTGATCGGAACCCGCAGCCATGGCGGCGCCGGCGAGCAGGGCGCCGGCTGCGGCGACACAGAAGGACAGGCGGGAAAAGATCATGGAACGCTCCTGGACCCGCAGCAAAGCATTAACAAAGGTTAACGGCGTGCGGGTTCACCCGGCGCGCGAACGGAGCGTCACCGCAGGCGCTTGCCTCGCGTCGAGCCGCGCCCTACCGTCGATCAAACAACTGTTTGAGGACTGCATGGCGATCGAGGCGGTGATCTGGGATTTCGGCGGTGTCTTCACCACCTCGCCATTCGAGGCTTTCCGCCGCTACGAGGCGCAGCGGGGCCTGCCGACCGACTTCATCCGCACGGTCAATTCCACCGACCCTGACACCAATGCCTGGGCGCGGTTCGAGCGGTCCGAGATCGACGCGGCGGGCTTTGACGCCTTGTTCCTGGAAGAGGCCACGCGCCTAGGCCACGCGGTGCGCGGGGCCGATGTGTTGCCGCTGCTGTATGGCGACCTGCGCCCCAGGGTGCTGGCGGCGATGCTGGCCTGCAAGGCGCGGTTCAAGGTCGGCTGCATCACCAACAATGTCACCACCGGCCATGGCGCGGGCATGGCCTCGAGCGCCGAAAAGGCCGCCGCCGTCGGCGAGATCATGGGCCATTTCGCGGTGGTGATCGAAAGCTCCAAGGCCGGGGTCCGCAAGCCTGATCCGCGCATCTATCTGATGATGTGCGAGGCCCTGAACGTCGCGCCGGAAAACTGCGTCTATCTCGACGACCTGGGGGTCAACTGCAAACCGGCCGCCGCCCTGGGCATGACCGCGATCAAGGTCTCCAGCGAGGACCAGCTGCTCGCCGACCTTGCGAAGGCGACCGGATTGGCGTTCTGAAGGGGGATCATCCCTTCGCGTCAGGACCTGCCATGTCACGCCCCCGGATCGGCGCCGCCGCCGCTGTTGCGCAGCTTTCGGGCTGGAGCGCCGCGCCGGACAAGGACGCCATCACCAAGACGTTCAAGTTCGCCGATTTCAATGCCGCCTTCGGCTTCATGACCCGCGTGGCCCTGATGGCCGACAAGCTGGATCACCATCCCGAATGGTTCAATGTCTACAACCGGGTCGAGGTGCTGCTGACCACCCATGACGCCGATGGCGTGACGGAGCTGGATCTGGCTTTGGCGACGTTCATGGACTCAGTGGCTTAGCGCCAAGGTCGGACGCCGCCTCCAAAACCGTTTCCCCCTTCCGCCCCGACCCCTTCCAGTTCAAACTAATGTTTGAATAATTGGGAGGACGCCAAATGGCGCAGAACACGGGCCGGGTCGCCGGCAAGAAGGCCTTCATCACCGGCGGGGCCCAGGGTCTGGGCGCGGCGGCCGGGCGCATGCTGGCCAGCCAGGGCGCCAAGGTCAGCCTGGCCGACATCAACCTGGCCGGAGCCCAGGCGGTCGCCGACGAGATCAACGCCGCCCACGGGGCCGGCACGGCCTTCGCCTTTGAGTTGGATGTCACCCAGGAAGACGAATGGATCGCGGTGCTTGAGAAGGCCACCGAGGCCATGGGCGGCCTGTCGGTGCTGGTCAACAATGCCGGCATCGGCGGCGATGGTCCGATCGAGAGCCTCGATTTCGCCCTCTGGAAGAAGGTGATGTCGGTCAATGTCGACTCGGTCTTCCTGGGCGCCAAGCACGCCCTGACCCACATGCGGGCCCATCAGCCGGGCTCGATCATCAATCTGAGCTCGATCGCCGGCCTGATCGCCAATGGCAATTCGCCGGCCTACAACGCCTCCAAGGCGGCGGTCTGGCTGCTGTCCAAGAACATCGCGCTGTACTGCGCCAAGATGAAGCTGGATATCCGCTCCAACTCGATCCACCCGACCTTCATCGACACCCCGATCCTCGACGGTTTTACCGCCCGGTTCGGCAAGGAAGAGGCCCACGCCAAGCTGGCGCGGCAGGTTCCGCTGGGCCGGATCGGCGAGCCCAACGACATCGCCAACGCCGTGCTCTACCTCGCCAGCGACGAGAGCAAGTTCATGACCGGCGCCGAGATCAAGGTCGACGGCGGCATTTCGGCGATGTGACGGAGCCGGGCTAGATCCTCCCCCTCTGGGGGAGGTGGCCCGCAGGGCCGGAGGGGGCTAGCTGAGCCTAGGCCGAGATGGCCCCCTCAGTCGGCTTCGCCGACAGCTCCCCCAGTGGGGGAGCATCTACCCACTGTCTTACCGCGGTGCCCGTTTGGCCAGGATCCGCTGCAGGGTCCGGCGGTGCATGTTCAGGCGGCGCGCGGTCTCAGACACGTTGTGGCCGCACATTTCATAGACCCGCTGGATATGTTCCCACCGCACGCGGTCGGCGCTCATCGGGTTGTCCGGCGGCACCGGCGCGGCGTCCTTGGCGGCCAGCAGGGCGCGGGCCACCTCATCGGCGTCGGCCGGCTTGGAGAGATAGTCGACCACCCCGGCCTTCACGGCCGCCACGGCGGTGGCGATATTGCCATAGCCGGTGAGCATGATGATCTTGGCGTCAGGCCGGGCGTCGCGCACCGCCTCTACGACCTTCAGCCCCGTGCCGTCCTCCAGCCGCATGTCGAGCACGGCGTGGGCGGGGGCATGAACGCGCAGCAGGGCCAGAGCTTCGGCCACCGAGGCGGCCAGGGTCACCACGAACCCCCGCTGCTCTAGCGCGCGTCCCAAGCGCGTGCGCAGTGGCGCATCGTCGTCGAGAAGCAGAAGCGTCTTGTCGGGCAGGGCCGCAACCAGCTCACTAATATCCGCCATGACTTCAGCGCCTCCCCGCGCCCGTACTCAACCGAGTACACTGATAAAGCATCATGTTGTCCTTCCCGGCCAGGCATCAAGCCCCTGTGTAACCAGAGGCCTCAAGCGCCGACCGGGGCCAGCGCGCCGAGACTACCGCCCCGCCGCGCCGGCCATTGCGAAAATCCACCGTGGCCCCTGTCCGTTCCAGCAGGGTCTTGGCGATGAAGAAGCCCAGACCCATGCCGATATGGCCCGTGCGCGAGCCCTCGGCCCCCGGACGGGTGGTGACATAGGGCTCGCCCAGCTTGGCCAGCACCTCGGCCGAAAAGCCGGGACCGTCGTCGCGCACCTCGATGACGATTGAGCGCGGGTCGAAGCGGGCGATGACCAGCACCTCGGCGCGGGCGAAGTCGACGGCGTTCTCGACGATGGAGGTCATCGCGTGGATCACCTCGGGCCGCCGCCAGATGTCGGGCGCGGATTCCCCGGACGGGCCGTTGACCACGGCCTCGACGCGCACGCCGTGCACCAGGTGCGGCTCGATGACGTCCTGGACCAGCTGGACCAGGCTCATGCGCTCGTGCACGGCGTCCTTGGCCTCGGGCATCTCGGTCAGGCGCTGCAGGATCTCGCGACAGCGCGCCGCCTGGCCGATCATCAGCTCGGCGTCCTCGCGGGTCTGGTCGTCGGGGGCGTTGCGGGCCATTTCGCGGGCGACCACCGAGATGGTCGCCAGGGGGGTGCCCAGTTCGTGGGCGGCGGCGGCGGCCAGGGCGCCCAGGGCCGACAGCCTCTGCTCGCGAGCCAGCACCGTCTCGGTGACGTTGAGGGCCAGCTCCATCCGCGCGGATTCGCTGGCGGCCTGCCAAGCATAGGCGCCGGTGATGACGATGCCCATGATCCGGGCCAGGATCATGATGGCCTGCTGCGCCAGCGGCGGCTCCACCATCGGCGGCGCGCCCGCCACCATGGGAACCGGCAGGTGGAAAAAGGCCAGCAGCACCGTGCTGGCGATGGCCAGCAGCGCCAGACACAGGGCGTAGCGGGCGGGCAGGGTGGCCGCCGCCAGAGTGACCGGCGCGATCAGCAGCAGGCAGAAGGCGTTGTGCGCCCCGCCGGTCAGGTACAGCAGGCCTGACAGCTGCAGGATGTCAAAGGCGATCTGGGCCGTGGCCTCGCCCTCGCGGGCCAGCCTCTGACCGCTCGAGGCCAGGCTCAGCAGCACATTGAGCCAGGCCGACAGGGCGATCAGCGAAAAGCACAGGGCCCAGGGAATCTCCAGCTTCAGCACCATGCCGACGAACAGCAGGGCCGCAGTCTGGCCCGCCACGGCCAGCCAGCGCTGGGCCAGCAAGGACCGAACCCGCAGACGTCCGCGACGCAGTCCGGGCGCCGCCCAGGACCAGCCATCATCTTGCGCCGGGTCTTCACCCGGCTTATCGAACCCCCTCGGACGCTGGTCGTCGGGCGCTCTTGCGAACGAAACGTCAGCCATGTCGCAGGATAAGGCCAGATTTTCGCGTCTGGCGAGAGCCAAAGGAAAAATGCCCATGCCTCGTCACCGCATCATCCTGATTCTGGCCTGTGTCATCGCCGCGATTTTCGCCACGGGCCTGGCCTTCCGGGGGGGCGTGTTCAAGTCGGCAGGCGGCCCTGCTGCGGTGGGCGGACCCTTCCAACTGGTCGACCAGAACGGCGCTCCGACCACTGAAAAGGCCCTGAAGGGCAAGTGGAGCGCGGTGTTTTTCGGCTTCACCTATTGCCCCGACGTCTGCCCCGGCACCCTGCAGGGCCTGGCGGCGGCCACCGACATCCTGGGTCCGAAGAAGGCCGAAGACCTGCGGATCGTCTTCGTCTCGGTCGATCCGGGCCGCGACGACGTGAAGCAGATGAAGGCCTATCTGACGGCCGACTACGTGCCCAAGTCGACGCTTGGCCTGACGGGAACGCCTGAGCAGGTCGCGGCGGCGGCCAAGGCTTATCGCGTCTATTACACCAAGGTCGGCGACGGTCCCGGCTACACGATCGACCACTCGACGGCGATCTATCTGATGGACCCCAAGGGCCGCTTCCGCACCGTGATCCCCTACAACCTGCCGCCGGAAGATATCGCCCGCCGCATCAACGACGCCATGCGCGAGGGCTGATCCCGGGCGGGCGCGCATCTTCGTTGGACTTTCTTAGGTTTCGCCATGCTATGCTGCGGCGCAACATATCGGATGCGCCATGCTCTACGCCCTTCATGAAGCGGCCTATTACGCCTCCTCCCCCCTGCGCGAAGCGGCCCGCGTCGCGCGCGATTTCTGGGGCTCGCCGCTAAACCCCGCCGCCAACACCGACCTTGGCCGCCGCATGCACGCCGGCGCCGACCTGTTCTCGAACGTCACGCGGCGATACGGAAAGCCGGCCTGGAACATCGACACCATCAAGGTCGGCCAGGTCGATGTGCGGGTGCGTCCCACCGTGGTCTGGGAAAGCCCCTGGGCCCGCGTCATCCAGTTCGACCGCGACATGGCCGACATGCGCCGGGCCGGGAAGTTCAGCCTCGATCCCGCCGTGCTGATCGTCGCGCCCCTCTCGGGACACTACGCGACGCTGCTGCGGGGCACGGTCGAGGCCTTCCTGCCCGACCACGCGGTGTTCATCGTCGACTGGGTCAATGCCCGCGAAGTCTCGATGCTGGAAGGCCGGTTCGACTTCCACGACTATATCGATCACATCATCCAGATGCTGGCCGTGCTGGGGCCGCGCCCCAATGTCGTGGCCGTCTGCCAGCCCGGCCCGCCGGTCCTCGCCGCCGCCGCCCTGATGGCCGCCGACAATCACCCTTCGCGTCCGGCCAGCATGACCTTCATGGGCTCGCCGATCGATGCGCGCCTGTCGCCGACCGTGACCAACAACCTGGCCGAGGAAAAGCCCTTCGCCTGGTTCCAGTCCAACATGATCTACACCGTGCCGCCGCCCTATGTGGGCGCGGGCCGGCGGGTCTATCCGGGCTTCGTTCAGCTGGCCAGCTTCATGAGCATGAACAAGGCCAAGCACCAGGAAGCCCACAAGCGCTACTTCCAGGACCTGGTGAAGGGCGACGGCGACAGCGCCGACAAGCACCTGGAATTCTACAACGAGTACCTGTCGGTCCTGGACCTGACCGAAGAGTTCTACCTGCAGACCATCGACATCGTCTTCCAGCAGCACCTGCTGCCCAAGGGCGAGCTGATGCATCGCGGCAAGCTGGTGCGGCCCGACCTGATCACCGACATCGGCCTGATGACGGTCGAGGGCGAGAACGACGACATCTCGGGCATCGGCCAGACCCAGGCCGCCCACGGCCTGACGCCCAACCTGCCCGACGACATGAAGACCGACTACGTCCAACCCGGCGTCGGTCACTATGGTGTCTTCAACGGTCGCCGGTTCCGCGAGGAGATCTATCCGCGCGTGCGGGCGTTCATCCGCAAGAGCGATCCCAACTTCCCCGACGAGGCCTGAGGCTTTTCGACAGCGCTCAATTTTAAGCTCCGTCATTCCCGCCCTTGTGGCGGGAACCCCTGTTTCAGCTGACACGTGAGGCGCAAGCGAAGTGCGCGCGCTTCGCCCCTCCCGCACCTGCGGCGGCACGAGGGGTTCCCGCCACGAGGGCGGGAAAGACGGATGAATGGGGCAAGGGCGAGCATCACGCACCGACCTTGCATCCCGCCCGCGCAACCGCGATGTAGGGGCATGGGTCTGTTTACCGCTGCTCAGCGCTTCTCCGACGGCGACCGGCTGGACGTGGCCGGCTGCCCCGTGCGGCTGAAGGTCGACGGACGGGCCCGGCGCATTTCGCTGCGGGTCGATCGCGCCAGGTCTGAAGTGGTGGCCCTGGCCCCCAATCCGCGCCGTCTCTCCGAAGCCGTCGCCTTCGCCCACGAAAAGTCCGCCTGGATCGCCGGTCAACTGGCCGCCCTGCCAGGGCGGATCAGCGTCGCGCCGGGCGGAATCCTGCGGCTCTACGACAGGGCTTACAGGCTCGAGGTCGGCCCCGGTCGGGCGCGCATCGACGGCGATCGGCTGGTCGCGCCCGACGACGCCAACTGGGGGCTTAAGGTGCTGCGGCTGGCCAAGCGCGAGGCCCTGACCGTGCTGACCGACCGCACCGCCATCCACGCCCAGGCCCTGGGCCGGCCTATGCCGTCGGTGGCGGTGGCCGACCCCAAGGCGCGCTGGGGCTCGTGCCGGGCGGCGCGGCCTGGAACGCCGGCCGCCATCCGCTACAGCTGGCGCCTGATCCTTGCTCCGGCGGCAGTGGCCGACTATGTCGCCGCCCACGAATGTGCGCACCTGGTCGAGGCCAATCACGGGCCCAGGTTCTGGGCGCTGTGCGAGCGGCTGGTGGGCGATCCCGCCCCGCACAGGGCCTGGCTGCGGGCGCATGCGGCCGAGCTGCACGCGATCTCGGCCTGAGGTCATCCCGGGCGACCACGCCGCTCCGGGATGACGGGAGCCGGGCGTCTATTGGTCCAGCATCACCTCGGCGATCTGCACGGCGTTCAGGGCCGCGCCCTTGCGCAGGTTGTCGCCGGTGACAAACAGCGCCAGGCCGTGGGCCACGGTCGGGTCGGGTCGGATGCGGCCCACGAACACCGGATCCTGGCCCGTCGCGGCCAGCGGGTTGGGCACATCGTCCAGCACCACGCCCGGCGCGGCGGCCAGCAGGGCCGTGGCCTGCTCCAACGAGATCGGCCGCTCGAACTCGGCGTTGATCGACAGCGAATGGCCGGTGAACACCGGCACGCGCACGCAGGTAGCCGACACCGGCAGGCCTGGGATCTCGAGGATCTTGCGGGTCTCGTCGCGCAGCTTCAGCTCTTCCTCGGTGTAGCCGTCCTCGGCCAGCACGTAGTTCAGCGGCACCACGTTATAGGCCAGGGGCACGGCCCACTTCTCGGGCGGGGGCAGGGCGACGGCGTCGCCGCTCAGGGCCAGGCCCGCCACATCGCCCTTGGCGCCGGCGGCCAACTGCTTGGCCAGCACCTCGATGCCGGCCACCCCGCCGCCCGAGGCGGCCTGATAGGTGCTGACCGTCAGGCGCTTGAGGCCGGCGGCCTCGTGCAGCGGCTTCAGGGCCGGCATGGCGGCCATGGTGGTGCAGTTGGGATTGGCCACGATGCCCTTGGGGATATGGTTCAGGGCGTGCGGATTGACCTCCGACACCACCAGCGGCACGTCGGGATCGCTGCGCCAGGCCGAGGAGTTGTCGATCACGATCGCCCCGGCCGCGGCGGCCTTCGGGGCCAGGTCGCGCGAGGTGTCGCCGCCAGCCGAGAAGAACACCAGGTCCAGACCCGCGAAGTCGGCCGTTTCGGCGTTCTCGACGGTGATCTCGCGGCCCTGGAACGCGATCTTCGTGCCCGCCGAGCGGGGCGAGGCGAACAGGCGCAGTGAGGCCAGCGGGAAGTTCCGCTCCGCCAGCAGCTCGCGCATCATGCCGCCGACCAGGCCGGTGGCGCCGACGACGCCGACATGCGGGGGATTGGATCTGGAAAACTTGAAGCTCACGGGGGTACGTCTCCTGGAAAGTGCGGAGGCGCGGGGAGCTGTCAGGATCTCTGGAAGATGAGAGCCGCCCCGCGCATCGGCGGGGCTGAGTTCGGGATGCGGACTAGATCGCGCACAGACCCGAAGACGCCCCACCGAAGCGGGTCGTTTTTGGGGTCATAATAGTGGTCGCGGCGATGTGCATCGGCGGGGTTTCTAGCGGTGAAGGTTGGCGGCGTAAAGGGCGGGTTTCCTTCTCCCCTTGCGGAAGAAGGTGTCGGCGCAACCGACGGATGAGGGGTTGAAAGACCTGTCCGGATGGGGCGGTGCGACCCCTCATCCGACCCCGCCCTTCGCCGGGGACCCCTTCCCCCACAAGGGGAGAAGGGGTGGGGCTTGCTGACGTCCTTCTCCCCGGAGAAGGAGCCCTCCCTTAATCTCACGGCGAGACGATCGCAGGGCTGTTCGGGTTGCTCAAGGACGGCGCGCAGCGCCGCCGCGCGGCGGCCGCCCGGAGGGCGGTCCTTGACCAACCCGAACAGCCCTGCACGCTGCAGCCTCCAAGAGATTTAGGGATCGCACCCGACCGGGGCGGTCGGGTCGTGATCAGTCAAAGTCGACCTCGGCACATATGGATTTTAGGCTTAGGCGCATTGTTAGTCACATCGGGTTGACGCGCTGTTGGCCATGCATGTCCTGCGGCCGAACGAGATCTAAGGCGATGATTCCTCGGTCGATCTCGTTCGCTAGAGCGGTGATGTTCTGGCGGGCTTCTGACGCGAATGCGAAATCGACTACGATCTTATCGTTTCGCAGTCGAACGGTAGGGTAATCACGCCGATATTTCTGGTCTATACGACCGTCGGCATGCACTAGCAGATGGCGAGCATCGAGATAAGGCATGGCTTGATTTAGTGCTTGAGCATCGACGTTAAGGCCGAGGCGATCGCTTGCCTTCTGAATGAGGTCTCGTGTGTTCCGCTCATTCTCAAGCTTCCGAAAAATGGCGTCTGAAACCAACTTCACTCCGGCATCCCAATTACCCGCAGCTAGAAATTCCGATGCGTGCAGGTCAAGCTTCACTTCCCCAACGAACCTCTTCGGATCAATGCCCTTTTGGGCCGCGCGCGTCATGGTTAGAGAGAGATATTCTGAAAAATCCTCGAATATATCTTTTATAAACGCAACATATAGTGTGTGTCGAAGATGGGAGCCAACGGTGTTTCTATTGCTGAAATTATTTGTACGTCTTCCCAAAAATGGATGCGCCAAGTTGTCGGATCCAAGAAATTCGGAAATAGATATTTCGGTGTTTCTTCCTGGCCTGAACTTTCGAGTCAACAAGTCGCATAACTCGAGGTCGGCACCATAGTCATCGATGCGCTGTATCAGTCGCCGAAGTGCTTTGGTTGACACGAGCGGTTTCTCCCATAGGTTTTATATTTCGCTATCTGATCCTGTGGGTTTTGTCGCGCGGCAAAATTGGGCGGATGAGCCGTCAGTCGAGGGGCTCTCCAATACGTTCTCACCCCTGCTGCCCCAACCGCTCCCACCCGTCAAAAAACGGAAACCGCTCCGCCCAGAACCCCGCCAGTCGCGGATCGGCGTCCACCCGCCGGACCACCTCCGCCATCCGCGGCGCGGCCTCATAGAACCGCACGCGCCGAGGCCCCCAGCGGCTGACGACGGCGACATAGAGGTCGAGCACGGTCATCTGGTCGCCCAGCAGGTAGCGGCCGGGCGTCAGCTGGCTCTCCATCATCGCCCAGCAGTCGGCGATGCGGTCGGCGGTGGCGGCCTTGACCCGGGCCTGCATCGCCGCGTCGTCGCCGACCAGCCGCGAGGGATCATCGCGCACCCAGAACAGGCTGTAGATCGAGGCCGGGATGAAGGTCATCCAGCGCAGGAACTGCGCGCGCTCCGGCGCGTCCAAGGCGGGGGACAGGCCCGCCTGCGGGTGACGGTCGGCCAGCCAGATCAGCATGGCGGCGCTCTCGGTGATCGTCTCGCCGGCCGGGGTGACCAGGGCCGGGATCTGTTTCAGCGGGTTGACCACGGCCACCTTGGCCTGCTGCGACTCGCCTTCCCAGGTCGGCGCCTCTATGACCGCGTAGGGCTGCCCCAGCAGGGTCAAAGTGGCTTCGACAGGCACGGAACCCGAGCCAAGCGCGCCGTAAATGGTGTATGCTGCGTTAACCATCGATTAGCAATCTACCCACAACATGTTGTGTGCTGCGACCAACTGACCACTAGATGAACCTGTTGGCTGCGGTACGAAGAGAGCCTAACTCGTCCGTCCGATTCGTGTCCGCCCGTCCCTGGAGCCGCTGCCGATGTCCGCCAAGCTTATCACCCTTCCTGGCCTTCTGACGCCTTCGGCAGCCTACAAACCCTTCCGCTATCCGTGGGCTCACGAGTTCTGGAAGAAGCAGCAGCAGGTCCACTGGATGCCCGAAGAGGTGCCGCTGGGCGAGGACCTCAAGGACTGGGCCGTCAAGCTCAATGACAAGGAACGGAACCTGCTGACGCAGATCTTCCGCTTCTTTACCCAGGCCGATATCGAGGTCGCCGACAACTACATGGAGCGCTACGGCCGGGTGTTCAAACCCACCGAAGTGAAGATGATGCTGTCGTCGTTCGCCAATATGGAGACCATCCATATCGCGGCCTACGCCCTGCTGCTCGAGACGATCGGCATGCCGGAAAGCGAGTTCGGGGCCTTCCTCGAATATGAGGCCATGCGCGACAAGCACGACTTCATGCAGAAGTTCGGCGTCGAGACCAATGCCGACATCGCCCGCACCCTGGCGATGTTTGGCGGCTTCACCGAGGGCCTGCAGCTGTTCGCCAGCTTTGCGATGCTGATGAACTTCCCGCGCTTCAACAAGATGAAGGGCATGGGGCAGATCGTGTCGTGGTCGATCCGCGACGAGAGCCTGCACTGCGAAGGCATCATCAAGCTGTACCACGCCTTCAACGCCGAGACCGGCGCGGTGACCAAGGCCGTGGCCGACGACATCGTCGACTGCTGCAAGACCGTGGTGGCCCTGGAGGACAAGTTCATCGACCTGGCCTTCGAAGCCGGCGAGGTCCAGGGCATGACCCCGGAAGACATCAAGCAATATATCCGCTTCATCGCCGACTGGCGCCTGCGACAGCTACAGCTGCCGGAAGTCTATGGCATCAAGGAAAACCCGCTGCCGTGGCTGCAGTCGCTGCTGAGCGGCGTCGAGCACGCCAACTTCTTCGAGGCGCGCTCCACCGAATATTCCAAGGCCGCGACCCGTGGCCAATGGCATGGCGGCGAAGGCGTGTGGTCCAGCTTCGAACAGCTGATGGCCAAGCGTTCGGAGCCGTCGCTGCCGGCGGAGTGATTTTTCGCAACGTGACGTAGGAAACGCCGCCCTCTATCAGGGCGGCGTTTTCGTTTTGGAGTCGCCGCCATGACCACCATCGCCCTGATCGGACCCGGCGCGGTCGGTGGGACCATCGCCGCGTGGCTGGCCCAGAGTCCGGCCCTGTCGGTCACGGTCTGCGCTCGCACCCCGTTCGACGGCCTGGAAGTCCAAACGCCCGCTGGGGTGATCACGGCCGCCCCCACGGTGCTGACCGATCCGGCCAAGGCCCGTCCCGTCGACTGGGTGCTGATCGCCACCAAGACCTATGACACCGCTTCGGCGCAGGGCTGGCTGGACGCCCTGGTGGGTCCCGAAACCCGGCTGGCCGTGCTGCGCAACGGGGTCGAGCATGTCGAGCCGTTCCTGGATCGCCTGCCGGCCGAGCGCATCGTGCCGGCGGTGGTCGACATCCCCGCCGAGCGCAGTGCGCCGGGCCGCATCCTGCAGCGCCGCGACGGCTGGATCCAGGTTCCGGACAACGCGGCCGGCCGCGCCTTTGTGGTCCTGTTCGCCCACACGCCCATCGCGGTCTCGACCACGGCGGACTTCACGACGCAGGCGTGGAAGAAGCTGGCCCTCAACTGCGCCGGGGCGGTCAACGCCCTGGTGCTGAAGCCGGCGAGCCTGGCCCATGACGAGGGCGCGGCCCAGGTGATGCGGACCCTGGTGGCCGAATGCGTGGCCGTGGGCCGGGCCGAGGGCGCGGACCTGCCTGACGACCTGCCCGACGCGGTGATCGCCGGCTATCGCGGCGCGGCGCCGGACTCGGTCAATTCGCTGCACGCCGACCGCCTGGCGGGACGGCCGATGGAGCTGGACGCCCGCAACGGCGTGATCGTGCGTCGCGGCGCCCGGCACGGCATCGCCACGCCGGCCAACGCCATGGTGGTGGCGCTGATCAAGGCGGCGGCCGCTTCCTAGAGGCTAGGGCCGGTCCTTCTTGGGGATCGCCGCGATTTCCTCGGGCGTCAGCTTGGTGATGGTCTTGGCGCGGATGGGCATGGCGAAGCCCATGCCGTCGGAGACCCGCAGGTCCAGATCGATGGGATGGCAGACCCGGTCGCTGCCGCGCACCACACTGACGATATGCGTGCCGGCCGAGCCCAGCTGGTTGGAGCCGCTGGTCAGGTCCAGGCGATAGACGTCCTTGTTGCGGATCTTCATGTACAGCACGTCGCGGCGTGGCGAGCTCCAGCCATGCCAGTCTGACAGCGAGAAGCAGGGCGGGCGTGGCTTGGCTTGCGCCGGAGCGCTGGTCTGGGCGTGGGCCGTCGAGGCGAGCAGGCCGGCGGCCGTCAGGGCCATGATGCCGGCGCGAGTGACAGGCATGATCTTGCGCATTTTTGTCATCCTAATCAGCCCCCTGACCTGAAGATTGGGCTTCGGCGGTCCCATGTCAACGGCCTTGTGCAGTAATTACTGAATAGGGCTGCGCCGCCTAACGGAAACGGCCCGCCTCGGGGTGCGAGGCGGGCCGTCTGTCGTGTCGATAGGGCCGGTTTGGCGCGAGGATCAGGCCTTGGCCGGTTCGGCGTCGTCTTCGGGCATGTCGTCCAGTTCGCCTTCCCATTTGGCGACCACGGCGGCGGCGACGCTGTTGCCGACCACGTTGGTGGCCGAGCGGCCCATGTCCAGCAGGTGGTCGACGCCCAGGACCAGAGCGATCCAGGCTTCCGGCAGGCCGAAATAGGTGAGGGTGGCCATGATCACCACCAGCGAGGCGCGCGGCACGCCGGCGATGCCCTTGGACGTCACCATCAGCAGCAGCAGCATGAAGATCTGCTGGGCCACGGTCAGCTCCACCCCGTGCGCCTGCATGATGAACATGGTGGCGAAAGTGCAGTACAGCATCGAGCCGTCGAGATTGAACGAATAGCCCAGCGGCAGCACGAAGCTGACGATGCGGCGGCGCACGCCCACCTTGGGCAGGCTGTCGAGGATGCGCGGATAGGCGGCTTCGGAACTGGCGGTCGAGAAGGCCAGCAGGGTGGGGTCGCGGATCACGCCAAACAGCGGGATCACCCGCTTGCCCAGCACGGCGGCGCCGGCCAGGAACAGCAGCGCCCACAGCACGCCCATGGTCAGGTAGAAGCCGAGCACGAACTTGCCATAGGTGGCCAGCATGCCCAGGCCCTGGGTGGCGATGGTCGAGGCCAGGGCCGCGAAGATGGCCAGCGGGGCCAGCTTCATGACAAAGCTCGTGACCTTCAGCATGATCTGGGCGGCCTGCTCGACCAGCTCCAGAACCCTGGGCGCCTTGTCGTCGAGGGCCGCGACGGCGGTGCCGACGAACAGCGAGAAGACGACGATCTGCAGGATCTCGTTCTTGGCCATGGCGTCGAAGATCGAGGTCGGCACCAGATGGGTGATGAAGCCCTTGAGGGTGAAGGCCTCGGTGGTGGCCGTCGTCTTGGCGCCGACGATGTCCATGTGGGCCATGTTCAGGCCCGCGCCCGGATCCAGCAGGTGAACCATCAGCAGGCCCAGCACCAGGGACACGGCTGAGGCGCCGATGAACCAGGTCATGGTCTTGGCGCCGATGCGGCCGACGGCGGCGGCGTCTTCCATGTGCGCGACGCCGGCCACCAGGGTCGTGAAGACCAGCGGGGCGATGATCATCTTGATCAGGCGTAGGAAGATGTCGGTGATGATCGACAGATTGCCGGCTGCGGCCTTGGCGGCGACCGGATCAAGGAACTGGTTGCAGGCCCAGCCCACCGTGACCCCAAGGACCATGGACGCGATGATCAGATAGGCGAAACGCTTGTTCATGAAGCTCCCCTCGGGCGCCGCGCCGCACGGCGCGAGCAGTCTTTTCAGCTCTGACCTGTCCGACGAACCGCGAGCATGAACCCGCCATGGCCCGCCTCAGTCTTGAGCATGTCCGTCCTTGTGGCCGACGCGCGCGGGTTCGTCCATGCCCTTCGCGCCTGCGAAGGGGGCAGTCTCGCCAATGTCGCGAAACATCGCTATAAGAGCCCATGTCAAACCAAGAAAAAGCAATCGCTGTCGTTGAACAGCTGAATCAGGAATACGAGCGCGCCGTGGGCGCCCTCCGGACCGCCCTCAAGGCCTATCTCGAAACCGGCGCGCGGCCTGATCCGCAGCAGCGTTTCGACGGGACCTTCGCCTATCCCGAGCTGCGTCTGATCTATGATCCCGAGGCCCTGCCGCCCAAGCTGGCGCGGTCCTATGCCCGGGTCAGCCGTCCCGGGGTGTATGCGACCACGGTCACCAAGCCCAATCAGTTCAAGGACTATCTGGTCGAGCAACTGACCCTGCTGCTCAACGACTTCGACGTCGAGATCGAGGTCGATCGCTCGCGTCAGGAGATCCCCTATCCCTATGTGCTGGACGCCAGCATCGACCTCAACCAGGCCGATGTGCGCTCAGAAGACATCGCGCGGTTCTTCCCGACGACCGACCTGGCCTTCATCGGCGACGAGATCGCCGACGGCGTCTGGGACGCGGCCCTGGAAGAGACCCGGCCGCTGGCCCTGTTCGACGGCCTGCGCACCGACTTCTCGCTGGCCCGCCTGAAGCACTACACCGGCGCCCCGGCCGAGCACGTGCAGCAGTTCATCCTGTTCACCAACTATCACCGCTATGTCGACGAGTTCGTCCGCTGGGGCATTGAGCAGTTGGCGGAGCCGGGCACGCGCTATGAGGGCCTGTCGTGCTCGGGCGGGCTGATGATCACCGCCGACACCGCCAATCCCGACCTGGCGGTGGCCGAGTCGACCTGGCGCAAGCACCAGATGCCGGCCTACCACCTGATGGGCAAGGGCGGCACGGGCATCACCCTGGTCAATATCGGCGTCGGCCCGTCCAACGCCAAGACGATCTGCGACCACCTGGCCGTGCTGCGTCCCCAGGCCTGGCTGATGATCGGCCACTGTGGCGGCCTACGCGACACCCAGACCATCGGCGACTATGTGCTGGCCCACGCCTATCTGCGCGACGACCACGTGCTGGACGCCGTGCTGCCGCCGGAAATCCCGGTGCCGTCGATCGCCGAGGTGCAGCGCGCCCTGTATGACGCCTCGAAAGCCATCAGCGGCGACAGCGGCGACCAACTGAAGAAGCGCCTGCGCACCGGCACGGTGGTCACCACCGACGACCGCAACTGGGAGCTTCGCCACAGCCTGTCGGCCCTGCGCTTCAACCAGAGCCGCGCCGTGGCGATCGACATGGAGTCGGCCACCATCGCCGCCCAGGGCTATCGCTTCCGCGTACCCTACGGGACGCTGCTGTGCGTGTCCGACAAGCCGCTGCACGGCGAGATCAAGCTGCCGGGCCAGGCCAACGCCTTCTATGAGCGGGCGATCAGCCAGCACCTGCAGATCGGCATCCTGACCTGCAAGCTGCTGCTGGACGAGGGCGCGAACCTGCACTCGCGCAAACTGCGGGCGTTTGACGAGCCGCCGTTTAGGTAGGGGCGGATGGGGCGATCACTTGCCCCCACCTGACCTGCTTCGCAGGTCGTCCGCCCCCGTAGGGGGCAGATGAGAGCGTCTTCCCCCTCCGGGGGAGGACGGCTGCGAAGCAGCCAGGAGGGGGCGAGTGGCCCCTAAGCCTCCTCCACCCACGCCTTGATCAGCTGATGGGCGATCGCCAGGGCCGGCGGGGCGAACACGCCGTCCAGTTCGCCCTTGATCAGCGCCCCGGCTTCTTCCTTGGTGAACCAGCGCACCTCTTCCAGCTCGGTCTGGTCAGGCCTGGCGTCGGCGCTGTCGACCTGGGCGATCAGGCCCATCATCAGCGACGAGGGCCACGGCCAGGGCTGGCTGGAGTGGTAGCGCACCGAGGTGGCCGTCAGGCCGGCCTCTTCCATCAGTTCGCGGGCGCAGGCCTCCTCGATGGTCTCGCCGGGCTCCAGGAAGCCGGCCAGGGCCGAGAACATGCCGGGCGGCCACAGGGCCTGGCGGCCCAGCAGGCATTTGTCTTCGTGCACCGCCAGCATGATCGCCACCGGGTCGGTGCGCGGGAAATGCTCGGCCTTGCAGGCGGGGCAGATGCGCTTCCAGCCGCCGTCACCGACCCCCGAGGGCTGGCCGCAGGCGCTGCACCAGCGATGGCGGCGGCGCCATTCGAACATCGAGCGGGCGGTGGCCAGGATGCCGGCGTCGGCCTGCGGCATCGAGGCGGCGATCCCGCGCAGTTCCTCGAAGCGGCCCAGACCCTTCAGCGGCCCTTCGGCCGGATCGGCATTGCCGTCCAGGTCGACGGCGAACACCGCGATGTCCTTCCACAGGCCCAGGAACAGCAGCTTTTCGTCTCCGCCGGCCAGCTCCTGGGCCATGTCGGCGCGCAGATAGGCGATCTGGGCCCCGGTCGGCTGGCCGTCCTCGCCCAGCACGTCCTCGACCAGGGGCTTGCCGTTCCACACCGCCACGGCCAGCGAGCCGGGATCGGCCAGCTTTTCAGCCAGCCAGGACAGATCGCTGCGTCGCTCGCTTGAGCGGTCCAAAGGGTTGCCGGCGAAGGTGTTGGTGATGATCGAAAGGGCCATAAGATTTCTGTAGCCCAGCCGAGAAGAGTCGTCACGACGTCGCACGGACTTGCATCGTCCGTCATGAGTCGCGATATAGGCCTCGGAGATCGGTGACGGGCGGAGCCCTCGCCAATCTGGTCAGGGCCGAGAGGCAGCAGCCACAACGAGCCAAGCTTCGGGTCGTCCGCCGGTCTCCACCTTTTCCCTTAAATCTGTCAGCAGATCGCCGCCGGGCTCTACCGAGCCTTTTGCTGGGCGCTCTGGCGCACTAGAGTTGTCGCCATGGCCGACCACGACGACCTCACAGCCGATTCCGCGCCGCCATGGGAAGAAGAGCCCGCCGAGCGGGACGCCAATACCGCCGACATCTTCGGCGCGCCGCCGGTTGAGCCCCCGGCCGCTGCGGTCGCCGCCGCGCCGCGGCCGGTCGCTGTCGAAGCCCCGAGCGATCCGGATGCGGCCTATACCGTGCTGGCCCGCAAGTATCGGCCGCGCAACTTCGAGGACCTGATCGGCCAGGAGGCCATGGTCCGCACCCTGGCCAACGCCTTCTCCAGCGGCCGCATCGCCCACGCTTTCATGCTGACCGGCGTGCGGGGGGTGGGCAAGACCACGACCGCCCGCCTGCTGGCCCGCGCCCTCAACTACGAGAGCGACAGCGTCCATCAGCCTTCTGTCGATCTGACGGTCGACGGCTATCACTGCCGCTCGATCATCGAAGGCCGGCACATGGACGTCCTGGAACTGGACGCCGCCTCGCGCACCAAGGTCGACGAGATGCGCGAACTGCTGGACGGGGTGCGCTACGCCCCGGTCGAGGCGCGCTACAAGGTCTACATCATCGACGAAGTGCACATGCTGTCGACGGCGGCGTTCAACGCCCTGCTCAAGACGCTGGAAGAGCCGCCGCCGCACGCCAAGTTCATCTTCGCCACCACCGAGATCCGCAAGGTGCCGGTGACCATCCTGTCGCGCACCCAGCGCTTCGACCTGCGCCGGGTCGAGCCGGACGTGCTGGTCAAGCACTTCGACAGGATCGCCGCCAAGGAGGGCGCGCGGGTCGACGCCGACGGCCTGGCCCTGATCGCCCGGGCCGCCGAGGGTTCGGTGCGCGATGGCCTGTCCCTTCTCGACCAGGCCATCGTCCAGGCCGATCGTGGGGCCACCGTCTCGGCCGCCGTGATCCGCGACATGCTGGGCCTGGCCGATCGCGGCCAGACCATCGCCCTGTTCGAGGCCGTGATGAGCGGCAAGCCCGCCGACGCCCTGGAAGGCTTCCGCGCCCTGTGGGGTTTCGGCGCCGATCCGGCGGTGGTGATGCTGGACCTGCTGGACCATTGCCACGGCTCGGCCGTGGCCAAGGCCCTGGGGCCCGACGCCCTGACCCTGCCCAAGGAGCAGGCCGCGCGTCTGGCCGCTATCGGCGCCCATACCTCGGCCGGCACGCTGTCGCGGCTATGGCAGATGCTGCTGAAGGCCCATGACGAGGTGCGCCGCGCGCCCGACGCCATGGCCGCCGCCGAGATGGCCCTGATCCGCCTGTGCTATGCTGCCGATCTGCCCGGTCCCGAAGAAGCCCTGAAAGCGATGCGCGACGGGACCTCCGTCGGCGGCGCGCCCGGCGGCGGCTCGTCGGGCGGCGGCGGCGGCGGCTCCGGCGGCGCCAGCGCCCAGATTGTTTCGATGGCCTCGCCGGCGGCCCAGGCCATGCCGGTGCTGGCCTCGTTCGACGATGTGCTGGCCCTGATCGCCGCCAAGCGCGACATCGGCCTGCGGCTGGATGTCGAGCAATTTGTCCGTCCGATCAGCTTCCGGCCGGGCGCCATCACCTATGAGGCCGCCCCCGGCGCGCCCGGCAATCTGGCCGGACGTCTGGTGCGGGCCCTGAAGGAATGGACCGGCCAGCCCTGGCTGGTCGCCGCCGAGGGCGGCGGCGGGGCCGAGACCCTGATGGAGCGCCAGAAGCGCGAGGACCGCGAGGCGATGGCCCAGATCAAGGCCGACCCCTTCGTGGCCGCCCTGCTCAGCGCCTTTCCGGGCTCGGAGCTTGAGGTCCGCAAGATCCCTGGCCCCGAACTGGCGCCGATCGAGCCGGACGAGGTCGAGGACTGATTTCTCCCTTCCCTATCAAAGGGAGCGTGTTTTTGAGACGGAGCAGACCATGAAAGACCTCGGCGGCCTGATGAAGCAGGCTCAGGAGATGCAGCAGAAACTGGCCGACGCCCAGGCGCGGCTGGCCGAGACCCTGATCGAGGGCGCCTCGGGCGGCGGCATGGTCACGGTCACGCTGAAGGGCACGGGCGAACTGGCCAAGGTCAGGATCGACGAAAGCCTGGTCGCGCCGGGCGAAGGCGAGGTCATCGAGGACCTGATCGTGGCCGCGCACGCCGACGCCAAGAGAAAGCTCGATACTACCCAGGCCCAGCTGATGCAGGACGCCGCCGGCCCGATGGCCGGGATGATGGGCGGTCTGCCGGGCATGAAGTTCTAGGACCACCCCTTCCGTTGGAAGGGGATTTTCAAGGAAAAGAATGGCCGCTTCCGCCGGACCCGAGATCGAGCGCCTGATCGCCCTGCTGTCCAAGCTGCCGGGGCTTGGGCCGCGTTCGGGCCGGCGGGCGGCGCTGGCGCTGCTCAAGAAGCGCGACACGCTGCTGGCTCCGCTGACGGCGGCCATGGTCGACGCCCAGGCCAAGGTGCGCACCTGCTCGGTCTGCGGTTCTCTGGACACCACCGAGCCCTGCGCCGTGTGCGCCGATGAGACGCGCGACGGCCGGCTGATCTGCGTGGTCGAGGAGGTCGGCTCGCTTTGGGCCATGGAGCGCGGCGGTCAGTTCAAGGGCCGCTATCACGTGCTGGGCGGCCTGTTGTCGGCTCTGGACGGGATTGGACCCGAGGCGCTGCGAATCGGCGAGCTTCTGGCGCGGGTGGCGGGCGGCGAGGTGGTCGAGGTGATCCTGGCCCTGCCGGCCACGGTGGATGGCCAGACCACGGCGCACTATCTGGCCGATCGCCTGGCCCATTCGAATTCAGGCGTCTCGGTGACGATGCTGGCGCGTGGGGTCCCGGTCGGCGGCGATCTGGACTGGCTGGATGACGGCACGATCGCCCAGGCCCTGAGAGCCCGGCGCCCCGCCTGAGGCCTAGAGCATTTTTCGATCCAAATGGATCGGTGAAATGCTCTAGTCTTTTGTTTTAACGCATTTTCTAACGACGAACCGGCGTCCACTTCGTCGGAAAATGCTCTAGAGGATCGAGCGGATCGCGAACGCCAAGCCGACCCAGAAGGCCAGGCTGCAGCCGACCATCGCGATGCGGCCCCAGGCCAGGCGCGGCGCGGCGATCTTGCGAGCGGCGCTGACGGACGGCGCCTGTTCAAAGCTGATATAGGCCACGGCTTCCTCCATCGCCTCTCTGTTGGAGGCTCAATGCGATCACGTCGGAGCCATGCAACGCCCTGGACGCTTAACCAATCCTTACGGTGGTTCGAGGACAGGCGTAACGCGTCAAAGCGCCCCATGCCAGCGGCCGGGATGGAATCTTTTACCTTCTTTGAGTAAAGTCTCCTGGAGCAAAAGGGTAATTCAACCTCAATTGCCTCAGTTTATATAATTCTATCCCAATGGTGGCGAAGGCTTCGCGGGCTCGCCGTCCGGACCATCGACGGTCGGCGCCCAGCGCTCGGCCTGGCTGGCGCCCGAACCGCTGTCGGTGTGGCGGACGACCTCGGCGATATCCAGAGACTCGGTCTCGGCGGCGGTATGGGCCCCGGTCTCGAACTCGACATGTTGCGGATAGAAGGCCAAGCGGCCGCCGATCCCGCCGACAGCGGGATAGGGGTCCTCGTAGGACCACACGGCGTTGTCGATCAGCTTGCCGTCGCGATAGATCGAGAAATAGGCCGCAGCGCCCTTGTAGGGACAGTGCGTCACCTTGTCGGTGCGGCGCAGGAACATCATCCGCACGTCTTCGCGCGGAAAATAGCGCACCGGCGGATAGCCGGCCTCGCGCAGCACGACCACGTCGCCGCTGTCGGCGATCTCGTGGCCCTCGAACAGCACGCGCACGCGCGCCGGTTCGCGCTCGATCGTGATCGGATGGCTCTCGTCAGGCGTCTTCATCGGTTTTCTCCCGCGCGTGGAATGGGCGTGCTTGCTTAACGCCCGAGACGCGAACTCGGCTACCGGCTGGCAAGCCATTGCTTGTTAAACGCATTGTCGCGTGATCTTCTCCCCGCGAACTGGGGGAGGCGAGGGTGAAACGACCGTAACGGCCGCCCCGACCCCTCATCACGTCAAGGTTAGTGTATGAACATCGTTATCGCCCTGGGCATCCTGGTCACCCTTGTGACCGGCATTCCCGTGCTCATCCAGCTTCTCCGACAGCACCCAAAGGGGCTGCTCATCCTGTTCTTTGCCGAGATGTGGGAGCGTTTCTCCTATTACGGCATGCGGGCTATCCTGATCTTCTATCTCACCCAGCACTTCCTCTTTGAACCCAAGGCCGCCTCGGCCCACTACGGCTCCTACACTTCGCTGGTCTACCTGCTGCCGCTGATTGGCGGCTTCCTGGCCGACAAGTATCTGGGCACCCGCAAGGCGGTCGCGTTCGGCGCGATTCTGCTGGTGGCCGGCCATCTGACCATGGCCATCGAGGGCAAGCCCGCCGTCCAGACCCTGACCTATCAGGGCGCGACCTACGAGTTCCAGGCCGAGGGCCGGGGACAGCAACTGATCGCCAAGCTGGTCGTCGCCGGCAAACCCTATGACGTCGCCGCCACCAAGACCGGTGATTTTGAGGTCAAGGGCCTGCCCGCCGACGCGCCGCTGCCGGCCGTTCTGGCCAAGGCTGATTACAAGCTGGACGTGAAGGGTCGCGACCCGCTGTACCTCAACATCTTCTGGCTGGCCCTGTCGCTGATCATCGTCGGCGTCGGCTTCCTCAAGCCCAACATCTCGACCATCGTCGGGCAGCTGTATCCGCAGGGCGATCCGCGCCGCGATCCGGGCTTCACCCTCTATTATTACGGCATCAATCTGGGTTCGTTCTGGGCCTCGATCCTGTGCGGCCTGCTGGGCGTCACGGTCGGCTGGTGGGCGGGCTTTGGCCTGGCCGGGATCGGCATGCTGGCCGGCTTCGTCGTCTTCGTGCTGGGCAAGCCGCTGCTGATGGGCAAGGGCGAGCCGCCGGAACCCAAGGCCCTGAAGGCCAAGGTGGTCGGCCCCATCGACCGCGAGATGGTGATCTACGCCCTGTCGCTGGTCGGCGTGGTCGGCGTCTTCTTCCTGGTGCAGCGCAACCCCGTGGTCGGCGCGGCCCTGATCGCGGGCATCGCCGCCTCGCTGGGCTACATCCTGTGGTTCATGTTCGCCAAGTGCGGCAAGGAAGAGCGTGAACGCCTGGCCCTGGCCGTGTTCCTGATCTTCGGCGCGGTGGTGTTCTGGACCCTGTTCGAGCAGGCCGGCTCGTCGCTCAGCCTGTTCGCGGCCACCAATGTCCAGCTCGATCTGGTCCAGGCCCCGGTCCAGTGGTTCGGCGGCGCGGTCACGCTGGCCACCTCCGAGCAACTGGTCGCGGCCGGCATCGACAAGGCCTCGACCTTCTGGATCAACACCAGCTTCAACGCGCCCCAGACCCAGGCCCTGAACGCCGGCTGGATCCTGATCTTCGCCCCGGTCTTCGCCTTCCTGTGGACCTGGCTGGGCAAGCGCGGCCGTGACCTGAACCCCGTGGTCAAGTTCGGCCTGGCCCTGATCCAGGTCGGGGCGGGCTTTCTGGTGCTGCAGATCGGCGCCACCTTCGCCGACGGGGCCTTCCGCCTGCCGTTGGTGTTCCTGGTGGTGATGTACATGCTGCACACCACGGGCGAGCTGTGCATGTCGCCCGTCGGCCTGTCGCAGATGACCAAGCTGTCGCCGCCCACCGTGGTGTCGTTCATGATGGCCGTCTGGTTCCTGGCCGTGGCCATCGCCCAGTATATCGGCGGCATGATCGCCGGACTGACCACCACCGAAACCGTCGGCGGCCAGGTGCTGGATCCCGCCGCCGCCCTGGCCACCTCGCTGGAGGTGTTCAACGTCATCGGCCTGATCGCCATCGGCATCGGGGTGCTGTTCCTGGTCCTGTCCCCATGGCTGAAGAAGTGGTCGCACGGCTCGGACGACACCGACGCCGCGCCCGTGGATAGCGCCACGAAGATCCACTAGGGGCTCTGCAAACACGAAAGGCCCCGGAGCGATCCGGGGCCTTTTTTGTTGGGCTCTTCGTGAGCGGTCACGCCATGCCAAAACCCTTGTCATCCCGGTCCAAGCGAAGCGGAGAGCAGGACCCAGGGACCGATGCACTGCGGCTGCCCTGTGTCCCGGACAGCCTCTGCGAGGCTTCCAGGATGACAAGGGTTTTGATCTGTTCCCTAAACCGCTGTGCCGCCCACCGTCAGGCCGGTGATCTTCAGCGACGGCTGGCCGACGCCGACCGGCACGCCCTGGCCCGACTTGCCGCAGACGCCGATGCCGGGGTCGAAGTCGAAATCGTTGCCGATCATGGTCACGCGGGTCAGGGCGCTGGGGCCGTCGCCGATCAGTGTGGCGCCCTTGACCGGGGCGGTGATCTTACCGTCCTCGACCAGATAGGCCTCGGTGCACTGGAAGACGAACTTGCCGTTGGTGATGTCCACCTGGCCGCCGCCGAAATTGGCGCAGTAGAGGCCGCGCTTCATCGAGGCAATCATCTCGGCCGGATCGTCCTTGCCCGCCAGCATGCCGGTATTGGTCATGCGCGGCAGAGGCATGTGAGCATAGGACTGGCGGCGACCATTGCCGGTGGCCTGCATGCCCATCAGCCGGGCGCTCATGCGGTCGTGCATGTAGCCGACCAGAATGCCGTCCTCGATCAGGATGGTGCGCTCGGTCGGCGTGCCCTCGTCGTCGATGGTCAGCGAGCCGCGACGGCCCGGCAGCGAACCGTCGTCGAACACGGTGACGCCCTTGGCCGCCACCCGCTCGCCGATCCGGCCGGAAAAGGCGGAAATGCCCTTGCGGTTGAAGTCGCCTTCCAGGCCGTGGCCGACGGCCTCGTGCAGCAGGATGCCGTTCCAGCCGCAGCCCAGGACCACGTCCATCTCGCCGGCGGGGCAGGGGATGGCGTCCAGATTGACCAGGGCCTGGCGCAGGGCCTCGTCGACCTGATGCTGCCAGCGGTCGGGGCTGATCCAGGCCGAAAAGCCGGCGCGACCGCCGGCCCCTGACGAGCCGCTCTCGCGCTTGCCGTCCTTCTCGACGGTGACCTGCACATTGACACGGACCAGCGGGCGGACGTCGCGCACCAGCTTGCCGTCGGCGCGCAGGATCTCGATCACCCGGCGCTCGCCGGCCATCGAGGCCATCACCTGGACGACGCGCGGATCGCGGGCCCGGGCGAAGGCGTCGATTTCCTGCAGGAGCGAAATCTTGTCGGAAAAGGCGGGTGAGGCGAGGGGATCGTCTTCGCCGTACAGCCGCTCGTTGGTCGAACGGGGCCCTTCGGCGCTGACGCCGGCATAGCCGCGCTTGGCGAGGCTGGCCGAGGCGGCGGCCCGGCCGAGGGCGGCCTCGGAAATCTCGGCGGCGTGGGCGTAGCCGGCGGTCTCGCCGGCCACGACGCGAAGGCCGAAACCCTCGCCCGAATCATAGGAGGCGCTTTTCAGGCGGCCGTCGTCGAAGACGAAGGCCTCGCTCTCGGAGCGCTCGATAAAGAGCTCGCCATCATCGGCGCCGGCCAGGGCCTCGCCCAGGATCTTGCGGGCGCGGTCGGGATCGACGCCGGCGGCGTCAAGCAGGGAGGGGGCGGAGATCGGAGCGTTCATGCGCCTACAGGTAAGCGTTCGAAGCCGTTCCGTCACCCCGCCCCCTTGTCGTTAGTAGTTGTGATGCACCGAACCCGAACCGCTGATCGTGCTGGTTTCGCTGACGGGTTGGCGGCGCAGGCTGACGTCGCCGCTGCCCGAGATGGCGATCTTGACCGTGTTGCTGGTCGAGATATCGGCGTCGCCGCTGCCGGAGAGGGCGATATCGGCGTTCAGCGCCTGCAGGTCGTCGAGCTCGGCGTCGCCCGATCCCGCCGTGGCCACGACCAGGCCCGTGGTCTGGCCGGAGGCGTTGATGTCGCCGCTGCCATTCAGCGCCAGGGTCAGGGCCGGTTGATTGTAGCCCTGGATCGCCAGATCGCCCGAGCCGTCCAGCGTGAAGCTGCTGACGTTGGGGGCGGTGACGATGATCCGCGTCTGATCGGCGTTGCTGTGAAAGCGGATGCCGTTGCGGTCGATGGTCAGGCTGTCGGCATTGAGGTCGTAGTGATCGCCGTCGCCGTCGGTCAGGCTGATGCGGCCTTCCTCGACACGCAGGCGATCGACGACGGCCCTGGGGCCCCGGATCTCGACCCCGGCGACCGGACCCTGCACATAGGTCACGTCGATGGGCAGGTCGATCGTCAGCGTCTCGCTGGTCCAGGCCAGCTGGCGCGAGACGATCGGCGAGGCCTTCGCGCCGCTGATATCGACATGACGGCTCCGGAACTCGCCGTCGCCGACATGGTCGAAGGGAATGGTCCAGCCGTCCTTGAGAATGACCGGACCGGCCAGGGCGGCGACGCCGGCGAAGCTGCCGAGCATCAGCACGAAGCTGGCTCCGCCGATGATGAGCGCATTACGGATCATGACGGGCCCCTCAGCCTTGGTTTTCGATGGCCGGCTTGAGCAGCCGGAAGTGCAGGCGGCCGTACCAGACGACCGCGTTGAAGAGGCCCACCGTGACGATGGTGAGCAGGGCGCCCAGGAAGGTGGCGCCGGCCATCAGGCCCACACCGGCCAGCAAGGCCGTCAGCGGCCCGCCCGGAGGCGCGGCTAATGGTCCCATGGCGAACACGAAGCCGCCCGAGACGAACAGGGCGACCACGGCGACCAGGAAACCGAACAGCGCCGCCAGCACGCCCATCAGCATGGGCAGCAGGAACATGATGTCGATCGCCCCCAGGCCGATCAGGGCGATGATCGCCGCGCCGGCTGCAGCGGGGTTCTTGGCCTCTTCCCAGCGCTTCAGGCCCGCATCGGCGCGCAGTTCGCGGGCCAGACGGTCGGGGTCGCCCAGGGCGGCGGCGGCTTCGGCCTCGCTGCGGCCTTCGGCCATGGCGTCGGCGAAGTGCGCCTCGTGATCGGCGACGATGTCGGCGATCGTGGTGGCGGGCAGACCGGCCAGACCGCGGCGCAGCCGGGACATGAACTCGATACGGGTCATGCGGCGGCTCCCAGGATGTCTTCAACGGCCGTGGTGAAGGCGGCCCATTCGGTCTTCTGCTGCGTGAAGCTGGCGCGGCCAGCCGACGTCAGGCGGTAATATTTGCGCGGCGGGCCGCTCTGGGATTCGACCAGATAGGTCTCCACCAGGCCGTCCGACTGCATGCGGCGCATCAGCGGATAGATTGTTCCCTCCCCCATATCGATGTCCTTCGCGAGCTTGCTGGCGATCTCGTAGGCATAGCTGTCGGCCTTCGACAGCAGGGCCAGCACACAGAGCGCCAGCACGCCTTTCTTCAGTTGTATTTCAATGGCTTCCGGCACTTGGTCCTCGCCTCGGTTGATGCACTCTTCTACGGCAAGGTACTGAGCGGTGCAAGGTACCTGTCAATGAACGTTACGTAATGATCCGGAGGCCTGCGGCCGGGGTTATTGAAAGCTGTTCGCAGCTGGATGCCCGAACCGTTGCCAAGGAGGGTTTCCCGGGGGTTTCAGGCGCTTGGCAACCGCTGGCGATGCGCGTATGCAGCCAACAGAATGGTCAGTTGGGCGGGGCGCGACCGCGACTCATTATCTGGAGTCGATTGCGCGATACCGCGAGCCTGACTGTAATGTGCATGTCGGCGCGACGTGACGTTGATCAAGGTCAAATGATCGACGTCAAATAGGCGCTGAAACGGGCCGTGAGGGATATGAAGGCGCAATTTCAGGGGTTTCGGCGGGTTCTGACGGGCGCTAGCGCCCTCGCCGCCATGACGGTTTTCGCGGGGCAGGCCCTGGCGCAGGACTTGATGGGTCAGCCGACCCCGGGGGCGATCGATCTTCAGCCCGCCGCTTCGTCGCTGAAGCACGAGGCGATCTGGTTCCACGACGTGATCCTGATGCCGATCATCACGATCATCACCTTGTTCGTGCTGGGTCTGATCATCTGGATCGCGATCCGCTACAACAAGAAGGCCAACCCGATCCCGGCCAAGTTCAGCCACAACACCACCATCGAGATCGTCTGGACGGTGGTTCCGGTGATCATCCTGATGGTGATCGCGATCTTCTCGTTCCGGCTGCTGTTCGCCTATAACGACATGCCCAAGCCGTACATGACGGTGAAGGCCACGGGCTACCAGTGGTACTGGGGCTATGAATATCCCGACCAGAAGATCAGCGAGGAAATCTCCCTGCCGCTGACCCAGGCCGAAGCTGTCGCCAAAAAGGTTCCTTACCTGCTGGCCGCAGACAAGCCGCTGGTCGTTCCGGTCAATCAGGTGGTCCGTGTGCAGGTCACAGCCGCCGACGTGATCCACGCCTTCGCCCTGCCGGCCTTTGGCCTGAAGACCGACGCCATCCCCGGCCGCCTGAACGAAACCTGGTTCAAGGCCGAAAAGGTCGGAACCTATTACGGCCAGTGCTCGGAACTGTGTGGGTCTGAACACTCCAACATGCCCATCGAGATCAAGGTCGTTACCCAGGCCGAGTTTGACGCCTGGGTGCAGTCCAAGACCGCTCCGCCGGCGGCCGCCCCCGTCGCTGACGCCGCCGCTCCGGCCGCTGTCGCGATCCCGGCCGCCGCTCCCGCCACCGTCCCGGCCGCGGCTCCCGCCGCGCCGGCGGTCTAAGACTTAGATTGCAGGATTAGTCCGATGGCTCACGCCGCAGACATTGATCATCACGACGCGCACGGCGCCGACGACAAGCCGCCCTTCTTCCAGCGCTGGTTCTTCTCGACGAACCACAAGGACATCGGCACCCTCTACATCCTGTTCGCCATCATGGCCGGGATCGTGGGCGGCGCCCTTTCGGGCCTGATCCGCTGGGAGCTTATGGAGCCGGGCATCCAGGTGTTCTCCGACACCGGCATCCTGGGTCTGTTCAAGGGCAAGCACGGCTACAACGCCGTCGTCACCGCCCACGCCCTGATCATGATCTTCTTCATGGTCATGCCGGCGATGATCGGCGGGTTCGGCAACTGGTTCGTCCCGATCATGATCGGCGCGCCGGACATGGCCTTCCCGCGGATGAACAACGTCTCGTTCTGGCTCTTGGTCGCCGCCTGGGTTCTGCTCTGCCTGTCGATGTTCGTCGATGGCGGTCCGGGTCAGGGCTTTGGCGGCGGCTGGACGATCTATCCGCCGCTCTCGACCATCGGTCACAAGGGTCCGGCCATGGACCTGGCGATCCTGGCGCTCCACCTGGCCGGCGCTTCGTCGATCCTGGGCGCGATCAACTTCATCACCACGATCTTCAACATGCGCGCGCCGGGCATGACCCTGCACCGCATGCCGCTGTTCGCCTGGTCGGTGCTGATCACCGCCTTCCTGCTGCTGCTGTCGCTGCCCGTCCTGGCCGGCGCCATCACCATGCTGCTGACCGACCGTAACTTCGGCACCCACTTCTTCGACCCCGCCGCCGGCGGCGATCCGGTGATGTTCCAGCACCTGTTCTGGTTCTTCGGTCACCCGGAAGTGTACATCCTGATCCTGCCAGGCTTCGGCATCATCAGCCACATCGTCTCGACCTTCTCGCGCAAGCCGATCTTCGGTTATCTGGCGATGGCCTATGCCATGGTCGCCATCGGTTTCGTCGGCTTCGTCGTGTGGGCGCACCACATGTACACCGTCGGCATGAGCATCAACCTGCGGGCCTATTTCGTGGCCGCCACGATGATCATCGCTGTCCCGACCGGCGTGAAGATCTTCTCCTGGATCGCCACGATGTGGGGCGGTTCGATCAGCTTCAAGACGCCCATGCTGTGGGCGATCGGCTTCATCTTCCTGTTCACGGTCGGCGGCGTCACCGGCGTGGTCCTGTCCAATGCCGGCATCGATTACAGCCTGCACGACACCTATTACGTCGTCGCTCACTTCCACTACGTGCTGTCGCTGGGCGCCGTGTTCGCCATCTTCGCCGGCTTCTTCTACTGGTTCGAGAAGATGTGGGGCGTGAAGTACAACGAGTTCCTGGGCTGCGTGCAGTTCTGGATCATGTTCGTCGGCGTCAACCTGATCTTCTTCCCGCAGCACTTCCTGGGCCTGCAAGGCATGCCGCGTCGCTATGTCGACTATCCGGAAGCCTTCGCGAAGTGGAACTACGTCTCGACGGTCGGCTACGCGATCACGGTCGTTGGCGTGGTGGTGTTCCTGATCATCCTGATCGAGGCCGCCATTCGTCGTCGTCCGGCCGAGGCCAATCCGTGGGGCGAAGGCGCCACCACCCTGGAATGGACCCTGTCGTCGCCGCCGCCGTTCCACCAGTTCAGCGAGCCGCCGGTGATCCGCGAAGACGGCCACCACTAGGGCCTGACGACTGAATTGAAGCCTGCGGGGGCGCGGTCTGGACCACTTAAGGGTCCGGGCCGCGCCCTTCGCCCATCAAGACCGCTATAATCAGAACCTGATGTCGAAGATCGCCGCCATGACCCCGGAAACCGCCCCGCTGCAGACGACGCCCGATGTCGCCCGCTGGCAGGACTTCTTCCAGCTGCTCAAGCCCCGCGTCATGTCTCTGGTGGTGTTCACCGGCCTGACCGGCCTTCTGGCCGCCCGCACGCCCATGCACCCGGTGCTGGCCGCCGTGGCGGTGTTGTGCATCGCTGTCGGGGCAGGGGCCTCCGGCGCCCTGAACATGTGGTTCGACGCCGATATCGACGGCCTGATGCGCCGCACACGCGGCCGCCCCGTGCCGTCGGGCAAGGTGCGCGGCGACGACGCCGCCGCCCTGGGCGTGGTGCTCAGCCTGCTCTCGGTGATGCTGCTGGGCATGGCGGTCAACTGGCTGGCGGCCGGCCTGCTGGCCTTCACCATCGTCTTCTACGCCGTGGTGTACACCATGTGGCTCAAGCGCTGGACGACCCAGAACATCGTCATCGGCGGACTGGCCGGCGCCCTGCCGCCCGCCATCGGCTGGGCTGCGGCCACGGGCTCGGCCCCGCTGAACGCCTGGCTGATGGTGGCCATCATCTTCTTCTGGACCCCGCCGCACTTCTGGGCGCTGTCGCTGTACATCACCACCGACTACGCCAAGGCTGGCGTGCCGATGCTGCCGGTAGTCAAGGGCGCCAAGGCCACCCGCCTGCAGATCCTGATCTACAGCCTGATCCTGATTCCGGTCTGCCTGCTGCCGGTGCTGACCGGTCTGGGCGGTCCGCTGTATCTGGCGGTCGCCGGCCTGGGTGGCGCGGTGTTCCTGCTGCTGGCCTTCCGGGTGTTTCTCAGCAAGGCCGGCGACGCCGCCGATCCGCGCGCCGCCGACCGCGACCTCTATGAGGTCACCGACGATGTGAAGGCCGCCGGCGCCAAGGCGGCGCGCAATCTGTTCGCCTTCTCGATCCTCTATCTGTTCGCCATGTTCGCAGCCCTGCTGGGCGAAGCGGTCTTTGGCGTCAAAGCCTTGGAGCTTTTGCGATGAACAAGCTTGTCGAACAAGACGCCGCCGCGCGGGCGCGCAAGGGGCGCAATATTGCCCTGGGCCTGGGCCTGCTGGCCTTTGTCATTCTGATGTTTGTGGTCACTATCGTGAGGCTCGGCGCCAATGTCGCTAACCGTCCCTTCTGAATCCGTCCCTTCTGAATCCGGCAACGGTCCGCTCAAGGCGCTGAAGCCCGTTAAGGACCTGGCGGCCCGCCGCAACGCGCGTGTCGGTCTGATGTGCGCCGCCGCCTTCTTCGGCATGGTCGGGGCGGCCTATGCTTCGGTGCCGCTCTACAAGCTGTTTTGCCAGTTGACCGGCTTCGACGGCACCGTGCGCAAGGCCGATCTGGCCCCGACCACGGTGCTGGACCGCAAGGTCAAGATCCGGTTCGACGCCAATATCCGCAACCTGCCCTGGGACTTCTCGACCGAGCAGGTCAGCCAGGATATCCGGATCGGCGACACGGGCCTGGCGTTCTTCAAGGTCACCAACCGCAGCGACCAGGCCATGACCGGCCGGGCGATCTACAATGTGGTGCCCGAACAGGCCGGGCCTTACTTCCAGAAACTGGAATGTTTCTGCTTTTCCAACCAGACGATCCAGCCCGGCCAGACGATCGAGTTTCCGGTCGTCTACTTCGTCGATCCGCAATATGTCGATGATCCGGAGACCAAGGGTAAGGGCGAGATCACCCTCTCCTACACCTTCTTCCCGGCGGTCGAGGACGACTCCGGGAAAAAACTGGTGGCTTCTACGACGCCGCGTATCGTTCAACCCCTTGGCGGCGCGCCGTCGAGAGGGCTATAGCGTTCAATATGGAGCGTTGCAGCGGGGGGACTCGGCGGGCAACGTCTAGAGGGAATAAGGGTTAGCACCACCATGGCCCACGGCGCCGTCAAACACGACTATCACATCCTGCCGCCCAGCCCCTGGCCCCTCGTGGGCTCGGTCGCCGCCACCATCATGGCCATCGGCCTGATCGGCTGGATCAAGGGCGGTGTTCTGGGTATCGAAAAAGGCAACTGGGCGATCTTCGCCGCAGGCTTTGCCGGCATCCTCTACACCTTCTTCGGTTGGTGGAGCGATGTGGCCAAGGAAGCCAAGGCCGGCGACCACACGCCGGTCGTCTCGATCGGCCTGCGCTACGGCATGATCCTGTTCATCGCTTCGGAAGTGATGTTCTTCGTGGCCTGGTTTTGGATGTTCTTCGAGATGGCGCTGTTCCATGAACACCGCACACTCTCGGCCATCGAGGAAGTCCGCACCGCCTGGGCCACCTGGCCGCCCCTGGGCGTCGAGACCGTCTCGCCCTGGCACCTGCCGCTGGTCAACACCCTGACCCTGCTGCTGTCGGGCACCACCGTCACCTGGGCGCACCACGCGCTGCAGGTCGGCGACCGCAAGGGCGCCAAGTGGGGTCTGATCCTGACCGTCCTGCTGGGCGCGCTGTTCACCGCCATCCAGTTCTATGAATATGCCCACATCAACCACGAGCAGCTGTTCTATTCGGAAGCGGCCGTGAATTCGGGCCTCTATGGTTCGACCTTCTTCCTGGCCACCGGCTTCCACGGTTTCCACGTGTTTGTCGGCACCCTGTTCCTGATCGTCTGCCTGATCCGCCTGCAGAACGGCGCCTTCACCCCCAAGCAGCACTTCGGCTTCGAAGCGGCCGCCTGGTACTGGCACTTCGTGGACGTGGTCTGGCTGTTCCTGTTCGCCTTCATCTACGTGATCTTCGGCGCTTCGGCCCACTAGGGCCCGAAAGTTGAAATGTGAGGGCTAAACCCCTCACATTTTGAGCCGCCACGCTCTAAGATCCAGACTTCCGAGGGGGCCCGGAACGCTAAGCCAGCGTTCCGGGCCTTTTTCTTTTCAGGAGGCTCCATGAGCCACACCAACCCCTATCTGGCCGGCGCCAGCGGTCGCTGCCCCAAGTGCGGCGAGGGCTTCCTGTTCGACGGGTTCCTGAAGATCGCCCCGACCTGCGAAGCCTGCGGCTTCGAACTGGGCCGCCACGAGACCGGCGACGGGGCCTCGACCTTCATCATCCTGATCGGCGGCAGCGTCGGCGCGTTCGGCGCGCTGTTTTCGATGTTTGCCTGGAACTGGCCGATCTGGCTGCTGCTGCTGGTCTGGCTGCCCGTGACCCTGGGCCTGAGCCTGGGCCTGATGCGGCCCGCCAAGGGCCTGATGGTGGCCGCCCAGGTCGCCAACAAGGCCTCGGAAGCCGGCGGGCGCGATGTCTGAGGCCCCTCCCGTCAAAAGCCGCTTCCCCATCGGCCTGACCATCGCCGTGGCGATTGCGTTCGGCATCCTGTGCTTCCTGGGCGCCTGGCAGATCAAGCGCATGGCCTGGAAGGAGGATCTGCTCGGGCGGATCGAGACCCTGAAGACCGCCCCGGCGGCCCCGATCGGCCCGGTGCTGGCCGCCGCCGCCCAGGGCCGCAATGTCGCCTGGACGCGGGTCAGCGTCGCCTGCCGCCCGGCGTCCCTGCCGCCCCTGTCCCTGGCCTATGGCATCCGCGACGGCGACGTCGTCTGGCGCGCCCAGGCCCTGTGCGGGATCGAGGACGGCGGTCCCTATGACCTGATCCTGGTCGACCGCGGCGTGGTGCCCGAGCTGACCGGCCAGGTCGAGGCGCCGGCCCGCGCCTTCGCCGAGCCTAGGCAGGTCACGGGCATCCTGATCCCGCTGGAGCAGCTGGGCGGCCACCGAGCCGACGCCGTGACCGGGCTGGCCGGCCGCAAGCCGGCGCCGCTGGCCCTGATGGCCGAGCGCGAGACCCCGGCCCCGGCCGGGATCGTCCCCGCGCCGCTTCCGGCAGAAATTTCCAATCGGCACCTCGAATACGCCCTGACGTGGTTCGGTCTTGCCGTAACCCTGCTCTTTATCTATGCCGCCATGCTCTGGCGGAGACTGAGACCCTGATGCGCTACGTTTCGACCCGCGGCGAGGCCGCGCCCATCGGATTTCTCGACGCTGTCCTGGCGGGCCTGGCTCCCGACGGCGGCCTGTATGTGCCGGCCGAATGGCCGACCTTCACCAAGGCCGAGATCGCGGCCTTCGCCGGCAAGCCCTATGATCAGGTCGCCGCCGCCGTGATGGGCAAGTTCGTCGGCGACGACATCCCCGCCGACGTGCTGGCCGAGATGTGCGCCGAGGCCTATGCCAGCTTCGCCCACAGCGCGGTTGCGCCGCTCAAGCAGCTGGGCCCCAACCGGTTCCTGCTGGAGCTGTTCCACGGCCCGACCCTGGCGTTCAAGGACGTCGCCATGCAGCTGCTGGGGCGGCTGTATGACTATGTGCTGGAACGCCAGTCGCGGAAGATGACCATCATCTGCGCCACCTCGGGCGACACCGGCGGCGCTGCGGTCGAGGCCTTCCGGGGCCGCAAGAACGCCCGCATCGTGGCCCTGTTCCCCGAGGGCCGGATCAGCGAGGTCCAGCGCCGGTTCATGACCACGGCGACCGACGACAACGTGGCCTGCGTCTCGATCCAGGGCTCGTTCGACGACTGCCAGGCCATCGTCAAGCAGGCCTTCCAGGACGACCAGTTCCGCCATGCGGTCGACCTGTCGGGCGTCAACTCGATCAACTGGGCGCGGATCGCGGCCCAGAGCGTCTATTACTTCACCGCCGCCGTGGCCCTGGGCGCGCCCGAGCGGGCCGTGGCCTTCGTGGTGCCGACGGGCAATTTCGGCGACGCCTATGCCGCCTTTGTGGCCACCCGCATGGGCCTGCCGATCGCCCAGATCGTCTGCGCCACCAATTCCAACGACATCCTGGCCCGCACCTTCGAGGAGGGCCGCTACGCCAAGGGCGCGGTGGCCGCCACCCAGAGCCCGGCCATGGACATCCAGGTCGCGTCCAATTTCGAGCGCCTGTATTTCGAAGCGGTGCGCCGTGACGGGGTCGAAACCGGCCGCGCCTTCCGGGGCTTTACCGACAGCGGCCTGATCGACATTCCGCCCAGCGCCTTCGCCACCATGCGTGAGCTGTTCCGCGGCGTGGCCGTCAGCGAGGCCGACACCGCCAAGACCATGCTCTCGACCCTCAACGAAACCGGCGAGGTCATCGACCCGCACACCGCCGTGGGCGTAGCGGCGGCTGCGGGCGTCAAGCTGGACGATCCGACCACGCCGGTGGTGGTGCTCTCCACGGCCCATCCGGCCAAGTTCCCCGAGGCGGTCGCCGCCGCCTGCGGCCTGACCCCGGCCACGCCGCGCGCCACGCCGGACCTGTCGCAGAAGCCCGAGCGCTTCGAGCGGCTGCCGGCCAGCGGCGACACGGTGAAAGCCTTCGTGCGCACCTTCGCGGCCACTTCGTGAGCGCTGTTCTCAAGACGCTGAAAAACGGCGTCCGGGTCGTCTGTGATCCGATGCCCGGCCTTGAGACCCTGGCCCTGACCGTCGTCGCCGGTCGCGGCGCGGCCCATGAGGATGTCCCGCAGTCGGGCTGGTCGCACCTGCTGGAGCACATGGTCTTCAAGGGGGCCGGATCGCGCAGCGCGCGCGATATCGTCGAGGTCATCGAAAGCCAGGGCGGCTCGCTCAACGCCGCCACCGGCTATGAGCGCACCAGCTTCCAGGTGCGGGCGCTGAAGGGCGGCCTGGATCTGGGCATGGACGTCATCGCCGACCTGCTGCTGCGACCCACCCTGGACGAGGCCGACCTGGCCCGCGAAAAGCAGGTGGTGCTGCAGGAGATCGCCGAGGCCGCCGACGCGCCCGACGACTATGTCTTCGATCTGATCCAGCGCGCGGCCTGGGGCCAGCACCCGGTGGCCCGCCCGATCCTGGGCTCTGTCGAGAGCGTCAATTCCGCCACCAACGCCGCCCTGTCCGACTGGCGGGGCGCGCTCTACGCCCCCGACCGGCTGGTGATCAGCGCCACCGGCGCGGTCAGCGAGGCCGAGCTGATGGCCGCCGCCGAGCGCGCCTTCGGCGGCGTGCCGGTGCGCGAGAGCCTGGCCGAACCCGTCGCCGCGCCGTTCGTGGGCGGCCACGAGGGCGAGGTCCGCAAGCTGGAACAGTCGCATCTGGTGTTCATGCTGCCGGCCTGCGGCGCGCGCGAGCAGGACTATTTCGCCCTGCGGATCTTCGCCGAATGCCTGGGCGGGGGCATGTCGTCGCGCCTGTTCCAGGAAGCCCGCGAGAAGCGCGGTCTGGCCTACAATATCGACGCCTATTCAGACACCTATGCCGATCACGGGGCGCTGGGCATCTATGCCGGCTGCGCGGCGGGCAATGCGGTCGAGACCGCCAAGGTCTGCGCCGAGCAGTTGGTCGCCCTGGCCCGCCACATCGAGCCGGCCGAACTGGCCCGCGCCAAGGCCCAGCTGAAGGCGCACATGTTCATGGCCCGCGAGGCGGCGCTGTCGCGCGCGGAGCAGGCCGCCGGCCAGGTGCTGCTGTTTGATCGCCTGTATCCGCCGGCCGAGCTGGCCTTCGAGGTCGACGCCGTCACCCCGGCCGATGTCGCCCGGCTGGGTCAGCGCCTGCTGGACTCACGGCGTTGCGCCACGGCCATCCTGGGCGCCAAGTCGGCCCTGAAAGCCGGCCCCGCCTTTGAGAAGGCCTTGTTCGCTGCGGCCTGATCGCAGACCCTCGCGCGCCTTCGCGCCTGCTGGAGTTCAAGTGTCGACCCTTCTGCAGCTGTTCCGCGCCAGACCCGGCCTCAGGCTTCAGGGCAGCGGCGTCTATCTGCGACCGCCGCGCGTGTCGGACCACCGCGACTGGGCCGACCTGCGCCGCGAGTCGCGCAGCTTCCTGGAGCCCTGGGAGCCGACCTGGCCCGAGGACGACCTGGGGCGCCGCGCCTTCCGCGCCCGGCTGGGCGCCTATGCCCGTGAACTGGAGACCGGCGAGGCGTGGCCGTTCTTCGTGTTTCGCAAGAGTGACGACGCCCTGATCGGCGCCGTCCGGCTGTTTCACGTCCGGCGCGGCGTGTCCCTGAGCGGCACGGTGGGCTACTGGCTGGGTCAGCCCTACACGCGCCAGGGGCACATGTCCGACGCCGTCGCCACCGTGATCCGCTTCGCCTTCGAGGGCCTGGGACTCCATCGGATTGAGGCCGCCTGCATGCCGGAAAACACCGCCTCGGCCGGGCTTTTGCTGAAATGCGGCTTTTCCGAGGAGGGTTACGCCCCCGCTTATTTGAAAATTAACGGCGAGTGGCGAGATCATCGTCTGTTCGGACTTGTTGCGCGATCCTAGCGCCGGTCCGGGCGAAAGACGCCGAGGTGGCGTTGGGATCGAGTATGTCGTTTCGGGCTACGGACCGTAAGATCTGGGACACGACCGCCACGCTGGAAGCGTTGGGTGCGGCCGATGCGGCCCTGTGGATCTGGGAGCCTGAAGCCGACCGCCTGCGGGTCAATGGCGCCGCCCGGGCGCTGGGCCTTGGTCCGCTGGCCCCTGAATGCTCTTCCGCAGCCTTCCGCGCCCTGGCCCTGCCGCAGGACCGCGCCCAGGCCGAGGAAGTGCTGAAGGTCCGCGAACCCGGCTCGGAAGTCATGGCGCGCTTTCGCATGCGCGGCTTTGAGACCTGCATCTGGCGGGGCGTATGGCTGGAGGAAGGCGTGCGCGCCGCCGGCGTCGTCGCCCCCGAAGTGAAATTCGCCGCGTCCGAGCGCTGCGACCTGACCGGCCTGCTGGACCGCAAGAGCTTCATCGCCCGCGCCCGCGAGCGTCTGCGCCTTGAAGGCGTGCATGAGCTGGTGGTCGCTGATGTCGATCGCCTCCGCCGCCTGAACGAGGCCCTGGGCCACGAACGCGCCGACCTGGTTCTGGCCGCCCTGGGTTCGCGCCTGGCGGCCGCCTTCCCGACCGGCTCGATCCTGGGCCGCATCGGCGAGGATGAGTTCGCCGTGCTGTGCGAGCCCCGGGGCTTTGAGCCGGCCGAGCTGCTGCGCAACGCCCTGGAACAGCCGCTGCGGATCGCGGGCTTCGATATCCACCCCACCCTGTCGATCGGGGCCGTGAACGCCGAGGGCGGCGAAGATGCGCCCGAGGCGACCGAACTGCTGCGCCGCGCCGAACTGGCCGTCGAGGCCGCATCCTCGGCCGGTCGCGGCGGCGCCGCCGCCTATGGCCGCTCGATGGAGACCGACGGCCTGTCGCGCCTGGCCCTGGAGGCCGACCTGCGCGGCGCCATCGCCCGTGGCGAGATCACCCCTTATTTCCAGCCCGTCGTGCGCCTCTCGACCGGCGCCCTGTCGGGCTTCGAGGCCCTGGCCCGCTGGCTGCACCCGCGCCGCGGCATGCTGCCGCCCGACTCCTTCCTCCCGCTGATCGAGGAACTGGGCCTGATGAGCGAGCTGGGCGAGCACATGATGCGCACCGCCGGCGCGCAGCTGGCCGCCTGGCGCCGCAGCCATCCGGCCGTGGGCGCCCTGACCGTCAGCGTCAATCTGTCGACCGGCGAGATCGACCGTCCGGGTCTGGTCGACGACGTGGCCGAGGTGCTGCGGGTCAACAACCTGCCGCGCGGCGCCCTGAAGCTGGAAGTCACCGAAAGCGACATCATGCGCGACCCTGAACGGGCGGCCGTGATCCTGCGCACCCTGCGCGACGCCGGGGCCGGCCTGGCGCTCGACGATTTCGGCACCGGCTTCTCGTCGCTGCAATATCTGACGCGCCTGCCGTTCGACACCCTGAAGATCGACCGCTATTTCGTCCGCACCATGGGCGGCAATCCCGGCTCGGCCAAGATCGTCCGCTCGGTGGTCAAGCTGGGCCAGGACCTGGACCTGGAAGTCGTCGCCGAAGGCGTCGAAAACGCCGAGATGGCCGCCGCCCTGCAGGCCCTGGGCTGCGACTACGGCCAAGGCTTCGGCTATGCGCCGGCCCTGTCGCCGCAGGAGGCCGAGGTTTACCTCAACGAGGCCTATGTCGATGGCGCGGCGCCGGTGAAGGCGCGGGGGTAGGGGCTACTGGCCCCCTCCTGACCGCTACGCGGTCGTCCTCCCCCGTAGGGGGAAGATGAATTCATCCGCCCCCTACGGGGGCGGACGGCTGCGAAGCAGCCCGGTGGGGGCAAGTCCACCGACCTTTCTCTAAGCCCGCCCCGCCTGCGTTGACAGGTGATCGGCCGAAATCCCCAGCTTGGCCAGGGCCCGCGTCCACTTGTGCTCATGGTCGTCGTCGAACAGCAGCTCCTCGTCGGCGTCGCAGACCAGCCAGATGTTGTCGCGCACCTCCTGCTCCAGCTGGCCGGGGCCCCAGCCGGCATAGCCCAGGGCCAGGATCGCCCGGCGGGGATGGTGGATTGGGCTGCCCATGGCGTCCAGCACGTCGCGGGTGGCGGTCAGGGCCAGGCCGTCGTGCAGGTGCAGGGTCGAGTCGGGCGAGTTGAAATCGTCGGTGTGCAGCACGAAGCCGCGCTCCAGCTCGACCGGACCGCCCAGCAGCACCAGGGTGTTCTGGGTCTTGATCTCGGAGCGCACGCCCAGCTTGTCGAGCAGCTCGAACACCGTCAGGCCCTCGACCGGGCGGTTGACCGTGATGGCCATGGCCTGCTCTTCGTCGTGGGCGCACATGTAGAGGACCGCGCGTTCGAAGCGTTCGTCCTCGATGCCCGGCATGGCCACCAGCAGGCGCCCGGCCAGGAAGTCCGCCTCGTCATGCGTGTCGCGGTTCATGGACACAGGATCGGGATAGAACGCGACGGTTTCAAGTCGAACCTTGGGGTTGGCGCGTTGTCGTCGGACCTATATTCGATTTGCGCACTCTCAAAGGACAGGACCAAGCCCATGACGATCAAGGTTGGCGACAAGCTTCCCGCGGCGACTTTCATGACCAGCACGGCCGAAGGCCCCGAGCCGGTCACCACCGATGACCTGTTCAAGGGCAAGACCGTCGCCCTGTTCGCCGTTCCCGGCGCCTTCACCCCCACCTGCTCGGCCAAGCACCTGCCGGGCTTCAAGGACCACGCCGCCGAGTTCAAGGCCAAGGGCGTCGACACGATCGTCTGCGTCTCGGTTAACGACCTGTTCGTGATGAAGGCCTGGGGCAAGGACCAGGGCATCACCGACGAAGTGATGCTGCTGGCCGACGGCAACGGCGACTTCACCCGCGCCGTGGGCCTGGACTTCGACGGCTCCAAGTTCGGCATGGGCTCGCGCTCGCAGCGCTATTCGCTGATCGCCAAGGACGGCGTGGTGACCTCGCTGAACGTCGAAGAGGGCGGTGAGTTCAAGGTCTCGTCGGCGGACTACATGCTGGCGCAGCTCTAATTCTGTAACCACTCGCCCCCTCCTGGCTGCTGCGCAGCCGTCCTCCCCCGTAGGGGGAAGACGAGATCATCTTCCCCCTACGGGGGAGGAGCGCCGCAGGCGCGGAGGGGGCCAGTCTTCGCTAAACCCCCAGCATCTCCGGCGTCGTCGCCTCGAAATCCGCCGCCCCGATCATCACCCCCGCAACCTGCCCCGGAACCTGGGCCAGCACCGCCTCGGCATAGATCCGCGCCAGGGCCAGCCGGGTCGAGAGCCAGCCGGCGTCGCCGCCGCCGGCCGCGATGGCTGCCGAGGCCGCCAGGGCGCCCTTGGCCAGCATCCAGCCGCCGACCACATCGCCCAGCAGTTTCAGATAGGCCGTGGCGCCCGATAGCGCGTCGGGCATGGCCCGCGCCCGGCGCTCGATCAGCCAGGCCGTGGCGGCGCTGGCGGCGTCCAGGGCGGTCTCCAGGCGCCTGGCCATCGTGCCCAAGGCCGGATCGGCGGCCGTGTTCAGCGCATCGATCGTGTCGCGGATATCGTCCATCAGGTCGCCGATCGCCTGGCCTTCGCCAAGGCTCAGCTTGCGGCCGACCAGGTCGATGGCCTGGATGCCGTTGGTGCCCTCATAGATCGGGGCGATGCGGGCGTCGCGATAGTGCTGGGCCGCGCCGGTTTCCTCGACAAAGCCCATGCCGCCGTGGATCTGCACGCCCTGCGAGGCCACCTCGACGCCCATGTCGGTCGACCAGGCCTTGGCGATCGGGGTCAGCAGTTCCTCGCGCAGCTTGGCGGCGACGCGCTGGTCCTCGGTGGCGCCATGGGTGGCCAGGTCGGCGGCGACGCCGGTGGAGAGGCAGATGCCCCGCGCCGCTTCGATCCGGGCCTTCATCAGCATCAGGGTGCGGCGTACGTCGGGATGGTCGAACAGGCGGGCCGCGTTCTCGCCGGTCCAGGCCGAGCGGCCCTGGCGGCGCTCCAGCGAGAAAGCCAGCGCCTGCTGATAGGCGCGCTCGGCGATGGCGACGCCCTGGGCGCCGACCTGCAGGCGGGCGGCGTTCATCATCGTGAACATGTGGGCCAGGCCCTTGCCCAGCTCGCCGACCAGCTCGGCCTTGGCGCCCTCGAACAGCATCACGCAGGTGGGCGAGCCGTGGATGCCCAGCTTGTGCTCCAGTCCGCCGGCCCGCACGGCGTTGGCCGCGCCCAGGCTTCCGTCCTCGCCGACCAGCACCTTGGGGGCCAGGAACAGCGAGATGCCCTTCACGCCGGGAGGCGCGTCCGGCGTGCGGGCGATGATCAGGTGGACGATATTGTCGGCGACGTCGTGGTCGCCCCAGGTGATGTAGATCTTCTGGCCCGACAGGGTGTAGCCGCCGTCGCCATCCGGCGTGGCCATGGTGGTGATCGCCGCCAGGTCCGAGCCGGCCTGCGGTTCGGTCAGGTTCATGGTGCCGGTCCATTCGCCCGAGACCAGACGCGGCAGATACAGGCTCTTCTGGCGCTCCGAGCCGTGGTGGGCCAGAGCCTCGATGGCCCCCAGGGTCAGCATGGGACACAGGCCAAAGGCCATGTTGGCGGCCTGGAACATCTCGAAGACGCCGACCTCCAGGCTCTTGGGCAGGCCCTGGCCACCATGGTCAGGATCGGCCGCCAGGCCGTTCCAGCCGCCTTCCGCGAACTGCCGGTAGGCGTCGCCAAAGCCCGGCGCGGCGCGGACCATGCCGTTTTCCAGTTTCGCGCCGACCAGATCGCCCTGGCGGTTCAGCGGAGCCAGGATGTCGCCGGCCAGGGCCCCGGCCCCTTCCAGCACGGCCTGGACCGTGTCGGCGTCGGCGTCGGGAAAGGCGTCGGAAAGGCGATCAAAGCCGGCCGCGTGCCGCAGCGAAAAAGCGATGTCACGGACAGGGGCGCGGTAGGTCATGAACGGCGAGGCTCCAGATTAACGGTGTTCTGTTTAGGCGCGCGCGGCGGCGGGGCCAAGCTGGCGCGACGTTCGTTCAGAAAGTCACGGCTTCGTGATGTTGCAGCCCTTTATCCCTGCGCTGGACTTCTTAAGTCGAGGCAATCGTAACTGCTGCAATCACAGTTTGGAGATTCCGACCTATGGCCCGTCCCTTCGCCTACGCCGCGCTCGCCGCCGCGCTGATCACGGCGCCCGCCGCCCTGGCCGCGCCGGGTGTCAGCTCGACCAAGCCTGCCGACCTGCCGGCCGGCAACTATGTGCTCGACAAGACCCACGCCGTGCTGACCGCCAAGCTCAGCCACATGGGTTTCTCCAACTACACCCTGCGCTTCACCAAGCTGGACGCCAGCTTCACCTATGATCCCAAGGCGCCGGAAGCCTCTAAGATCAGCGTTACGGTCGACCCCGCCTCGATCGACACCTCGACCGGCGCCGACGCCTTCGGCCTGAAGTTCAACAAGGAACTGGCCGGCGACGGCTGGCTGGAAACGGCCAAATATCCGACCATCACCTTCGTCTCGACCAAGGTCGATGTGGGCGACGGCAAGACCGGCAAGGTCACGGGCGATCTGACCTTCCATGGCGTGACCAAGCCGGTGGTTCTGGACGTCACCTTCAACGGCGTCGGCGGCAGCTTCATGCCCGGCAGCGTCAAGACCGGCTTCTCGGCCTCGACCACGATCAAGCGTTCGGAATTCGGCGTTTCCAAGTATGTTCCGCTGGTCGGCGATGACGTGACGCTGAACATCGAAGTCGAGTTCGACAAGAAGTAGTCTGATCAGACCGGATCTGGAGAGCCTGATGGCCGCGACACGCACGCGCTACACGACGGTGGCGATTGTCATTCACTGGCTGATCGCCGCGGCCATCATCTTCCAGATCATCCTGGGCTGGAGGGCGGGGGACGGTCCCAAGGGACCGGAGACCTTCGCCCTCTTCCAGCTGCACAAGTCGATCGGGATCACCATCCTGCTGCTCAGCCTGTTCCGGCTGGCCTGGAAGCTGACCCACACGTCGCCGCCGCCGCCGGTGGGCCAACCCAACTGGGAGCGCATCGCCTCGAACGTGGTGCACTGGGGCTTCTATGGGATCATGATCGGCCTGCCGCTGACCGGCTGGATCCTGGTCTCGGCCAGCAAGACCAACATCCCGACCCTGCTGTTCGGGGTCGTTCCCTGGCCGCATCTGCCGCTGCTGCCCGACCTCGCGGACGGCGCCAAGCACGTCTGGCACGAGATCGGCGAGATCGGTCACAATGTGCTGGTCAAGACCACCTATCTGCTGCTGCTGCTGCACCTGGGCGCGGTGGCCAAGCACCAGATTCTCGATCGCGACGCGGTGTTCAGCCACATGACGCCCGGCGCCAAACCGGGCTGGAAAGAGCCGCGCGCCTGGCTGGCCGCCGCCGGCCTCGCGGCGGTGATCGCCGCCGGTTATCTCTACACCCCCGCCGTCAAGCCGGTGGCCGCGCCCGCGGTCGCCGAGGAGCCTGTTGACGCGCCGCTCGCGCCGGTCGCCGCGCCCGCTGCGCCGGAGGCTGCGGCGACGCCGGCCGAGGCCGCCGCCGCGCCGGTCGCGGATCCGGCCCTGAAGGACCCCGTGGCCTGGACGGTGGCCAAGGGCGGCAAGCTCGGCTTCACCGCCACCTGGTCGGGCGACGCCCTGGAGGGCAGCTTCACCCGCTGGACCGCCGACATCCTGTTTTCACCCGAGGCCCTGGACCGCTCGAAGCTGACTGTCAGCATCGACACGGCCTCGGCCCAGACCGGCGACGCCCAGCGCGACGAGAGCCTGCCCAGCGGCGACTTCTTCGACAGCGCCAGCCACCCCAAGGCGACGTTCACGGCCAGCAGGTTCCGCAAGACCGGCGAGGGCCGCTATATCGCCGACGGGACCCTGGACCTGCGCGGCGTCAAGAAGCCGCTCAGCCTGCCGTTCAGCCTGAAGATCGACGGCGACACGGCCACGGCGCGCGGTGTAACCACCCTCGACCGGACGATGTTCGGGGTCGGACAGGGCGAATGGGCGAGCACGGATCAGATCGCGGCCAAGGTGAAGGTCAGCTTCTCGCTGAAGGCGACGCGCAAGTCGTAGAGGCCGCGCGCGCGTTGGCCGCCGGCGGGTTGGTGTTGCTGCCGACCGAGACCGTCTATGGCCTGGGCGCGGATGCTTCCAACTCCACGGCCGTGGCGGCGATCTTCGAGGCCAAGGGCCGTCCGCGCTTCAACCCGCTGATCGCCCATGTGGCCGACGTCGAGAGCGCCGCGCGGATCGCCGTCTTCGACGACCGGGCTATCGCCTTGGCCAAGGCCTTTTGGCCCGGACCGCTCACCCTGGTGGCCCCGATCCGCGACGCCGGCGCCGTCTGTGATCTGGCCCGCGCGGGGCTCGACACCGTGGCGATCCGCGTACCCGGCCATCCGCTGGCCCGCGCCGTGCTGGCGGCGTTCGGCGGGTCGGTGGTCGCGCCTTCGGCCAACCGCTCGGGCCGGCCCAGCCCCACCACCCATGCCGACGCCTTTGCCGAGACCGGCGCCGCCTGCGCCGTCACCCTGGATGGCGGCCCCTGCGAGGTCGGCCTGGAATCCACCGTCGTCGCCGTGCTGGATGGCCCGCCGCGCCTGCTGCGCCCCGGCGCCGTGACCCGCGCCCAGCTCGAGGCCGTGGTCGGTCCCCTGGCCGAGGCCGAAAACGACGCCAAACGCTCGCCGGGCCGCCTGGCCCTGCACTATGCCCCCGACGCGCCGGTGCGCATCGATGCGGCTGCGCCCCAAGCCGGCGAGGCGTTCCTGGCCTTTGGTCCGTGGCCGGACGGGGAGAGGGTTTTCAATCTCAGCCCGGGCGGCCTGCTCAGCGAGGCCGCCGCCAACCTGTTCTCGTTCCTGCGCGCCGCCGATCGGACCAAACCCGTCGGCATCGCCGTGGCGGCCATTCCTCAGGAAGGCCTGGGCGAGGCGATCAATGACCGGCTTAGACGCGCGGCCGGGTTCGTGGGATAGAGGCCGATGAAATTCAAGATCATGTACCTCGAGGACAAGTCCAAGGGCCTGAACGGTCCCGCCCGCATCGGCCGGGTGGGGTCGTCCAAGACCGGCGAGACCCTCTACTATGCCGGCCGCTCGTTCGAGGCCCTGCGCAATTCGGGCCTGAAGGCCAATTTCCGCGACATCGAGACCGGCCAGCCCTTCTGGATCGCCAAGGCCCGCAAGGACGGCGGCGACCGGCTCTACAAGGGCGCCGGCGACCCGGCCGTGATCGACGACGACGCGCGCGAGGAATACTGGAGCAAGATCCGGGGCATTCCCGATCCCGACCTGGGCTAGTCCAGCGCCGAACGCACATCGGTGAGCGGAAAGTCGTCGCCCTTGTAGAGCAGCGGCGCGTCGAGGGTCTTGGCCAGGGCGTAGGCGAAGCAGTCGGCGAGATTCAATTTCGCGGGGTGGCGTCGCCGGCCGTAGACGAGATAGGCGTCGAGCGCGGCCGACGCGAGATTCTCATCGGGCATGACGCTGGCGCCCAGCTGCTTGAGCCAGTCATCAAGATCTGCCTGGGTCGCCAGCCGTCCCCGACCGATCAGGATCAACCCCGCCTCGACATAGTTTACTGCCGAGATGCGGGAGGGGTTTCGCTCCAGAACGGCCAGAAAGCGCTCTGCCTCCGGCTCGTCGTCGCCAATGGCGACCAGCGCCGAAGCATCGACGACGATCACTGATCGTCTTCCACATCCGTGACGCCGGGAATTTGCCAGAGCGCGTCGAAATCGGCCTTGGTGACGTTGAGCTTGGTCTTGTCCAGTCCGGCCTTGCGACGAAATTCCGCAGTCGCCGCGCGCATGCTTTCCAGAGTCCGCCGAGGCGATTTGGACTGCTCGCGCTCCAGTGCTTCGCGCGCCAGGGCGTCGATCACGCCGGTGATCGTGGTGCCACGCAAGGCGGCGACTTCGCGAACGACCCGCTCGGTCTCGGGATTCTTGATGAAAATTCCCATCGATCGACTCCGGTATATACCCAAGTATATCCTATTCTGGCCCGCTTCAAAAGCGTATCCTCCCGGCCCATGACCAAGCCTGTTCCCGCCGATACCCTGTCCCGCCTCAAGGCCGTGCTCGGCGAGGGCGGCTGGAGTGAAGACACCGCCCGCCTCGAGCCCAAGCTGGTCGAATGGCGCGGGCGCTGGCGGGGCGAGACGCCGCTGCTGGTGATGCCGCGCACGACGGGCGAGGTCGCCGCCGTGGTCGGTATCTGCGCCGCCGACGGCGTGGCCATCACCCCGCAGGGCGGCAATACCGGGCTGGTGGCCGGCCAGATCCCGCAGGGCGAGATCCTGCTCTCCACCGAGAAGCTGCGGGCCGTGCGCGATGTCGACGGCCTGGACGACGTGATGGTGCTGGAGGCGGGCGTCACCCTGTCGCAAGCCCATGAGGAGGCCGCCAGGGTCGGTCGCCGCTTCACGGTGGGCGTGGCCTCGGAGGGCTCCTGCACGATCGGCGGCCTGGTCTCGACCAATGCCGGCGGCACGGCCGTGCTGCGCTACGGCATGATGCGCGAGCAGGTTCTGGGCCTGGAGGCGGTGCTGCCCAATGGCGAGATCTGGAACGGCCTGAAACGCCTGCGAAAGGACAATACTGGCTACGATCTCAAGCAGCTGCTGATCGGGGCCGAGGGCACGCTGGGCGTGGTCACCGCCGCCAGCCTGAAGCTGCACCCGCTGCTGGCCTCGCGGGCCGTCGCCATCGTCGGCCTGGGCTCGCCGGCCGACGCCATACAGCTGCTGGCCCGGGCCAAGGACGAGACGGGCGGGGCGGTCGAGGCCTTCGAGCTGATGGGCCGGCTGGGCTTCGAGCTGACCGTCCGCAACGTGCCGGGCCTGCGCGATCCGCTGCCGTCGATCCATCCCTGGTACGTGCTGATCGAGATCGCCAGCGGCGAGCCCGGCGCGGCCGAGGCGGCGCTGGAGCGCCTGCTGACCAGCGCCCTGGAGCGCGGCCTGATCAGCGACGCGGCCGTGGCCCAGACGCAGACCCAGATGAAGGCCTTTTGGCACATCCGCGAAGGCCATTCGGCCGGCCAGAAGCCCGAAGGCGCGGCCTGGAAGCATGATGTCAGCGTGCCGGTCTCGCAGATCCCGGTCTTCATCGAGCGCGCCGACGCCGCCCTCGCCAGCGCCTATCCCGGCACCCGCATCGTCGCCTTCGGCCATGTCGGCGACGGCAATGTCCACTATGACGTGCTGCGCCCCGTCGGCGGCGACGAGGATGCCCACGAGGCCCTGCGCGACGCCGGCGCCAAGATTGTCCACGACATCACCGCCAGCCTGAACGGCTCGATCAGCGCCGAGCACGGCCTGGGGGCGATGAAGACGGCCGAGGCGCTGGGCTACAAGGATCCGGTCGAGGTCGCCGCCCTGCGGGCCATCCGTTCAGCGCTGGATCCGCAGCGGATCATGAACCCGCGCGTTTTGTTCTAGCCCGCAGCGCCGCCACGATCGCGATCACCGCGCCCAGCGGGATCACCGCCTTGTGGAAGCCGGCCATATGGCCGGGGCCCAGCAGGTTGATGGCCAGCGGAATAAAGCCCCAGCGGCCCGTGTCGATCTGCATCCAGAACGCGCCGACGCCGACCAGGCTGACCAGACACCACAGGACGCGAAACCGCAGGGCCTTGGTCGCGGCGACCAGGATCAGCGCGACGACCATCGGGATCGGCCAGGCGAGGGCGGCCAGGTGGGCGAGGGCTTGGGGTGTCATGGGGGGCGGGATAGCGGGCAGGCGGGGCGGCGTCGAGGGGCGGGGAGCGGACTTTCCGGTATTCGGGAAGGGGTGGAAGTCGGACGCTAGTGAGCTATTTTCGCCTGAGGGCTCACTGGGGCGTTCATGGCTAGCGACGATATAGAACAAAGCTTCAAGGCGCTTCTGAAGGGCGTTGCCGATCTTTTGAAGCCCTTTGGTTTCAGCAAAAGCGGGACGACCTTTCGACGTATGTCGTCCGGAAACGCAGCCCTCATCTCGGCTCAACGTAGTCAGTTCAGCAGCAACGACACGATCCGCTTCACCTTCAACATCGCCGTTGTCTCCGGCCGCCTCCTCCGCGAAGAAGGTCCCGACATCACCAAGGCCGGGGTAATGTACGCCCATCTTAGCGAACGGATCGGCGAATTCTTGATCGAGCCCACAGACAAGTGGTGGGAACTGAAGGCGGCAAGCGACCCAGCCGCACTGCTCACCGATCTTGCCAAACCGCTGGAGTTGGCTGCGCAGTTTCTGATCAACCACGCTGACGACGCCAAGCTGATCGCTCTCTGGGAGAGCGGTCAATCTCCCGGACTTACCGATGGTCAGCGTCGGCGTTTTCTTCAAGAGCTCAAGGCCGGCTGAACGCCGTCAATAGGCCAGTTGCCAACGTCCGATTTGGGTCGAAAGCAGTCTTTGGCTCAATGCCCAAAAGCGGACGCCCCGCGTCCCGGTCATCCTTAAATCTCTTGAAGGCTGCAGCGTGCCGGTCTGACCAGGTTGGTCAAGGACGACGCTCTCGCGTCGCCGCTGCGCGGCGGCCCCGCAGGGGCCGTCCTTGAGCAACCTGGTCAGACCGGCGATCGTCTCGCCGTGAGATTTAAGGATGGCTCCCTTCGGCGCGAAGGCGAGGGGTGTTTCCCCGGCCACCGCCGCTGGCCCCCTCCTGACCGCTATCGCGGTCGTCCTCCCCCTTGTCAGGGGGAAGATGAGATCAGCGCGCCCTTCATCTTCCCCCTCCGGGGGAAGACGGCTGCGAAGCAGCCCGTAGGGGGCAAGTGTGGGGATGGAGCGCTGTCTGTCCCCGTACTTTCCAGAACAAACCCCAACCCAATCAACCGCTTGTAAAATAGTTGATCGCGCCAATCCTCGGAGCTCAAACCCGCTGCATAATCACAGCTGTCCCCGTCGCAGGGGGAGGGCGCCTGGTACCGGCCCAAAGCGGCGATGGGGATGGAGCTGAGCGGGGCCGCGACGCCCTGGAAGGCGGGTCGAGGTGTGCGGGCTGTCTCAGAAGGACGGACCAAACGCTGAGTGGCTCGTCGGCCGGGTGAACGCGGGTCGAAGAGGGCGAGGGATCGTAAACCCGCCTATCGCGCATCGTCGGGGGTCGAGACGGTTAGCCGATCGACCTTGGTGCGCGCCCGTACGGGGGCTCTTGGGTATCAGAGCTGAAACACGCTCGCTTGGCCCAATCCTCACGCAAGAACAGCTTCTGCGAAGCGGACAGGTCGAGCCGAAACGCAAAACACACATCACGGTCATCCGGGTTCGCCCCGGCCGCTTCGCGCCTCCCCGACTAGCTCAGTGGCTGACGCCGCGTGAGGCTGAGAGCCTGTGTCCGCCAGACTTGCCCCCTACGGGTCGCTTCGCGACCGTCTTCCCCCGGAGGGGGAAGATGAAACGCGCCGACCTCGTCTTCCCCCTACGGGGGAGGACGACCGCGTAGCGGTCAGGAGGGGGCCCGTGACCACCAATCACCAACCTCCCGCTAGCGATCCCGGTCAGGACACTCTATCTCCCGCCCATGCTGATGGTCATCTCCCCCGCCAAGTCGCTGGACTTCACCGCGCCCGATCAGGTGCTGCCGCTGACCACGCCCGAGCTGAAGGACAGGATCGCCGAGCTGGCCAAGGTGACGCGCAAGCTGACCGCCGCCGATCTGCGCCGGCTGATGCATATCTCCGAAAAGCTGGCCGACCTGAACCGCGAGCGGTTCCAGGCTTTTGATCCGCAGGTCGAGGACGGCCTGCAGGCCGTGATCGCCTTCAATGGCGACGTCTATGGCGGCCTGGCGGCGCGCGAGCTGGACCGGGCGGCCCTGGACTGGGCCCAGGACCACCTGCGCATCCTGTCGGGCCTGTATGGCGTGCTGCGGCCGCTGGACGCCCTGCAGCCCTATCGCCTGGAGATGGGCACGCGGCTGAAGACCAAGCGCGGGGCCAACCTCTACGACTTCTGGGGCGAGACCATCGCCCAGACCCTCAACGACGCCGCCGAAGGTCACGCCGACAAGACCCTGGTGAACCTGGCCAGCCAGGAATATTTCGGGGCCGTCGACGCCAAGGCCCTGAAACTGCCGGTCGTCACCTGCCATTTCAAGGAAGAGAAGGCGGGCCTGCTCAAGGTGCTGGGCTTCTTCGCCAAGAAGGCCCGGGGGCGGATGGCGCGTTACATCATCGACAACCGGGTCGAGCAGGCCAAGGATCTCAAGGCCTTCGACCTGGACGGCTATGCTTTCCGTCCCGCGCTCTCGACCGACACTGATTGGGTTTTCGCTCGCCCCCAACCCTGAATTCATCTATCGATGAATTTATAAGCGCTCGCCCTTCGCAATGGCGAGTTATATGCTGCGCTGCAGCAAATATTAGGGTCGCAATTAAAGGAACCGCGTCGCCATGGCCGTTGATTTCGGTTTGCAGGGCCAGGTCGCCATCGTCACAGGCTCGACCAGCGGCATTGGCCACGCGATGGCCGATGCGCTGGCCGCCCAGGGCGTCAATATCGTCCTGAACGGTCTGGGCGAGATGACCGCCATCGAGCGAACCCGCTCCGAACTGGCCGAACGGCATGGCGTCGAGGTGCTGTACAACGGCGCCGACATGACCAAGCCCGACCAGATCGCCGACATGGTCCGCGCCGCCAAGGCCGAGTTCGGCGAGCTGGACATCCTGATCAACAATGCCGGCATCCAGCATGTGGCCCCGATCGAGGACTTTCCCACCGACAAGTGGGACCAGATCATCGCCATCAACCTGACCTCGGCCTTCCACGCCACCAAGGCCGCCGTGCCGATCATGAAGGCCCAGGGGCGCGGCCGGATCATCAATATCGCCTCGGCCCACGCCCTGGTGGCCTCGCCGTTCAAGTCTGCCTATGTGGCCGCCAAGCACGGCGTCCTGGGCCTGACCAAGACGGTGGCCCTGGAAGTGGCGACCTTCGGCATCACCTGCAACGCCATCTGCCCGGGCTTCGTGAAGACCCCGCTGGTCGAGGCCCAGATCGCCGACCAGGCCAAGGCCCGCGGCATCAGCGAGGAAGCCGTCATGCGCGACGTCATCCTGGCCAGCCAGCCGACCAAGCAATTTGTCACCTTCGACCAGCTTTCCGGCATGCTGCTGTATCTGGTGTCCGACGCCGGGGCCTCGGCCAACGGCGCCGCCTTCCAGATCGACGGCGGCTGGGTGGCGCAATAAGGGGAACTGGGCCATGCCCATCGGCCCGTTCAAGAAGAAGCCCGCCGGCCCCAGGCCGCTAAGTCTGGCCCTGCAGGGCGGCGGCGCCCACGGCGCTTTCGAATGGGGCATCCTCGACCGCCTGCTCGAGGAAGACGATATCGAGATCAAGGCGGTGACCGCCGCCTCGGCCGGGGCGATGAACGCAGTCTGCCTGGCCCACGGCCTGGCCGAAGGGGGCGCTGAGGGGGGCCGCGCCAAGGCCCGCGAGACGCTCGAAGCCTTCTGGCGGGGCACAAACCGGGCCGGCGGCCAGAACGTGTTCGGCGACTCCGCCATCTGGACCAAGGCCTTCGCCGGCCCCGACTGGCTGAAAAATACCCCCGGCTGGCGCATGGCCGAGACCCTGGCCATGAGCCTGTCGCCCTACGAATTCAATCCGTTCAACCTCAATCCGCTGCACGATGTGCTGGAAGCGACGGTGAACTTCGAGACGATCCGCCAGCGCTCGCCGATCAAGCTGTACATCGCCGCCACGGCGGTGCGGCTGAGCAAGGCCAGGATCTTCCGCGAGACCGAGCTGACCGCCAAACACATCATGGCCAGCGCTTGCCTGCCGCAGGTGTTCCAGGCCGTCGAGATCGATGGCGAGCCCTATTGGGACGGCGGCTTTCTGGCCAATCCGCCCCTGTGGCCGTTGTTCTATGACGACACGCCCGACGACATCCTGGTCGTCAGCCTCAACCCCTTCGTCCGCGACGAGACGCCCAAATCGCCGGGCGAAATCATGGACCGGCTCAACGAAATCACCTTCAATTCGTCCCTAGCCGCAGAGCTGCGGGCCATCGGCTTCGTGCAGAAGCTGCTGGATGAGGGGCTGCTGAAGGACACCGCCAAGGGCCGCTATCGCAAGATGCTGGTCCACGCCATCACCGCCGACGGGCCGCTGGCCGACCTGTCGCTGTCGACCAAGTTCAACACCGAGTGGAGCTTCCTGCTGGACCTCAAGGAACGGGGCCGCACCGCCGCCCAGACCTGGCTGGACGACTGCGGAACCCTTATCGGCGTCAAGTCCAGCATCGACCTGAAGACCGGATTTCCATGAACCACCCTGTCCCCACCGTCGGCGTCGTCTGCCTGCGCGACGACCAGGTTCTGCTGATCAAGCGCGGCACGGCGCCCCGGCTTGGCCAGTGGAGCCTGCCGGGCGGCCGCATGGAGCTGGGCGAGACGACGATCGCCGCCGGCCTGCGCGAACTGAAGGAAGAGACCGGCGTCGAGGCCACGATCCTGGGCCTGATCGACGTGATCGACGGCGTGTTTCCGGCCAGGCCCTCGCTTGACGGAAAGCCGGGCGAGATCACCCGCCACTACGTCCTGATCGACTATGCCGCCCGCTGGATCTCGGGCGAGCCGGTGGCTGGCGACGACGCGGCCGAGGCGCGGTTCGTCTCGCGCGAGGAAGCCATGGCCCTGGTCGAATGGGACGAGACCCGGCGGATGATCACCGAAACCTATGAGCGGTTTGCGGCATGACCACTGTGGATGCCCCCGCCTCCCGCCACGGGATCAGCGTCAACGCCCTGATCCTGATCGGCGCCGTCGTCGCCCTGGGCTGGGCGCTGACGATCCCCACGGCCCTCACCGGCTTCCTGACCTTCGCCTTCGTGGCCCTGGCCTGGGTGCTGAGCGTGGGCGTCCACGAGTTCGGCCACGCTTTCGTCGCGCACAGGGCCGGCGACACCACCATCGTCGGAAAGGGCTATCTGACCCTCGACCCGCTGAAATATTCCGACCTGTCGACCACCCTGATCTTTCCGCTGATCGCCCTGGCCCTGGGCGGCATCGGCTTTCCGGGCGGGGCGGTCTATCTGCGCGAGGACCTGATGCGTACCCGGACCTGGCGGTCGCTGGCCTCGCTGGCCGGCCCGCTGGGGACGCTGGTCGTGCTGATCGTGATCGCCCTGGTCCTGCCGCTGTTTGGCGACCGCGCGCCGGCCCTGACCAACGCCCTGTCGCTGCTGGCCTTTCTGCAGGCCAGCGCCCTGGTCCTGAACCTGCTGCCGGTTCCGGGACTGGACGGCTATGGCGTCATTCGCCCCTTCCTGCCCGAAGGCGTCCGCGCCAGGCTAGTGAAGGTCGAGCTGATCGGTTTTCTGATCCTGTTTGGCCTGATCTTTTTCGTGCCCGGCGTCAGCGCCGTGATCTTCGGCCTCGCCGGGGCCGTGGCGGGGCTGCTGGGCGTTTCGTTCGACGCCATGGGTGCGGGCTGGGACGCCTTCCGCTTCTGGGACAGCGCCGGTTGACCTAGCGGGCACTTGACCGGGCGGCGCTTCGCGCTTCTCTTTCAAACAAACGTTCAAGGGAGAAACGCCATGGCCTATGCGCCGTTCAATCTGGCCGGCAAGGTCGCGCTCGTCACCGGCGGCAATCGCGGCATCGGCCTGGGCATGGCCAGCGCGATGGCCCAGGCGGGCGCCGACATCGTCATCTGGGGCTCCAACGCCGAGCGCAATCAGGCCGCCGAGGGCGAGCTTCTGAAGCACGGCGTGCGGGTCAAGGCCCAGACGGTCGACGTCTCCGACGAGACCCAGGTGGCGCAGGCCATGGTCGAGGCGGTCGAGGCCATGGGCCGGATCGACTCGGTGTTCGCCAATGCCGGGGTGGGCTTTGGCTCGCCGTCCTTCGTGGACATGCAGACCGAGACCTATCGCAAGGTGCTGGCGGTCAATCTGGACGGCGTGTTCTTCACCCTGCGCGAGGCCTGCCGCCACATGGTGGATCGCGCCAAGTCGGGTGATCCGGGCGGCTCGCTGGTCGGCATCGCCTCGCTGGCCGCCATCGAGGGCGCGGCGCGCAACGAGGCCTATGCGGCGACCAAGGGCGCGGTGATCTCGATGATCAAGTCGGTGGCCGTGGAGCACGCCCGCTATGGCGTTCGCGCCAACGCCATCCTGCCCGGCTGGATCGCCACCGACATGACGGCCGGCGCCCAGGGCAATTCGGCCTTCGCCGAGAAGGTCATTCCCCGGGTCCCGGCCCGGCGCTGGGGCGAGCCCGCCGACTTTGGCGGCATGGCGGTCTATCTGGCCTCGGACGCGTCGAGCTATCACTCGGGCGACACCCTGATCATCGACGGCGGCTATTCGATCTTCTGATTTCTGGACTCCGGAGTCGAAGAAAACCCTTCTGCACAAGGGTCTTGCGAAGGCGCCGGCTTGGTGAGAGACTTTTCTGGAGGGCAGCCTGGACAGCAGATCCGGGCGCCTTTCGAGGAAACGAAACGATGACCCCGCAAGACGTCGTCAGCCTGGCTCCGCCGCGAGGCGCTCTGGCCCTGATCGCCATGATGCTGACGGCGATGGCCGCCTGCTTCTTCACGACCGAGGCCACCACCGAAGCGGTGCGCAGCGACCGGGTCTGATCCCGCTGACCTCGCGGCACGCTTGCTAGCCGGCCAAGGCGACGCCCATTCTTCCGGAAAATAATGGGAGGACGGGTTTCATGGCGCTGCATACGCCCCTTTGCGATCTTCTGGACATCGAGCACCCGATCCTGCTGGCCGGCATGGGCGGCGTCTCCTACGCCCCCTTGGCGGCGGCCGTGTCTAACGCCGGCGGCTATGGCGTGCTGGGCATGGCCGGCACCTCGCCCGACTTCATCCGCGACCAGATGCGCCAGGTCCGCGCCCTGACCGACCGACCGTTCGGCGTCGACCTGCTGGCCGCAACCCCCGACGCCCTGACCGACAGCGTCGAGGTCATCATCGCCGAGGGCGCTTCGTCCTTCATCGCCGGCCTGGGCGTGCCGCTGCCGATCATCGAACGCCTGAAGTCGGCGGGCCTGAAGGTCATGGTCGTCTGCGGGGCCGTGAAACATGCGGTCAAGGCCGAGCAGGCCGGTTGCGACGCCGTGATCTGCCAGGGCGGCGAGGGCGGCGGCCATACCGGTCTGGTCGGCACCCTGCCTCTGGTCGCCCAGGCCGTGGACGCCGTGAAGATCCCCGTGGTCGCCGCCGGCGGCCTGCACGACGGCCGAGGCCTGGCGGCAGCTTTGGCCCTGGGCGCCCAGGGCGTCTGGATGGGCACCCGGTTCATCGCCTCGACCGAAGCCCACGCCGGCGACCTCTATCGTCAGGCGGTGGTCGATGCGGCCGACGAGGACACCGTTCGCACCCGCTGCTATTCGGGCAAGCCGATGCGGGTGAGGAAGAACCCCTATGTCGAGGACTGGGAGTCGCGCCCCGCTGATATCCAGGGCTTTCCCCAGCAGGCCATGGTCTCGATCCGCAATGGCGCCATGGGCGGCATCGGCGGCCAGATCGAAGGCCTGGACGCCGAAAGGTCATGCTTCGCCATGGGCCAGAGCGCGGGCGGCATTCGCGAGGTGCTGCCGGCCGGCGTGATCGTCGAGCAGTTGGTCGCCGAGGCCCGCGCCGCGATCAGCCGGATCGCAGCCCTCAATCGGTAAGGTCAACCTCGGGCCTATAGGGCGCCAGCCGGTTCAGGTCGCGGCGGCGCAGCGCCGGGCTTTCACCGTTGTCCGCCATGATGGATCTTCCGCGACCGTGCAGCGTGCTTGGCCATAGCGCGCTGGCGGTGCGCTAGTTTCCAATCGACGCGGCGAAGCTTCCAAGGCAGGCTGGAGCGCACCACGGAGAACGCGGCATGCGCACCGGCTATGTCCTCAAAACGCGGCTCAGCGAGTATGGGGCCCTGTGGCTGGCGTCTTTCGTGCTGGTCCTGGCCGGCGCCGGCTTTGTCACCTTTGCCCTGGGGCGGGATCTGATCGAGGTTGCCGACACGGTCCTGCCGATCAGTTTTGCCCTTCTCGGCCTGGCGGTTGTGGTCGGCGTGGGCGTGACCCTGGTCTCGACCGCCAGCCTGATCGCCAAGTGCCTCGTCACGCTGCTGGCCCTGCTGCTGATCCTGCCGCTGCTGTGGTCGCCGGTTCTGGCCGTGCTGATCATCGCCACGATCGGCCAGGTCGTGATCGAATATTCGCAGGCCTACGCCCAGTTCCGGATCGTCGTCAGCCAGTTGATCTATCCGGTGGTGGCGATGCTGGTGGAGGGGCCGCTGGTGGCGGCGGTCTGGAACGCCTTCCAGATCGTGGCTTCGATCGTCGGCTTCGTGGCGTCGGCCCTGCAGGTCTGGCGCGTGGTCAAGCCGTGGCTGGCGCGGTCGGCCCTCGAAGCCTGAGCTTGCTCAGCTGAGCAGTATGGGCGCGGGCAGGGTGGAATCTTCGTCCTGCACGACGAGCAGGACCGGCATGCCGACGCCGGTCGACTGCTCCGCCAGACGGGACACTGCCGCAGTCGCCTGATCTTGCGTCGCGTAGTGCCCAAATCGCAGGTGCTCGCCCACGATGGCCCAGTGATCGCCGACCCGGATGACGCCATAATGCACTTCAGTCATGATCGACCTCCTTGCAGTGGGAGTAACCTTGCGCCGATCCATGGCGATCGCAAGGCCCGATACGCCATCACATCGCCGCAGACTCGCGCGAAGGGCGCGTGGTGGTGACATCAGGCCGCGAGCCGGGAATACTACGACCATGCTTCGCTTGCCTGTCGCCGCCCTGATCATCGCCTGCATGGCCACTGCCGCCCTCGCCCAGGAGCGCGAGCCGGAAGAGCGCCAGCGCCTGCTGGACCTGGCCTATTCGCTGGGCGAGAGCCACGCCCTGCGGCAGACCTGCGAAGGCCTCAACGACCAGTTCTGGCGCTCGCGCATGGTGCGGCTGACCGAGGTGGAGCAGGCCGAACAGGCCTTTGACGCGCAGCTTCGCGAGCGGTTCAACACCGGCTTCGCCGCGCGTCAGGGCGAGTTTCCGCTGTGCGACGCCGCCAGCCGCAAGGCCGAGCAGCAGTCGGCCCGCAAGGGCCAGGCCCTGGCCCTGAAGCTCTCGCAATCCATCCGCGTGATCCCGCGTGGCGAGACCGCTCCGGATTCCATGGCGGAGCCCGCCGCCCCGCGCTAACCTGCGCCTCTTGGTTGTGCAGGGAGCGTCGTCGTGGCCTCATTTCTGGTTCCGCTGGTCCTACTGGTCCTGGCGCTTTTCCTGGTCATCAGCGTCATCAAGATCGTGCCGCAGGGGCGCGAGTTCACGGTCGAGCGGTTCGGCCGCTACACCCGCACCCTCAAGCCCGGCATCAGCATCCTGACCCCCTTCGTCGAGACCATCGGTCGGCGGGTCAACATGATGGAGCAGGTGCTGGACGTTCCCCAGCAGGAGGTCATCACCAAGGACAACGTCTCGGTGAAGGTCGACGCCATCGTCTTCATTCAGGTGATGGACGCCGCCCAGGCCGCCTACAAGGTCGACAACCTGATGTACGCCATCACCCAGCTGGCCCAGACCAACCTGCGCACCGTGGTCGGTTCGATGGAGCTGGACGAAGTCCTCTCACAGCGCGACCAGATCAACACCCGCCTGCTGTCGACCATCGATCACGCCACCGGTCCCTGGGGCGTCAAGATCGCCCGCATCGAGATCAAGGACCTGACCCCGCCGGCCGACATCACCAACGCCATGGCCCGCCAGATGAAGGCCGAGCGCGAGCGCCGCGCGGTGATCACCGAGGCCGAGGGCGAGAAGCAGGCCGCCATCGCCCGCGCCGAGGGCCAGAAGCAGTCGGCCATCCTGCAGGCCGAGGGCCGCAAGGAAGCCGCCTTCCGCGATTCCGAGGCCCGCGAGCGGGAAGCTGAGGCCGAGGCCAAGGCGACGGCCTTCGTGTCGGAGGCCATCTCCAAGGGCGACGTCAACGCCATCAACTACTTCATCGCCCAGAAATATGTCGAAGCCTTCGGTGAGCTGGCCCGCTCGCCCAACGCCAAGACCGTCATCGTGCCCGCCGACTTCGCGGGCCTGACCGGAACGGTCGCGGGCGTGGCCGAACTGGTCAAGACGCTGGGCGGCTCCAGCGCTGTTGCGCCCACCCCGCCGATTCCGCGCACCAACACGCCGACCGGCGGCGCCAAGAGGGTCTGAGCCGATGGACGCCCTGGCGAGCTTCTATGCGATGCACCCCTTCTGGGTCTGGCTGGCGGTAGGCGCGGTCTTCCTGGCCATCGAGGTCGGGACCGGCAGCGGCTGGCTGCTGTGGCCGGCGGCGTCCTCGGCCCTGGTCGGCGTGCTGGCCCTGGTCGTGCCGATGAACCTGCCGGTCGAGATCGCTCTGTTCGCGATCCTGACCATCGCCACCACCTATCTGGCCCGCCGCTTTCTGCGGCCGGTGCTGGAGGGCGATGCGCCCGACCTCAACGACCCGCTGCTGCGCCTGATTGGCCGCGACGGCGAGGTGCTTTCGACCTTCGAGGCCGGCATGGGCCGGGTGTTTGTCGACGGCAAGGAATGGCAGGCCCGGCTTGACGGCGGTCCGCCGCTTCCGGGACAGCGCATCCAGGTGGTCGGCGTCGACGGCGCCACCTTGACGGTGCGCGCCTACTAAACTGGGCCGTAAGAGGGGCGACGTCTAGCGCCTGGAGCGGGGAGTCCCCATCTGGCGGCTACCCGCCGCTTGCATCGTGCGGGATCTTCAGGGGGACCCGTGACGGGCATCATATCGGTATCGGGTCTGACCAAGACCTATGCTTCAGGCCATCAGGCCCTGAAGTCGGTGGATCTGGACATCCGCCAGGGCGAGATCTTTGCGCTGCTGGGGCCCAACGGGGCCGGCAAGACCACCCTGATCAGCATTATCTGCGGCATCGTCAATCCCAGCACGGGGACGATCCTGGCCGACGGCCATGACGTGGTGCGCGACTATCGCGCCGCCCGCAGCAAGATCGGCCTGGTGCCGCAGGAGCTGAACACCGACGCCTTCGAGACCGTCTGGGCGACGACACGGTTCAGCCGGGGCCTGTTCGGCAAGGCCCCCAACGACGCCTATATCGAGAAGATCCTGCGCGACCTGTCCCTGTGGGACAAGAAGGACGCCAAGATCATGACGCTGTCAGGCGGCATGAAGCGCCGGGTGATGATCGCCAAGGCCCTGAGTCACGAGCCGACCATCCTGTTCCTCGACGAGCCCACCGCCGGTGTCGATGTCGAGCTGCGTCGCGACATGTGGGTGATGGTCCGCGCCCTGCGCGAAAGCGGCGTCACCATCATCCTGACCACCCACTATATCGAGGAGGCCGAGGAGATGGCCGACCGGATCGGGGTGATCAGCAAGGGCGAGATCATCCTGGTCGAGGACAAGGATGTGCTGATGAGGAAACTGGGCAAGAAGCAGCTGACGTTGCAGCTGCACAGCCCGCTGACCGCCGTCCCCGCCGCCCTGTCCAGCTATCCGCTGGAGCTGGCCAGCGACGGCCACGAACTGATCTACACGTTCGACGCCCAGGCCGAGGAGACCGGCATCGCCGAGCTCCTGCGCCGCCTCGGTGAGGAAGGTGTCGATTTCAAGGATCTGCATACCAGCCAGAGCTCGCTGGAAGACATCTTCGTCAGCCTCGTGAGCGACGCCAAATGAACCTGCACGCCATCAAGTCCATCTACCGCTTCGAGCTGGCGCGGTGGTTCCGCACCTTGGCCCAGAGCATCCTGGCGCCGGTGATCTCGACCTCGCTGTATTTCGTGGTGTTCGGCTCGGCGATCGGCTCGCGGATGCAGTCCATCGACGGCGTCAGCTATGGCGCCTTCATCATCCCGGGTCTGGTGATGCTGTCGCTGCTCAGCGAGAGCATCTCCAACGCCGCGTTCGGCATCTACATGCCCAAATGGGCCGGCACGATCTATGAGCTGCTGTCGGCGCCGGTCTCATGGATCGAGACGGTGATCGGCTATGTCGGCGCCGCCGCCACCAAGTCGGTGCTGCTGGGCCTGCTGATCCTGGCCACCGCCCGGTTGTTCGTGCCGTTCGAGATCGCCCATCCGTTCGTGATGGCGCTGTTTCTGGTGCTGACGGCCGTGACCTTCAGCCTGTTTGGCTTCGTGATCGGGGTCTGGGCCGACAACTTCCAGAAGCTGCAGATCGTGCCGGCCCTGATCATCACGCCGCTGACCTTCCTGGGCGGCAGCTTCTATTCGATCAACATGCTGCCCGAGTTCTGGCAGAAGGTGACCCTGTTCAACCCGGTGGTCTATCTGATCAGCGGCTTCCGCTGGAGCTTCTACGGCGTCTCCGACGTGGGGGTCGGCATCAGCCTGGCCATGACCTGCGTGTTCCTGGCGATCTGCCTGACCGCGGTGTGGTGGATCTTCAAGACGGGCTATCGGCTGAAGACCTGAGGTCTGGCGAGGCGCTGGTTGCTGCAGCCGGGGCCTCGCGATGCTCTGTCTTGGCGCCGCCCCGTGCGATCATTGAGGCTTCGGCGGTGCGGACCACGCTGCGTTCGCCGTTGAACATCGCAAGGGCCTGGCAGGCGTCGAAAAAGCCGGGGTCCAGGCGGGTGTCGATGGCGGGCTGCAAGACGACCAGCTCCAGGTTCGACGCCTTCAGCTTCAGGATCACGTCCAGCAGGTCGACCATGGCCCCGCCCAGGGCATGGAAGCTGGCTACGGCCAGGGCTCCACCCGGATCCAAAGCGGCGATCGCGCGATCCAGGCCGGTCCGCACGACGCCGCCCGCCAGGCAGCGGTCGCTGAACACCTCCTCGCAGCCGAGCAGCAGCAGGCGCTCCTCCTGGGCCGGACTGAAGAAGACGCCGCGCACGGGCGGCAGGCGGTAATAGCCGACAAACTTCATGTTAGCCTCAGCCCCGCCGTTCGCTCAGGCCCTTGTTGGCCAGTTCGTCAGCCCGCTCGTTCAGCGGATGGCCGGCATGGCCCTTGACCCAGCGCCAGTCGACCTCGTGCCGGTTGCGGGCGGTGTCGAGGCGCTTCCACAGATCGTCGTTCTTGACCGGACTCTTGTCAGCGGTGCGCCAGCCGCGGGCCTTCCAGCCGTGGATCCACTGGGTGACGCCCTTCATTACGTACTGGCTGTCGGTGTGCAGCTCGACCTTGCAGGGCTTGGTCAGGGTTTCCAGGGCCATGATGGCGCCCATCAACTCCATGCGGTTGTTGGTCGTATGGGCCTCGCCGCCGCAGATCTCTTTCTTCTTTTCGCCGTAGAACATGATCGCGCCCCAGCCGCCCGGGCCGGGGTTCCCCTTACAGGCGCCGTCCGTATAGACGATGACCTTGGGCGTCATTCGCCGGTTCCGAACAGGGTCAGGCCCTCGCGATGCACGGCCAGCTTGCGCTCGTACTCCATGGGATCATGCGGCTTGACCAGGGCGCCGGCGGGCGTCGCCTTCCAGTCGGCCAGGCGGGTCAGGAAGAACCGCATCGCCGCGCCCCGCGCCAGGATCGGCAGGGCCTGCTTTTCGACGGGGCTCAGCGGCCGACGACGCTGATAGCCGGTCAGCAGGGCGGCGGCGGCGGTGGCGTTGAAACTGCCGTCGGGCTCGAAGCACCAGGCGTTCAGGGTCACCGCCACGTCGTAGGCGTAAGCGTCGTCGCAGGCGAAATAGAAGTCGATGGCGGCGGCGAACTTGCCGTCCGGCCGGAAGAAGACGTTGTCGGGGAAATAGTCGGCGTGGATCACGCCCGACGGCAGGTCGCGCGGCCAGGCCAAGGCCAGCTCGGCCAGGTCCTTTTCAATGGTCGCGGCCAGGCCCGGCTTGAGATCCTCGGCGCCCTTGCGATGCTTTGAGAACAGCGGCGCCCAGTAGGGCTGGCCCAGATCGTTGATCCGGCGACCTGGATAGCCCTCGCCCGCCAGATGCAGCTGGGCCAGGCCCTCGCCGGCCTCGCGGCAATGGGCGACGGTGGGCCGGCGCACTGACAGGCCCGACAGGAACTGCACCAAGGCGGCGGGTTTGCCGCGCAGGGTCTTGAGCGTGCGCCCGGCCCGATCGGCGATCGGCGTGGCGCTGGGAAAGCCGCGATCGGCCAGCCAGCGCATCAGATTGAGGAAATAGGGCAGGTCTTCCGGCGCGGCGCGCTTCTCATAGACCGTCAGGATGAACCGCCCGGCCTCCGTCTCCAGCAGGAAGTTGGAGTTCTCCACGCCTTCGGCGATGCCCTTGAACGCCAGGGCTTGCCCCAGGTCGAAGTCGGCCAGGAAGGCGGCGAGTTCTTCGTCGGTGATGTCGGTATAGACGGCCATGATCGGGGGATGCGTGAGCCGGCGCTGCCGGTCAAGAGGTCGCCTAGGTCGTCAGCAGTCTCGGCAGCTTGAAGGTCACCGTTTCGCGGGCCTCGATCAGGTCCTCGATGGTGACGTCGAAGCGGGCTGCGATGGCGTCGATGACGCCCTGCACCAGATCTTCGGGCGCGGAAGCGCCGGCCGTCAGACCCACGCGAGAGACACCCTCGAACCACGACCAGTCCAGGCCGCTGGCGTCATCGATCAGCCGGGCGTCCTTGGCCCCGGCCTTCAGGCCGACCTCCGCCAGACGCACCGAGTTGGACGAGTTGCGCGACCCGACCACCAGCACAAGCTCCGTCCCCTGGGCCAGATGCTTGACCGCATCCTGACGGTTGGTGGTGGCGTAGCAGATGTCTTCCTTGTGCGGCGCGGCGATGCCGGGGAAGCGGGCCTTCAGCAGGTCGACCATGTCGGCGGTGTCATCGACCGACAGGGTGGTCTGGGTCAGGAAGGCCACGTTCGAAGCGTCCTTGGGAATCCAGGCGCGGGCGTCGTCGATGTTTTCGATCAGGGTCACGGTGCCTTCCGGCAACTGGCCCATGGTGCCGACGACCTCGGGATGACCGGCGTGGCCGATCAGCACGATCTCGCGGCCGGAATTGAAATGCTTCTGGGCCTCGACATGGACCTTGGAGACCAGCGGGCAGGTGGCGTCCAGATAGATCATCTGGCGGGCCTTGGCCTCGGCCGGCACCGACTTGGGCACGCCGTGGGCAGAGAACACGATCGGGCGGTCGTCGGGGGCTTCGGACAGCTCCTCGATGAACACCGCGCCCAGCGCCTTCAGGCGGTCGACGACGTGGCGGTTGTGGACGATCTCGTGGCGGACATAGACCGGCGCGCCGAATTTCTCGATGGCGCGCTCAACGATCTGGATGGCGCGATCGACGCCCGCGCAGAAGCCCCGAGGGCTGGCGAGCACGACGGTGAGCGGCGGACGGACCGGAGCATGGGCGTTCATGAGCAGGAACCTAAGCGTTCGAAGCCCCCGGCGCCAGCGCCGCAGCTCAGGTCCGTCCCCAAAGCAGTTGATTGCGACGTCACGCATATGCCTTTATCAGGCTGCATGACGCCGACGGGGGCATGCGCCCCTTCAGGCTCTTTCATTTTCTGACCGGACGTTTCATGCGCCCTCATTTCACTGTCGCCCTCAGCGCCCTGATGGCTGTTTCGATCGCGGTGACCGCGACGAGCGTTCACGCCCAGGCTCGCGGTCGCGGCCAGGACCAGGGTCAGCAGGACGAAGAGCAGGCCAGCAAGAAAAAGAAGCGCGACGAGGAGTGGAACCAGTCCAAGGCGCCGCTGGCCCAGCTGCGCAACGCCGGCCCATGCCCCTATGTGAAGGTGCTGTACGACGCCAGCCGCTTCGTCGAGTTCAAGGACGGGCGGGAAAACCCGGCCGCCGTGGCCTATACCGGCGAGATCCAGGGCATTTCGTCGGGCTGCGCCTATAAGAGCGACGATCCGATCAGCATCCGTGTCGAAGTGCTGTTCCAGCTCGGCCGCGGCCCACAGGGCGCGGAACCCCAGCGCAACTACCGCTACTGGGTTGCCGTCACCGAGCGGAACCAGTCCATCATCGCCAAGGAATATTTCGATCTGCCGATCACCTTCCCGGCGGGCCAGGATCGTGTCTTCGCCACCGAGCAACTGCAGACCATCACCATCCCGCGCGCTGACGCCAAGGTCAGCGGCGGCAATTTCGAAGTCCTGGTCGGCTTCGACGTGACCCCGGAAATGGCCGCCTTCAATCGTGAGGGCAAGCGCTTCAGGGTCAATGCCGGCCAGACGACCGCCCAAGCAGGGACTCCCAACAAGCAATGAGTGATTTGAAGCGGTCCTTGAGCGAGGCGGCCGCAGCCGCCTTCCAGGCCGCCGGACTGTCTCCCGAGTTCGGGCGTGTCACGGCGTCCGACCGGCCCGATCTCGCCGATTTCCAGTGCAACGGCGCCCTCGCGGCCGCCAAGAGCGCCAAGCGCAATCCGCGCGAGATCGCGGTGCAGGTGGTCGATCACCTGAAGGGCGACCCACGCCTGGCCTCGGTGGAAATTGCCGGCGTCGGCTTCATCAACATGCGTGTCAGCGCTGAGGCCCTGTCGGCCCGCGCCAAGGAGATCTCCGCCGATCCCCGCGTCGGCGCCGCCCTGGTCGAAGAGCCGCGCCGCGTCCTGATCGACTATGCCGGCCCCAATGTCGCCAAGCCGATGCATGTGGGCCACCTGCGCGCCTCGATCATCGGCGAGTCGGTCAAGCGCCTGTACCGCTTCCGCGGCGACGACGTGGTGGGCGACGCCCATTTCGGCGACTGGGGCTTCCAGATGGGCCTGCTGATCGTCGCGGTGATGGACGAGCATTCGTTCATCCAGGCCCTGATGGAAAAGCTGCCCGAAGCGCCGCGCGGCTTCACCAAGGCCGACGAGGACAAGGTGCTGGCGGAGTTCGTTCCGCTGGTCAGCCTGGCCGACCTGGACCGCCTGTATCCCCTGGCGTCGGCCCGTCAGAAGGAAGACCTGGACTACAAGGAGCGGGCCCGTCGGGCGACCGCCGAGTTGCAGAACGGCCGCTTCGGCTACCGCCTGCTGTGGCGCCATTTCGTCAATGTCAGCCGCGTGGCTCTGGAGCGCGAGTTCCACGCCCTTGGCGTCGACTTCGACCTCTGGAAGGGCGAGAGCGATGTCCAGGAGCTGATCGCGCCGATGGTGCGCCAGCTGGAGGACAAGGGCCTGCTGGTCGACGATCAGGGCGCGCGCATCGTCCGGGTGGCCCAGGAAGGCGACAAGCGCGACGTGCTGCCTTTGCTTGTGGTCTCGTCGGAAGGCTCGGCCATGTATGGCACGACCGATCTGGCCACAATTCTGGACCGGCGCAGCACCTTTGACCCGCACCTGATTCTCTACTGCGTCGACCAACGTCAGGCCGATCACTTCGAGACGGTGTTCCGCGCCGCCTATCTGGCCGGCTACGCCGAGCCTGGCACGCTGGAGCATATCGGCTTTGGCACCATGAACGGCAGCGACGGCAAGCCGTTCAAGACCCGCGCCGGCGGCGTTCTGAAGCTGCACGACCTGATCGAGATGGCCCGTGAAAAGGCCCGCGAGCGCCTGCGCGAAGCCGGCCTCGGCGCCGAGCTGTCAGAGGAAGCCTTCGAGGACACCGCCCACAAGGTGGGGATCGCGGCCCTGAAGTTCGCCGACCTGCAGAACTTCCGCGGCACGTCCTACGTCTTCGATCTCGACCGCTTCACCAGTTTCGAGGGCAAGACCGGGCCCTACCTGCTGTACCAGTCGGTGCGCATCAAGAGCGTGCTGCGCAAGGCTGCAGAAGCGGGGGTTCAGGCCGGTCGGATCGTCATCGGCCAGCCGGCCGAGCGCGATCTGGCCATGCTGCTGGACGCCTTCGAGGGCGCGCTGACCGAGGCCTATGACAAGAAGGCTCCCAACTTCGTGGCCGAGCACGCCTACAAGCTGGCCCAGACCTTCTCGAAATTCTACGCGGCCTGCCCGATCATGAGCGCCGACGACGAGCCGACCCGCGCCTCACGCCTCAACCTGGCCCAGACCACCCTGCGTCAGCTGGAGCAGTCCCTGGAGCTGCTGGGCATCGAAGCGCCGGACCGGATGTAGGATTGTATCCGTCTTGAAGTCGCAATCTGCGACTTCAAGACGGACCTTCCAGCGCAGCTTCAAGCAATCGGAAGAGAGTTTGACGCGGGGGCATCTGCCCCGTTGACTCCATCCGCCGCCTCCCGCATTGAGCCCAAGACCCACGCGGGAGACATCGGGATTCGCGTCCCGAGGCCGAAGGCGCAACCGCCCCGGAAACGCTCAGGCAAAAGGACCGCGCGGGTTTAGGAACGCTGGAAAGAGGCAGTCTGCTCTCCTTTAGAACAGGAAGTGGGATTGTCCGCCGAAGGAGCAAGGTCGCGCCCTTTTCACTTTGAAGGGTGGCCGGAATCTCTCAGGTCAAAGGGACAGCGGGGGCGCTATCGTCTGGTGAAAGCCGGGCTAGCAGCGCCGTCCCCGTTTGGAGTCCCCGCGTGTCCGACCAAGATCTCAAGAAGACGCCCCTGTACGACGCGCACGTCGCCGCCGGCGCCCGCATGGTCCCGTTCGCGGGCTACTCCATGCCGGTGCAATACAAGGACGGGGTGCTGAAAGAGCATCTGTGGACCCGCGAACATGCGGGCCTCTTCGACGTCTCGCACATGGGCCAGGCCCGGCTGCGCGGCGCCAATCCCGCCAAGAGCTTCGAGAAGCTGGTCTCGGCCGATTATCAGGGCCTCAAGCCCGGCAAGCAGCGCTATGCGGTGCTGCTGAACGCCGAAGGTGGCGTGATCGACGACTTGATGACCGCGCGGCCTGACGACGATGGCCTGTTCATCGTGGTCAACGGCGCCTGCAAGGACAATGACTACGCCATCATCGCCGAGGCCCTGAAGGGCGAAGCGACGGTTGAGCGCCTTGAGGACCGCGCCCTGTTGGCGCTTCAAGGTCCCGAGGCCGCCGCCGTGCTGGCCGCCCATGTGCCCGAGGCCGCGAGCATGGTGTTCATGGACACCGCCGCCCTGACCGCCTTCGGCGTTGACGCCATCATCTCCCGCTCGGGCTATACCGGCGAGGACGGCTACGAGATCTCGGTGCCGGCCGCCGATGCCGCGCGCATCTGGAACACCCTGCTGGAAGACGAGCGCGTGAAGGCCATCGGCCTGGGCGCCCGCGACAGCCTTCGCCTTGAAGCCGGTCTGCCGCTCTATGGCCACGATATGGACGAGACAGTCTCGCCGATCGAGGCCGGCATGAACTTCGCCATCGGCAAGAGCCGCCGCGAGGCCGGCGACTATCTGGGTGTCGGTCGCATCGGCAAGGAACTGGCCGGCGAGCTGAAGCGCGTGCGGGTCAATCTGCGCGTTCTGGAGGGCGCTCCCGCCCGCGAAGGCGCCGAGATCGCCGATGAGACCGGCGCCGTGGTCGGCGTGGTCACCAGCGGCGGTTTTGGCCCCAGCGTCGGCGGCGCCATCGCCATCGGCTTCGTCCCACCCGCCCTGGCGGTTATCGGCGCGCAGCTGAAAGTCATCGTTCGCGGCAAGCCGCAGGCGGCGGAGGTCGTGGCCTCGCCGTTCGTTCCCAATCGTTACGTCCGCAAACTCTAGTTCCAAGGGCCGGAAAAGATGCGCTTTACCAAAGACCATGAATGGGTCGCCGTCGAAGGCGACATCGCCACCGTCGGCATCACCGCCTATGCCGCCGAGCAACTGGGCGACGTGGTGTTCGTCGAGGTCCCCGAAGTCGGCAAGACCGTGAAGCAGGGCGACGGCCTGGCCGTAGTCGAGAGCGTCAAGGCCGCTTCCGACGTCTACGCCCCGGTCTCGGGCGAGGTGGTCGAGGCCAACGCCGCCCTGGGTGATGCGCCCGAAACCGTCAACGCCTTGCCGGAAACGGGCGGCTGGTTCGCCAGGCTCAAGCTGTCGGCCCCCGCCGAGGTCGAGGCCCTGATGGACCGCGACGCCTACGAAGCCTTCCTCTCGACCCTCTGATTTTCCTGTCTTCCCGGTCCAGGCCGGGATGACAAGCACAGGCTCCTCCCCATGCGTTACCTCCCCCTCACGCCCGAAGATCGCGCCGAAATGCTTGGCGTCATCGGCGTGGACTCGATCGACGCCCTGTTCGTCGACGTGCCCGCCTCCGCCCAGCGTTCCGGAACCGTCGACCTGCCGCTGCACGCCGGCGAACTGGAGGTCGAGCGCGAGATGTCGGCCCTGGCCAAGCGCAACCGCTCGGCGGGGGAGGGGCCCTTCTTCTGCGGCGCGGGGGCCTATCGCCATCATGTGCCGGCCACGGTCGACCACATCATCCAGCGGTCGGAATTCCTGACCAGCTACACGCCCTACCAGCCGGAAATCGCCCAGGGCACGCTTCAGGTGCTGTTCGAGTTCCAGACCCAGGTCGCGGCCCTTACCGGCATGGAAGTGGCCAACGCCTCACTCTATGACGGCTCCACCGCCGCCGCCGAGGCGGTGATGATGGCCACCCGCGTGACCCGCCGCAACAAGGCGGTGATGTCGGGCGGCATCCATCCGCACTATGTCGAGACCATCGACACCCTGGCCCATGCGGCCGGCGTCGCCACCCAGCGCCTGGCCGTCGCCATCGACGCCGAGGACGCGGTGATCGCCGCGATCGACGCCGATACCGCCTGTGTCGTCGTCCAGACCCCCAACGTGTTCGGCACGGCCACCGATGTGAGCAAGATCGCCGCCGCCGCCCAGGCCGCCGGCGCGCTGCTGATCGTGGTCACCACCGAGGTCGTCTCGCTGGGCCTGCTGAAGTCGCCTGGCGAGATGGGCGCCGACATCGTAGTGGCCGAGGGCCAGTCGATCGGCAACGGCCTGAACTTCGGCGGTCCCTATGTCGGCCTCTTCGCCTGCAAGGAAAAATATATCCGCCAGGCCCCGGGCCGGCTGTGCGGCGAGACCGTCGACGCCGACGGCCGTCGCGGCTTCGTGCTCACCCTGTCGACCCGCGAGCAGCACATCCGCCGCGACAAGGCCACATCCAACATCTGCACCAACAGCGGCCTGTGCGCCCTGGCCTTCAGCATCCACATGAGCCTGCTGGGCGAGGTGGGCCTGCGTCAGTTGGCGGCGATCAATCACGAAAAAGCCCGCGCCCTGCGCGACGCCCTGGCCGCCGTCCCTGGCGTCGAGATCCTGACCTCGCGGTTCTTCAACGAGTTCGCCATCCGCGTGCCTGGCAAGGCCGTCGAGGTCGTCGAGACCCTGGCCGGTCACGGCATCATCGCCGGGGTGCCGTTCTCGCGCCTCGACGCCCATGCTGGCCTCGACGACGTGCTGCTGGTGGCCGCCACCGAGACCACCCTCGATATCGACATCACCTTCTTCGCCAAGGTTCTGGCCAAGGTCATCGCCCAATGAGCATGAACAGCGTCGGACGGCCGACCCGTCCCGAAACCGCCAATGACACCGTCGATGCGCACGCGACCCTGACCGGGGCTCGCGGTCTGCTGCAGGACGAAGCCCTGATCTTCGAACTGGGCGGCTGGAACAAGACCGGCGTCGACCTGCCGGAAGCCTCGGCCCCCGCTGACGACCTGGGCGGCCTGCTGCGCACCGCGCCGATCGGCCTGCCGGGTCTCTCCGAGCCCGAAGCCGTGCGCCACTATGTGCGCCTGAGCCAGAAGAACCACGCCATCGACCTGGCGCTGTATCCGCTGGGCTCGTGCACGATGAAGCACAACCCGCGCCTCAACGAGAAGATGGCCCGTCTGTCGGGCTTTGCTGACATCCACCCGCTGCAGCCGCAGTCGACCGTGCAGGGCGCCCTGGAGCTGATGGACCGTCTGGCCCATTGGCTGAAGACCCTGACCGGCATGCCGGCCGTGGCCCTGACGCCCAAGGCCGGCGCCCATGGCGAGATGTGCGGCATGCTGGCCATCCGCGCCGCCCATGAGGCCAATGGCCAGGGTCATCGCAAGACCGTCCTGGCCCCGACCAGCGCCCACGGCACCAATCCGGCCACGGCGGCCTTCGTCGGCTATACGGTGGTCGAGATCGCCCAGACCGAGGACGGCCGCGTGGATCTGGCCGACCTGGCGTCGAAGCTCGGCGACCACGTTGCCGCCATCATGGTCACCAACCCCAATACCTGCGGCCTGTTCGAGCGCGACGTCGTCGAGATCGCCCGCCTGACCCATGCGGCGGGGGCCTATTTCTACTGCGACGGCGCCAATTTCAACGCCATCGTCGGCCGCGTGCGCCCGGGCGACCTGGGCGTCGACGCCATGCACATCAACCTGCACAAGACCTTCTCGACGCCCCACGGCGGCGGTGGGCCGGGCGCGGGGCCCGTGGTGCTCAGCGAGGCGCTCGCGCCCTTCGCGCCCACCCCCTGGCTCGTCCACGGCGACGATGGCTTCGCCCTGGTCGAACATGCCGGCGAGGCGGGCGCGGAAACCGCCTTTGGCCGCATGAGCGCCTTCCATGGCCAGATGGGCATGTACACCCGCGCCTATGCCTACATGCTCAGCCATGGGGCTGACGGCCTGCGTCAGGTGGCCGAGGATGCGGTTCTAAACGCCAACTATCTGAAGGCCCGCCTGTCGGACGTGATGAGCCCGGCCTTCCCGGACGGCCCGTGCATGCACGAAGCCCTGTTCGACGACAGCTGGCTGGAAGGCACCGGCGTGACCACGCTCGACTTCGCCAAGGCGATGATCGATGAGGGCTTCCACCCGATGACCATGTATTTCCCGCTGGTCGTCCACGGGGCGATGCTGATCGAGCCGACCGAAACCGAGAGCAAGCAGGAGCTGGATCGCTTCGTGGTGGCGCTGCGCGCCCTGGCCGGCGCCGCCAAGGCAGGCGATGTCGATCGTTTCAAGGGTGCGCCTTTCCACGCCCCCCTCAAGCGTCTCGACGAGACTCTGGCGGCCCGCAAGCCCCGGTTGAGGTGGAAACCTGTGGCTGAAGCGCCACTGGCCGCCGAATAGCAGGGAACTATTTCGACACGCGGCGATAGGGCGCCTTTACGGCGCCCTTATCGATCCACATATCAGGCTGGCGCGTCGGGCTGATTGGATTTTCCAGGTAGCAAGCGGAGCGCGTAGTCCATCAGCCCCCTCATGAATGTCTCAGTCGCCCTCGCCATGCCGCGCGCACGTTTTTCCCCTGCCGATGATCTCGCCCGCGAGATCGTGGCGCGCGTCCTGCGCGTCGTGCTGGTCGTGCTTGGCCTGCTGCTGGTGCTGGCCGGCGCGCTGATCGCGCCGCTGCCCGGCCCCCTGGGCCTGCCGCTGACGGTGGTGGGCCTGATGCTGGTGCTGCGCAACTCGTTCAAGGCCCGCAAGCAGTTCGTGCGCTTCCAGCATGCTCACCCCAAGCTGATCTTCCCGATTCGCCGGCTGCTGCGCCGCGAGCCCGAGGTGATCCTGGTGGCGTGGCAACAGGCTTTGCGGATCGAGCGGCTGGTCATCCCGCGCCGTTGGCGCGTGGCTGTGCGCTGGCGCAAGTCGATCAAGCGCCGTCGTCGGTGACGATCGCTTCAACCGCTGCCATCGAAATCAAGCACAAGGTCCGCCGGCGCGCCCGGTTGGCCTTGCTGCTGCGCGAGTCGGCGGCGCGCGCCTATCGCGTCGCCGCGATCACCTTCGGCAGTGTGGTGATCCTGGCCGGCGCGGTCCTGACGCCCCTGCCGGGACACATCGGCCTGCCGATGCTCGTGATCGGCCTGATGATCGTGCTGCGCTACTCGTTCCAGGCCCGCAAGACGTTCATCCGCTGGCAGCGCCGCCATCCCAAGCTGGTCTTCCCGATCCGGCGCCTGATGCGGCGCGAGCCCGAGGTGCTGCTGGTCTTCTGGCAGCAGTTGCTGCGCACGGAGAAGATGATCCTGCGCAAGGCGCGGTGGCGGGTGCTGAAGCGGGGACGCAAGCACGCCCGCCGGATGTGGACTCAAAGAAAAAGGGCGCAGCCGTAAGGCCGCGCCCTTGATCGTTTAAGCCGTTCGCCGTCTGCTATTGCAGCTTGGCGGCCATCTGACCGATGGCCGCATCGACCAGCGGATCGCTCTTCAGACCTGCCAGACGCGCCGTCAGGATGACTTCAGCAGACTGGGCGGCAAGGTCGACAGCCGCAGCCTTGACGTCCGCCGTAGCCTGGGCTTCGGCCTGAGCGATCTTGCGTTCGGCCATTTCGGCGCGGCGCTTGATCTGCTCCTCGAGCTTTTCCTTGGCTTCCTCGGCCAGACGCTTGGCGTCAGCCTTGGCGGCCTCGATCATGCCGGCGGCCTGACGTTCGGCGTCCTCGCGCTGCGCCTTCACATCGGCGAGCAGGGCCTGGGCCTCTTCCCGCAGTTGCTGGGCTTCGTCGAGTTCGGCCTTGATCTTGGCGGCATGGGCGTCGAGCGCCCCGAACAGGGCGCCCGGCAGGACCTTGAGCACGACCAGCAGGCCGAAGAACAGGACCAGCGCGACCAGAACCCAGAACTCGGGGTTTGAGAGGCTGAAAAGGGACTCGTGTTCCATCGTCTGTCTCTCCTTAGGCCGTGGCCGCCTTGAGCTCGGCGGCCGTGGCCGCCTTGCCCGTGAGCTTCTCGACGATGGCGCTGGCCGTATCCGAAGCCACGGCGCCGACATGGCTCATGGCCCGGTCGCGCGCGGCCTGGATGCCGGCTTCGGCGGTCGCCAGCTTCTCAGCCAGCACAGCCTCTTCCTTCGCCTGACGCTCGGCAGCGATGGCCGAAGCCTTGGCCTTGGCGTCCGCCGCAGTCCGTTGGGCCGAAGCGCGAGCCTCGGCGACCTCGGCCGCAGCCGCACGGGCCTGGACCTCGGCTTCGTCCTTCAGACGACGGGCGTCGGCGATGTCGCCGGCAATCTTGGCCCCGCGCGTCTCGATCGCGCCACTGACCCGGGGCAGCAGGCCCTTGGACAGCACCACGTACAGAACGGCGAAGATGAGCAACAGCCAGACGATCTGGCCGCCCCAGTGCTCGAACTGCAGCTGCGGAAGTCCGCCGCCACCGTGAGCCTCGGGCGCACCAGTCGTCTCGACCGTGCCGTGAGTTTCCGTCGCCATGGGCGAAGACGCCTCTTAGATAAAAATCAAAGACTCGGAGCGAGCTGCTTCCGGGGGAAGCGGCTCGCGCCGGGGTTTAGGAGAAGAGGATCAGGAAGGCGATGACCAGGGCGAAGATGCCCAGGGCTTCCGTCAGCGCCATGCCCAGGAACAGCATCGGACGCTCTTGAGCGGCGGCGGTCGGGTTGCGCAGAGCGCCTTGGAAATAGTTACCGAACATCACGCCCAGGCCGATGCCCGCGCCGATCATGCCCAGCATCGCCAGACCAGCGCCGATGTACTTCGCGGCTTCAGCTTCCATTGTGAGACTCCTAAAGATCGAAAGGTTGGAAAGGAAAAAAGGTGATCAGTGGCTGTCGAGGTGCACGACGTCGTTCAGATAGACGCAGGTGAGCACCGCGAACACGAAGGCCTGAAGGAAGGCCACCATGAACTCTAGAGCCGTCAGAGCAACGACGGAGGACAGGGCCAGCGCCGCGCCGGCCCAGCCGAGCACGCCCATGCCGCCCAGGGCGACGACGAAGCCGGCGAAGATCTTCAGCACCACGTGGCCGCCCAGCATGTTGCCGAACAGACGCAGGGCCAGGGTGACGGGGCGGATCAGAAACGACAGGATCTCGATCGGCACCAGCAGGAAGTACAGCGGCCACGGCACGCCCGACGGGGCGAACAGCTTGAAGAACTTCAGGCCGTTCTTGGCGAAGCCGACGGTCACGACAGTCAGGATGACCAGCAGGCCCAGGGTCAGGGTCACGGCGATCTGCGACGTGGCGGTGAACACCAGGAACATCCCCTGGATGTTGGCGAACAGCACGAAGATGAACAGGGTGAAGACGAAGGGCAGGTACTTCTTGCCATCGTGGCCGATGATCGACTCGGTCAGGCCGTTGACCAGTCCGTAGAGCATCTCGCCGACGGACTGCAGGCGACCGGGCACCACGGCCTGTTTCGCAGAAGCCAGGACATAGAACGCGATGACCAGAGTCGCGGCCAGCAGCATGGCGGCCACGGAATTGGTGATCGACAGGTCGATCGCTTGGCCCAGCACGGTGACGGTCGGCAGTTCCACGATCTTCTGGATCTGGAACTGATGCATCGGATCGGCCATTGGCCCTAGTCTCTCTTCTGCTTGGGGGCGGTAGACCCGCCTCCCGTGTCTTCGCCAGCCTGCTCCTCTGGAGCTTTTGCTGACGCCTGCGCGCTCAGTTTCGTCGCCTTGCGGACGACGGAGAATATTGACGCCCCCATGCCGATCAGCAGACCGCCAACCATGCCCCAGGGCGCCGTGTGGGCGAACTGATCGAGAACCCAGCCAAAGCCGAGACCCACCAGGACGCCGCCGATCATATCCGCCAGAAGCCGATAGCCGTCCTGGGACGATTTCTCGTGCTCCGCGCGCACCGGCTGTTCTGCCGCCTTCTTGGCCTCGAATGCGGCGAGCCGAGCGTCGAGGCTTTGTAGGGCCTTGTCGTTCGGTTCGTCGGCCTTGGGCATGGGAGCGGTCAGGTCCGAAAACGCCCGCGGATACGCCTGTAAGAGACGTATTTCCGGCCGGCTTGATCGCGGCGGAACCTATAGACCTCGCTGCGGTGCGTCAAGGTTGGCTTGGGGTGATGCAAGCGTCTGTATAATAAGGCGTTTTACGCTACGGCGCCCATCGGCGGGCAAAACCTTGCGGTGTCGGCTTCGTGTCCGGGGCGCAGGGCAAGAAAGCCGCGTGGCGAAGCCGCCCGTGAGGCCCGCCTGAGCGCAAGGCAAGGCTCCAACGTTCTGTATCGCCGCCGATCCGCGACATATCAGCCGCAGCCAGTCGTCGGTTCTACGCGCGCCCGGGATGACGCATTGCTTTTTGCATCATTTTGAGGTTTGAGAGCCGCGTCTTTCCCTTAGCCAGAAGATTCATGTCGCATCTGAAGAACACCGGTTTCTCCGATCGTATCTCCGCCGCCGCCGAGGCCAAGAAGGCCATGCTGGCGAAAATGAAGCCCAAGCCCACCGTCACGGATCCTGATTTCGACAAGCGCGAAGAGTTTCGCGCCGCCGAACTGGAAGCGGTGCGCGCGGCGCGCGCCGCAGCCCGCGAAGTCGTCCGCCTTGAGCAGTTGGCCAAGCAGGAAGCGATCCTCGCGGCCAAGCGCGCCGAGCGCAAGGAACGCAAGACCGACGCCGCCGCCGAGCAGAAGATGCGCAAGGAAGAGAAGGCCGCCCAGCGCGAGCAGCTTCGCTCCCTGGGGCGCAACACCAAGAGCGCCCGCGCTCACGAGTGGGGCAATCTGATCGGTTGATCAGACGGCAAGGGTCCAATGGCCCTTTCCGCTTCCTCCCGAGCCGCGACTCGACCGCATGGTCCAGGCTCTCAAGCCTGCCATGCGGGAGGGCCGGCCCATGGACCTTGTCCAACCTGAACTGCTGGCGACGATGTTCGCCGTGGCCGCGCTGGCCGGAGCTTTCGACGCCATAGCGGGCGGCGGAGGTCTTCTGACCCTGCCGGCGCTCCTGCTGGCGGGCCTTGATCCTGTCGCGGCGCTGGCCACCAACAAGCTGCAGGGCTCCTTTGGTTCGGTGTCGTCGACCATCGCCTTCGCGCGTCGCGGCCTGATTGACTGGAAGACCGCCCTGCCGGTCGCCCTCTCCGCCGGCCTCGCGGGCCTGTGCGGCGCCCTTTGCGCCAGCCTGCTGTCACCGACCTTTCTCAAGGCCCTGGTGCCGATCCTGCTGATCGTCATCGCGCTGTATTTCGCGCTCTCCAAGGCCCTGAAGGCCGAGGACGGCCTCGCCCGACTGACCCTGCCGGTGTTCGCCGGCTTCGTCGCGCCGCTGGTCGGCTTTTATGACGGCATCTTCGGGCCGGGCGCTGGGGCTTTCTACATGGTCGCGATCGTGACCCTGCTGGGCTATGGCGCGCTGAAGGCCACCGCCCACACCAAGCTGGCCAACGCCGCCAGCAATCTGGGCAGCCTGGTTCTGTTCATTCTCAAAGGCGCGGTGATCTGGCCGATCGGCCTGGCCATGGCCGCCGGGGCCTTCCTCGGCGCTCAGGTCGGCTCGCGGCTGGCCATGCGGTTTGGCGCCGGGCTGATCCGGCCGCTGTTGGTGACAATGTCATGCGCCATGGCGGTGAAGCTGCTGGCTGATCCGCAGAACCCGCTGCGACTGGCGCTGTCGCAGCTGATCGGCGGCTGAAGCTCTACTGCGCGGCGACCAGTTGCTCGGCCGTCGACAGGTCCACGCTGACCAGCTGGCTGACGCCCCGCTCGCCCATGGTGACACCGAACAGGCGGTCCATCCGGCTCATGGTCACCGGATTGTGGGTGATGGCGATGAAGCGGGTCTGGGTGCGGCGGCGCATCTCGTCGAGCATGTTGCAGTAGCGGTCGACATTGGCGTCATCCAGCGGCGCGTCGACTTCGTCGAGCACGCAGATCGGAGCCGGGTTGGCCAGGAACACGCCGAAGATCAGGGCGCTGGCCGTCAGGGCCTGCTCGCCGCCGCTCATCAGGCTCATGCTGGCCATGCGCTTGCCGGGCGGGCAGGCGTAGATCTCAAGACCTGCTTCGAGAGGGTCATCGTTCTCGACCAGCCGCAGCTCGGCCTGACCGCCGCCGAACAGGGCCTGGAAGAGGGTCTGGAAATGGCCGTTGATCACCTCGAAGGCGGCCAGCAGGCGCTCGCGGCCCTCGGCGTTCAGCTCCTCGATGCCGGCCCGCAGCTTGCCGACGGCGCCCGACAGGTCGGCGCGTTCGGTGCGCATGGTCTCCAGGCGCGCCGCATATTCCTGGGCCTCTTCCTCGGCTCGCAGGTTCACCGGGCCGATGGCGTCACGCTCTCTTTCGAGCGCGAAGAGGTGGGCTTCCACACCTGCCGCGTCCTTGGGCACGGCCACGGCCTCGCCGGCGACGTGGCGCCCCAGTTCCTCGGGCTCCATGCGCACCGATTCGCGGATATTGCCGGCGATCTCGGCGAAGCGGCCTCGGGCTCCGTCTAGGTGGGCGACCAGGGCAGCACGCCGCTCGCGGGCTTCGCCGGCGGCCTGGTCGGCGGCGCGGGCGGCGCGGTCGGCGGTCAGTCGGGCGGTTTCGGCCTCTTCCAGGGCGTCGCTGGCTCTGGTGCGGCGCGCCTCTGCGGCGCCGAACTCGTCCAGCAGGACCAGCAACTTTTCCTTCAGGACAGCCGGCGCCTCGCGGGCGGCTTCCAGGGCGTCGGCGGCCTTGATGCGGTCGGCCTCCAGCGCGGCGGTACGCTTGCCGGCCGCTTCAGCCCGGCGCGTCCAATCGCCGTGATCGCGTTCCAGGCTTTCCAGCCGGCGCTGGCGGCCGGCCCGTTCGCGGGTCTCGACATCCAGAGCGGCGCGAGCGGTCGAGGCGGCTTCCCGGGCGCCGGCGGCGGCCTGCCGGGCCTGCGCAAGCTGCGGCGCCAGGTCGGCGGCGCCCGTCGCGCCGGCATGCTCGGCTCGGACGGCGGTGAGGGCGGTCTCGGCCTCGACGTGTTCGGCCTCAAAGCGGGCGATGGTCTCGTCCAGCGATTGGGCCCTTGCCGCGCGAAGCGCGGCCTGGCGTTCGAACTGGGCGACGGCGTCGCGGGCGCCGGCCAGCAGGCGCTCGGCGTCCGGCGGCGCCCGGCGCCGGTCGCGCAGGGCCTCTTCGGCGATTCGCAAGGCGTCCGAAGCGGTCCTCAGGGCGGCGGCTGTGGCCTCGGCGCGCGGCGCCTGAAGGTCGATCTCGGCTTCCACCTCGGCCAGGCGGGTGCGCTGCTCCAGCCGGACGGCGGCGGGCCTGGGGGCGTCGGCGCGGGCGACGAAGCCGTCCCAGCGCCACAGGTCGCCCTCGCGGGAGACCAGCCGCATGCCGGGCGTCAGGCTCTTCTGAAGCCGCTCGCCATCGGCGCGCTCGACCACGGCGGTCAGGGCCAGGCGCGCGGCCAGCTCGGGCGGAGCCTTGACCAGCGGGGCCAGGGCCTGCGCCCCCTCCGGCCACGAGGGCGACGGCGCCTCGGCGCCGCCCCAGTAGGACGGCGCGCGCGCGTCCAGGGCCGCGTCCAGATCGTCTCCGAGGGCGGCGGCCAGCGCCGCGCCATAGCCCTTGTCGGGCGAAACGGCGTCGAGGGCCGGGGCGTGGCCGCTCTTGCTGCGCGGCGCGGTCAGTTGGGCCAGACCCCGGGCCTCGGTGCGCAGACGGCCCAACTGGTCTTCCAGGCTGCGCGCCAGCTGGCGCGCCATGGCCTCCTGCTCGGCAGCCTTGGCGCGCTCGGCTTCGGCGGCTTCCAGGGCAGCGCGGGCGGCGGTCAGGGCGGCCTGCGCATTGTCGAAACGCTGGCGGGCGTCGGCGGCGGCTGGATCGCTCTCCGGGCCAAGGGCCCCGCGTTCTGACCTGGCCTGGTCGAGGGCGCGGACCGTGCGGGCCAGGCGCCCCTCGGCATCGGCCAGCCGCGCGGCGGCGGCGCGGGCGCGGGCGTCCTCGGCGGCGGCGCGGGCGGCTAGCTGCTCGACCACGGCCTCGGCGTCGGCGCGCGCCTCCTCGGCGGCCTCGGCGGCGGCGGCCAGTTCGGGGCCGCGCTCCGGCGCGGCGGCGACGAGGGCTCGAACCTCGGACAGCTCGGCGTCGAGCCGGGCAAGAGCCTGGACGGCGTCCTGCTGGGTCTGCGCCTCGCGCGCCCGGTCGTCATCAATGCGGGCCAGATCCGCCGACAGGCGCTGGAACTCGGCGGCCGCAGCCTCGGCCTCGCGCTCGGCGCGGTCTTTCTGGATGGCCAGTTGGCCCAGCACGGCCTGGGCGATGGTCGCCTCCTCGCGCAGGGGCGGCATGGCGGCCTCGGCGCGGGTGATCTCGACCTGGGTGGCGGCGGCGGCGCGGGCGGTGTCTTCGACGGCGCGAGCAGCGTCGGTCGCCTCGGTCTGGGTGCGATGCAGGGTGTCGCGGGCCTCGGCCCAGCGTGCGAACAGCACCGCGCCCTGCACGGCCCGGATCTCGGCTGACAGTCGCTTGTACTTCTCGGCCTGGCGGGCTTCGCGACGCAGGCGGTTGAGGGCCGTCTCAAGTTCTCGGGCCACGTCCTCGAGGCGCGAGAGATTGGTCTCTGCGGCCCGCAACCGCAGCTCGGCCTCGTGGCGGCGGGTGTGAAGTCCCGAGACGCCGGCCGCTTCTTCCAGGATGCGGCGGCGGTTCTGCGGCTTGGCGCCGATCAGCTCGCTGATCTGGCCCTGGCGCACCAGGGCCGGCGAATTGGCCCCTGTCGAGGCGTCGGCGAACAGCAGCTGCACGTCGCGGGCCCGCACCTCGCGGCCGTTGATGCGATAGGTCGAGCCCTCGCCCCGGTCGATACGGCGCACGACCTCAAGCACCGGGTCGTCATTGAACTGAGCGGGCGCCGTGCGGTCGGCATTGTCGATGGTCAGGGTGACGTCGGCGTGGTTGCGGGCCGGACGCGCGCCGCTGCCGGCGAAGATCACGTCGTCCATGCCGCCGGCTCGCATGGCCTTGGCCGAATTGGCGCCCATCACCCAGCGCAGGGCTTCCAGCAGGTTGGACTTGCCGCAGCCATTGGGCCCGACAATGCCGGTTAGGCCGGGCTCGATCCTGAACTCGGTCGGCTCGACGAAGGACTTGAAGCCCGTAAGGCGCAGGCGCAGGAACTGCACGGAGGCGGCTCCCTCCGCCTCAGCCCTTGGCCGACGAGGCCAGGGCGGCCTTGAGGCTGTCGGCGGTCAGTTCGCCGGGGACCTTGCGGCCATCGAGAATAAAGGTGGGGGTGACCTGGACCTTGTCGCGGACGCCGGCGATCTCGACACGTTCATTGAGCGCGGCCAGGGCCTGCTGATCCTGCAGGGCAGCGGTGAACTGGGCTTCGGTCAGGCCAAAGTCCTTGCCGATGGCCAGCAGGCCTTCCCAGAGCTCGCCGCTCTGAAGGATGACGGTCTGCCTGGCGAACACCGCGTCCAGCACGGCGAAATAGCGGGGCGCGCCCACGCGACGGGCCAGCAGGAAGGCGGCGGCGGCGAACTCTACGGGTCCGGTCAGGAACTCGCGAAACACCAGCCGCACCTTGCCGGTGTCGATATAGGCCTTGCGGATGGCCGGCAGGTCGTCGTTCCACCAGTGGCCGCAATGGGGGCAGCTGGGTGAAGCAAAGACCACCAGCTGCAACGGCGCCTTCGGCGATCCCATGACCATGTCGCCCGGCGCAGCGGGCAGCGGCGCTGCGCGCGCCATCGCCGGCCCGGCCGCGAGGACCAGGCTGGAGGCGATCAGCGCGCGACGGTCGAGAGGCAAGGCGGCGTCCTTACTTGGAAGCGGCGGCGATGGCCGCGTCCAGCTCGGCCAGGCTGCGCTCGCCGCCGGCGGCGTCGCCGACCACCTTGCCGTTGACGATGAAGGTCGGGGTGCCCTGGACGTTGAAGGCCTTGGCGTTCTTCTCGACGCGATCATTCAGGGCCTTCAGCGCCTTCTCATCGGTGACGCAGGCGTTGAACTTGGCTTCGTCCAGGCCGGCCGACTGGCCGATGCGCAGAAGAACCTCGCGGAACTGGCCGGTGGTGAACATCTCTTCCTGGGCGCGATAGACCGAGTCGACGACCTCGAAATACTTGTCCTTGCCGGCGCAGCGGGCCATCAGGAACGAGGCGGCGGCGACCTGGGCGGGCGGGGTCAGCATCTCGCGATAGACGAAATTGACCTTGCCGGTGTCGATGTACTTGGCCTTGAAGGCGGGAAAAACTTCCTCGTTCCAGCGGGCGCAGTGGCTGCACGAGGCCGAGGCGTATTCGATCACGGTGATCTTGGCGTCGGGATTACCCCGGCTCATATCGTCGGCCGAGACGGCGTCCTTCTTCGAGCAGGCCGAGAGGCCAACGCCCAGCGAGGCGGTGAGTGCGACGGCGGTCAGGAGCCGGCGGGTCAGCGGACGCATGATCGATCTTCCTTGAGGCGAGAACGTTGGAGTTAAGCGCGATTCTTTAGGCGTGCGAAAACGGCGCTGATAAGGCCTTGGCATGAGCGCAATCGCGGCGGGGTTGTCAATGTGTCGGCTTTAGCCAGGGTCATTGCGCAACACCCCGCGCCCCAGTTTCATCAGGGCGTCCTTCAGGCCGCCGTCGGGCTGGTCGGCCAGGCTGTCGGTCAGCTGGCGTTCCAGGGCGGCGTCCAGCGGCGGCTTGCGGCGCGAACGCTGGACGGGCGCCGCCGCCGGCGCGCTGAGCGGTCCCTGGACAATGCGCAGCCGGGTGACGGTTCCCCGGCCCAGCAGCATGTCGAGGCGGGCGGTGATCTGCGGGGCCTGATGCTGGATCAGCGACGCGACGGGACCGTCGACCCGCAGCTCCAGCGCTCCGCCCGCGCCGTTGCGGCCCTTGATGATGCGGACCGGTTCGGTGCGGCGGGCCAGGGTCTCGCCGACGATTTCTTTCCAGCGGGTCTTCAGGGCGGCCGGGCCCTGACCGTATTTTTCCTCCAGCGCCTTCAGCAGCGGCGCGAGGTTCTTGCCCGCCGGCGGCGGTGGGCGAATCGGCGGCCGGGTGCGGCGCTGGCGCAGGATCGCGAGGGCCTCTTCGGCGGTGGGCAGGGGGCGGCGGGCCATGGCCGCAAGCTAGCACGCGGCCTTCGCCTCAGGCGAGGTTTGCGGTAGGCGGAAGGCATGAAAGACCGCTCCACCCCTTTTCGGGACGCGCTCCGCTCGGCCTTGCTGGCCTGGTACGACCTTCAGGCCCGCGACCTGGCCTGGCGTGTCGGCCCCGCCGACCGGCGCGGCGGGGTGCGCAGCGATCCCTATCGGGTGTGGCTGTCCGAAGTGATGCTGCAGCAGACCACCGTGCCGCACGCCACGCCCTATTTCCTGAGCTTCACGGAGCGATGGCCGACGGTGCTGGACCTCGCCGCCGTAGAGGACGGCGAACTTATGGGGGCCTGGGCGGGGCTGGGTTACTATGCCCGGGCTCGCAACCTTCTGGCCTGCGCCCGGGCCGTGGCCGGTCAGCATGGCGGGGTGTTTCCGGATACGGAGGACGGCCTGCGGGCCCTACCGGGCGTCGGGGCCTATACCGCCGCCGCCGTGGCCGCCATCGCCTTTGACCGGCAGGCCAATGTCGTCGACGGCAATATCGAGCGGGTGATGGCGCGCCTGTTCGCCGTCGAGACCCCCGTGCCCGACGCCAAGCCGGAGCTAAAATCGCTGGCGGGCGATCTGGTCACGGCCGAGCGGCCCGGCGACTGGGCCCAGGCGCTGATGGATCTGGGCGCCACGGTCTGTCGGCCCAAGTCGCCGCTTTGCGATCTGTGTCCGATCTCGGCGTGGTGCGAGGGCCGCAAGACCGGCGCGCCGGAGACCTATCCGCGCAAGACGAAGAAGGCCGACCGACCGCGTCGCTACGGTGTCGCTTACCTGCTGACCCGGGGCGATGAGGTGGCGCTGGTCCGTCGTCCGCCCAGGGGTCTGCTGGGCGGCATGCTGGGGTTGCCGACTTCGGATTGGCGAAGTGCGCCGTGGTCGGATGAAGAGGCTGTCACAGCGGCGCCCGTCGCCGCCGCCTGGCGTGACCGGGGCGCGATCGAGCACGTCTTCACGCACTTTTCCCTGACCCTGCGGGTGTTCGCCGCCGACGGCGCCAATGCCGGCGACTTCGTCTGGACGCCTCGGAAGGGGCTGGGCGCCCTGCCCAGCGTGTTCCTGAAAGCGGCCCTGGCAGGCGAGGTGCTGGTCTAGTTCATCCCCGCCCGAACCTGGGCCCGCAGCACGTCGATGGGGGCCAGGCCCGCGTCGGTCTTGAAGTGCCAGTAGGTCCAGCCGTTGCAGGCCGGGGCCGACTGCACCAGGGCGCCGATCTTGTGGATCGAGCCCGACAGGTCGCCCACCGTGATCGAGCCATCGGCGCGGACCTTGGCCGCATGGGCGCCCTTGGAGCAGAACAGGGTGTCGCCGGGGCTGAGCAGGCCGCTCTCGACGATGGTGCCGAACGGCACGCGGGGCTCGGAACGCTTTGAGCCCATCACGTCGAGGTCTTCCGGCGCGATCGGGATGACCTTGGCGATGCGGGTCTTGGCGTGCTCGATATAGTCGGACTCGCGCTCGATGCCGACGAAGCGGCGGCCCAGGCGCTTGGCGGCCGCGCCGGTGGTGCCGACGCCGAAGAACGGGTCGAGGATCACGTCGCCCGGCTTGGTGGTCGACAGGATCACCCGGTAGAGCAGGGCCTCGGGCTTCTGGGTCGGGTGGGCCTTGTTGCCATCCGAACCCTTGATGCGCTCCTCGCCTGTGCACAGCGGGATGGTCCAGTCCGAGCGCATCTGCACCTCGTCATTGGCCATCTTCAGGGCGTCGTAGTTGAAGGTGTAGCGCTTGGCCGCCTGGCTCTTGGAGGCCCAGATTAGGGTCTCGTGGGCGTTGGCAAAGCGGGTGCCCTTGAAGTTGGGCATCGGGTTGGACTTGCGCCAGATGACGTCGTTGAGGATCCAGAAGCCCAGATCCTGCACCGCCACGCCGACGCGGAAGATGTTGTGATAGCTGCCGATCACCCAGATCGCGCCGTCGTCCTTCAGCACCCGGCGGGCGGCCTTCAGCCATTCGCGGGTGAACTTGTCGTAGGCGGCGAAGCTCTCGAACTGGTCCCAGTGGTCGTCGACCGCGTCGACCTTGGAATTGTCGGGACGCAGCAGGTCGCCGCCCAGCTGCAGATTGTAGGGCGGATCGGCGAAGATCAGGTCGACCGACTTCTCGGGCAGGGCGTTCATCGCCTCGATGCAGTCGCCCTGAATGATGGTTTCCGGCCCGAAGGTCATGTCCGCGTCCTGTAAAACAACAAACGGAATCATGAGTCTTGATGGTGAAGGCCGGGTTGAGAAGCGTGGTTAGCGAAAGGTGAACGGCCCCTTTCAGGCAGTTTACTTCCCTAGCGGCGCCCAGCTGATCGTATCGGCTCACACGCCAGATCCGCGCCAGACGGGCGGCGTGATCCGGGAGAACGCCATGCAGAGCCCCCTTGAAGCGCTGGACCTCAGCCGCAAGAGCCCCTTCTACCAGGACCACCACGCCGCCTGGCGCGACACCCTGCGCCGCTGGGTGGCCAAGGAGATCATGCCCTTCGTCGACGACTGGGACGAGGCCGGCGAATTTCCGCGCGAGCTCTATCGCAAGGCCTCGGAGATCGGCCTGCTGGGCCTGGGCTGGCCCGAGGAATATGGCGGCTCGCCGTCCGATCCGTTCATGTCGATCATCACCAGCCAGGAGATGGCCCGCCACGGGGCGGGCGGGGTCAATGCCAGCCTGATGAGCCACGGCATCGGCCTGCCGCCGATCCGGGCCCTGGGCAGCGATGAGTTGAAGACCCGGATCATTCCGCCGGTGCTGGCCGGCGAGAAGATCTCGGCCCTGGCCATCACCGAGCCCTCGGCCGGCTCCGATGTCGCCGCCCTGACCACCACGGCCCGGCGCGATGGCGACGTCTATGTCGTCAACGGCGGCAAGACCTACATCACCAGCGGCATGCGGGCCGACTTCTACACGGTGGCGGTGCGCACCGGCGGCGAGGGGGCCGGCGGCATCTCGCTGCTGCTGATCGAGCGCGACCGTGAGGGCTTTTCGCGCACGCCGCTGAAGAAGCAGGGCTGGTGGGCGTCCGACACCGCCAGCCTCTATTTCGACGACGTGCGGGTGCCGGTCGAAAACCTGATCGGGGCCGAGAACCAGGGTTTCGCCGGCATCATGCGCAACTTCAACGGCGAACGGATCGGCATGACCGCCGGGGCCCTGGGCTTCTCGCGTGTCTGCCTGGAGGACGCGATCGTCTGGGCCCGTGAGCGCAAGACCTTCGGCAAGCGCCTGGCCGACCACCAGGTGATCCGCCACAAGCTGGCCGACATGTACAAGCGCATCAGCGTCACCCAGGCCTGGCTGGAGACCCTGGCCTGGCGGATCAGTCAGGGCGAGCAGCCGATCGCCGAGATCGCCCTGCTCAAGGTCCAGGCCACCGAGACGCTGGAATATTGCGCCCGCGAGGCCATGCAGGTGATGGGCGGGGCCGGCTATATGCGCGGCAGCCGCGTCGAGCGCATCTATCGCGAGGTGCGGGTCAACGCCATCGGCGGCGGCTCGGAGGAGATCATGCGCGACCTGGCCGCGCGACAGATGGGGATCTAGTCGCTGCCGCCCATGGGGTTGAGGCCCTGGGCGGCTAGTTTCACTGGCGCCCAGCTCATCCGGTGGATGGGCGAAGGGCCCAGCCGGCGCAGGCCTTCGACATGGCTCTTGGCGTGATAGCCCTTGTGGCCGGCGAAGCCGTAGCCCGGATAGAGGCTGTCCATCTCGACCATGATCCGGTCGCGGGCCTCCTTGGCCAGGATCGAGGCCGCAGCGATCGAGCACGACAGGCTATCGCCCTTGATCACGGTCTGGACCGGGCAGGGCAGCTTGAAGGCATAACTTCCATCAACCAATGCAAAGGCCGGCGTCACCGCCAGCGCCTCGATGGCCCGGCGCATGGCCAGGCCCGCCGCGTGCAGGATGTTGAGGTCGTCGATTTCCTCGATGCTGGCCAGGCCCACGCCCCAGGCGATGGCCGTCGCCTTGATCTCGATCTCCAGGGCCGCGCGGGCCTTGGCCGACAGTTTCTTGGAGTCGTTGAGGCCTTTGGGAATGCGGGCGGGATCCAGGATCACCGCCCCGGCGCTGACCGGTCCGGCCCAGGGGCCGCGGCCGGCTTCGTCCACCCCGCAGACCGGGCCGGGTCCGCAGGCCAGTTCGAGCATCATGTCGGGACCGGGAGGCATGGAGCGTGTCTAGGGAGATTTGGCCGGTCATTCAAATTGTCATCCCGGCTGGGCGCGCTGCGCTACGCCCGGGGTCAAAGGGCTTGAGAGAAGCCTAGGCTGGGCGTGGTCCCGCTCAGCTGCATCCCCGCCATTTCGGGGCGGGAACGATGGCCATGCGGGTTGGGCCTGGCTGTCCCGGCGCCATTTCATCACCTGATGAAAAAAGGCTGGCGTTGCGTCGTTCTCTGAGTGACAGTGCGGCTATTCGCGGTTCGATGAATTCGCGAGTTCCGAGCACGTGTCCGCCACAAGGATCCGGTTCGGGTGGGCGGAACGTACAAGGGAGGGGAAACCCAATGACTTCGATGTGGAAGGCTGCGCTGCTGGCTGGCGCGGCATGGGGCGCGGTCGCGACGGCCGTTTCGGCTCAAGAGCAGGCTCCGGCCGGCGCCGGGCAAGGGCTGACCGTGGACTCGGTGGTTGTCACCGCCCGTCGCCGCGAGGAAAACCTCAAGGACGTTCCGGTCGCCGTCTCGGCCTATAGCGGCGAGACCCTGGCCCGTCAGGGCGGCGCGGACATCACCGTCCTGCAGCAGACGACCCCCAACATCACGGTTCAGACCGCCCGCGGTTCGAACTCGACCCTGATCTCCTACATCCGCGGCATCGGCCAGCAGGACCCGCTGTGGGGCTATGAGCCCGGCGTGGGCCTGTATGTCGACGACGTCTATATCTATCGCCCGCAAGGAGCCGTGCTCGACGTGTTCGACGTGGAGCGCATCGAAGTGCTGCGCGGCCCGCAGGGCACGCTGTACGGCCGCAACACCATCGGCGGCGCGATCAAGTATGTGACCAAGCGCCTGGGCGACGAAGCCCATGGCAAGGTCCGCGGGACCTATGGCAGCTTCAATCAGACCGATCTGCTGGTCTCGGGCCAGACGCCTTTGGGCGGCGGCCTGTCGGTGGGCGGCGCCTATGCCCTCTACAAGCGCGACGGCTACGGCAAGAACCTGACCACCGGCGCCGAGCACTACAACAAGGACGTCCAGGCCATCCGCCTCAGCGCCGAATATGCGCCCAGCGAGGACCTGTTCTTCCGCCTGGCCTATGACAAGGTGCAGGACGACTCCAACCCCCGCCACGGCCATCGCGAACTGCCGGCCCTGGTCGGCGGCTACAAGGTGCTGGACGTCTATGACACCCAGGCCGGTTTCGGCGACGATAACTCGGTCGAGACCGAGGGCCTGTCGCTGACCGGTGAATGGAACGCCAGCGACACCGTGACCCTCAAGTCGATCACGGCCAGCCGCAAGGGCCACACCGACACCGTCATCGATTTCGACGGCACCCCGCTGAACACCCTCGACATCCCGGCCACCTATGACGACCGGTCGTTCTCGCAGGAGCTGCAGGCGGTCTATTCGGACGAAAACGTCCAGGGCGTGTTTGGCCTGTACTACATGAACAGCCAGGCCTCGGGCGAGTTCGACACCATCGCCGGCAATCTGGGCCTGTCCATCGCCGACGGCGGCAAGGTCAGCACCCAGAGCTTCGCGGCTTTCTTCGACTTCAGCGCCAATCTGACCGACAAGTTCAAGGTCTCGCTGGGCGCCCGCGCCACGCGCGATCACAAGCGCAGCAACACCTTCCGCCTGTTCTATCTGGGCGCCACGCGCAGCCCCTATCAGGGCGGCACGCCGCGTCCGGTCCTGCAGACCCGCACCAACTACAACGCAGAGACCACCTTCTCGCAGTTCACCCCGCGCATCAGCGCCTCCTATGAGCTGAGCGACGACCTGAACACCTACGCGTCGTTCTCGAAGGGCTTCAAGTCGGGCGGCTGGGACATGCGCGGCGACGCCCTGATCACCCCGCAGACCGTCAATGGCTACAAGCCCGAAACGGTCGACGCCTATGAAGTCGGTCTGAAGGGCTATCTGTTCGACCGTCGCGTCTCGTTCGCCTCGGCCGCCTTCCTGTCGAAGTACCACGACCAGCAGGTGTCGACCCAGGTGGTTGTCCCGAGCGGCATCGCCAGCTCGATCGATAACGCCGGCGAGGCGACCATGTACGGCGTCGAATTCGAAGCCAAGGCCAAGCTGACCGCCAACCTTTCGGCCAATGTCGCGGTGGGCTACATCCACGCCGAGTACGACACCTTCAGCCGGTTCGTGCCAGGCGGCGCGCCCAACCCCCTCAATCCGGCGACGACCGTGCCGGCCGGTGGCCAGGTGATCAACGTCGCCAAGCTTTATGGCCTGCAGAACACGCCGGAATGGACGGGCAATGTCAGCCTGACCTGGACGGCGGACGTGGCCGGCGGCCTGCTTGCCGTCACCCCCATGATCAGCTATCGCGGCGACTATCAGCAGTTCGAGCTGCCGCTGCCACTGCTGGACCAGAAGGCTTACACCCTGGTCGACATGACAGCGATCTGGACGGCGCCGGGCGGCGGCTACAAGCTTGCCCTGACCGGCAAGAACCTGACGGACGAGCGTTATCGGATCGGCGGCTATAACTTCGGCGTCCCGACCTATAACAACTCGGTCATCGGTTTCTATGGCCCGCCGCGGACGGTCTCGGCGAGCCTCGAAGTCGCATTCTGATCTAGGTAAAAACTGGCGGTGGTTCGCTGCAACGAGCCACCGCCATTTGTTTGTCTGAACTATCACGCGTAGCGGGGCGACCATGAGCGACAACCAGATCGAGCAATCGGCGACGGGGTCGCGCTACCGCTATGTCGTGCTGGCGATGTTGATCCTCGCCTACACCTTCAATTTCCTGGATCGGCAGATCCTCGGCATCCTGGCCGGGTCGATCAAGGCCGACCTGCACCTTACCGACACCCAGATCGGCCTGATGGGCGGGGTCGCGTTCGCCGCGCTCTACACCACGCTGGGCGTGCCGCTGGCCTGGCTGGCCGACCGTGTCAGCCGCACCTGGATCATGACCGCCGCCCTGACCGTCTGGAGCGGTTTCACGGTGGCCTGCGGGTTCGCCGGGGGGTTCTGGAGCCTGTTCCTGTCGCGCATGGGCGTCGGCGTAGGCGAGGCCGGCGGCGTGGCCCCGGCCTATTCGCTGATCAGCGACTATTTCCCCAAGGACCAGCGGGCCAGGGCCCTGGCGGTCTATTCGTTCGGCATACCGCTGGGCACGGCCCTGGGCGTGCTGTTCGGCGGCCTGATCGCCGCCTACGTCAACTGGCGCGTCGCCTTTATCATCGTGGGCCTGGCCGGCGTACTGCTGGCCCCGATCTTCAAGTGGGTGGTCAAGGATCCGCCGCGCGGCGGCATGGACCGTGAACCCGGGGAGGCCGCGCCTCTGGTCGCGCCCAGGGCCCCGGCCTTCGGCAAGGTGCTGGCCACCATCTTGCCCAAGCCCAGCTTCTGGCTGCTGTCGTTCGGCGCGGCCTGTTCGTCGATCTGCGGCTATGGCGTGGCCTTCTGGTTGCCGACCTTCTTCCAGCGCAGCTTCGGCCTGACCCTGCCCGAACGGGCCCTGTTCTACAGCGCCCTGTCGCTGATCGGCGGCGTGGCCGGCATCTGGCTGGGCGGCGTGCTGGCCGACAAGTTTGGCTCCAAGAACAAGGCGGCCTACGCCCTGGCTCCAGCCATCTGCTTCCTGGTGGCCCTGCCGTGCTTCCTGCTGGCCATGAACGTCAATTCGATGGTCTGGGCCTTCCTGCTGTTCCTGATTCCGACCGGTCTGAACCTGGCCTGGCTGGGACCCATTGTCGCAGCGGTGCAGCATCTGGCCCCGGCCTCGATGCGGACCACGACCTCAGCTCTGTTCCTGCTGATCAACAACCTGCTGGGTCTGGCCGTGGGCCTGTGGTTCTTCGGCTATGTCTCCGACCTGCTGGCCCCGCGCTACGGCGCCGAGTCGATGCGCTATGCCCTGTATTATGGCCTGGGCTTCTATGTCGTCGCTGCTGGCCTGCTGATCCTGGCCTCACGCCGACTGAAGCAGGACTGGGTGGAGTAGCTCGGCGTCCCAAGCTTGACCTTGGTTCTGTCACGCGACCTGCCTATAGAAGCGGGCGAAATTCGGGGGACGACATGTCAGGGTTCAAGCTTCTTTCCGGCGCTATGCTCGCCGTTGCACTGCTTGCGGCCTCGGTTCCGGCCCAGGCCGCCGACCCGCTGACCGAGCGCACGGAAAAGCTCAAGTTCGAGTTCAAGAAGGGCAAGAGCTTTCTGCAACCCGGCTATGCCATGGGCGAGTACAGCGGCATCACCCGCCAGTCGGCCAGCACCACCTCGGCCCTGGGGCTGTATGGCAGCGCCAAGTCCAAGGCCGAGATCAGCCTGAACTCGCCCAGCCTGGGCGCCGTCACGATCAAGTGCAAGGGCGGCGAAAGCCGCACGGCCCTGGGCTGGACCACGTTCGATCGCGACAAGCTGGCCTATGTCTGCACGTTCGAGGGCGCCGGCCCCGAGGCGGCGTTCACCCTGGTGCAGTCCAAGGGCGGCCTGATGGCCCGCCTGCAGACGCCGCAGCGCGCCGCTGAATTGCGGCTTGGCGCAGTCACCCTGCGGGCCGAGTCCAAGCAGGTCGGCGCCATGCCCTTCGGACTGACCGCCGGCGCCGTGGGCTACGTGATCCGCAACGGCGACCAGGACGTCGCCGCCGTCGATCTGAGCGGCCTGGGCAAGATCGCCTACCTGCCGTCCAAGGGCGCTGCGGAGCGTGACGCAGCAGCCGTCATGGCCGTGATCCTGATCCTGTTCATGGACAACCCGGTCTAGGCGTTCAGCTGGATTGAGGCCCGCGGCAAGCGCGGGACCGGTAACAGTGCCTTAGGGTCAGGGGCTTCCTTGCCTTGGGCGCTCACGACGGCGGCGCCGCTGTCCTTTCGGACATAAGAAGCGCGCAAGGGGCCACCTTATCGGCCAAGCGCGGTTGCGCCTGCGAAATCACGCTCCTATAACCCGGCCACATTTCAGAAAAGCCGTCGTCGAGACCAGGCACTCATGAACATCCACGAACACCAAGCCAAAGCCGTACTCGCTGAGTTCGGCGCCCCCGTTCCGCGCGGCTTTGCCGTCTTCACAGCGGACGAGGCCTTCGCCGCCGCCGAGAAGCTGGGAACGCCGGTTTTCGTCGTAAAGAGCCAGATCCACGCCGGTGGCCGTGGCAAGGGCACGTTCGAGGGCCTCGGCCCCGACGCCAAGGGCGGCGTTCGCGTCGTCAAGTCGGCGGCTGACGTCAAGACCAACGCCGCCGAAATGCTCGGCCGCGTGCTGGTGACGCACCAGACCGGCCCCAAGGGCAAGCAGGTCAACCGCCTCTACATCGAAGAAGGCGCGGCGATCGCCAAGGAATTCTACCTGTCGCTGCTGGTTGATCGCGAGACCTCGATGGTCTCGGTGGTCGCCTCCACCGAAGGCGGCATGGACATCGAGGACGTGGCCCACGCCACGCCCGAGAAGATCCACAGCTTCTCGATCGACCCCGCCACCGGCGTGTGGCCGACCCACCAGCGTGCGCTGGCCAAGGCCCTGGGCCTGACCGGCGGCCTGGCCAAGGAAGCCGCCGTGCTGCTGACGCAACTCTATACGGCGTTCCTGGCCAAGGACATGGCCATGCTGGAGATCAACCCGCTGATCGTCACCGCCGACGATCACCTGAAGGTCCTGGACGCCAAGCTGTCGTTCGACGGCAACGCCCTCTATCGCCACCCGGACATCAAGGCCCTGCGCGACGAGAGCGAAGAAGACCCCAAGGAAATCGAAGCCTCGAAGTACGACCTGGCCTATATCGCCCTCGACGGCGAAATCGGCTGCATGGTCAACGGCGCCGGCCTGGCCATGGCCACCATGGACATCATCAAGCTGTACGGCGCCGAGCCGGCCAACTTCCTCGATGTCGGCGGCGGCGCCAACAAGGAGAAGGTCACCGCGGCCTTCAAGATCATCACCGCTGACCCCGCCGTGAAGGGCATCCTGGTCAACATCTTCGGCGGCATCATGCGCTGCGACATCATCGCGGAAGGCGTCATCGCCGCCGTGAAGGAAGTCGGGCTGCAGGTTCCGCTGGTGGTGCGCCTGGAAGGCACCAACGTCGAACTCGGCAAGAAAATCATCTCGGAAAGCGGCCTGAACGTCATCGCCGCCAACGACCTGTCTGACGGCGCCGAAAAGATCGTCGCAGCCGTGAAGGGTGCTCGCTAAATGTCGATCCTCATCGGTTCTGAAACCAAGGTCATCTGCCAGGGCATCACCGGCGCCCAGGGCACGTTCCACTCCGAACAGGCCATCGCCTATGGCACCAAGATGGTCGGCGGCGTCACCCCCGGCAAGGGCGGCCAGACCCACATCGGCCTGCCCGTGTACGACACGGTCGGTGAAGCCAAGGAAGCCACCGGCGCCGACGCCTCGGTGATCTACGTGCCGCCTCCCTTCGCGGCCGACTCGATCCTGGAGGCCATTGACGCGGAAATCGCGCTGATCATCTGCATCACCGAAGGCATTCCGGTGCTGGACATGGTCAAGGTGAAGAAGGCGCTGCAAGGCTCCAAGTCGCGCCTGATCGGCCCCAACTGCCCGGGCGTCCTGACGCCCAACCAGTGCAAGATCGGCATCATGCCGGGCGGCATCTTCTCGGCCGGCTCGGTCGGCGTCGTGTCGCGTTCGGGCACCCTGACCTATGAAGCCGTGTTCCAGACCACCAACGCTGGCCTCGGCCAGACCACGGCGGTCGGTATCGGCGGCGACCCGGTCAAGGGCACCGAGTTCATCGACATCCTGGAACTCTTCCTCGCCGACGAAGCCACCAAGTCGATCGTCATGATTGGCGAAATCGGCGGCTCGGCCGAAGAGGAAGCCGCCCAGTTCATCGCTGACGAAGCCAAGCGTGGCCGCAGCAAGCCCATGGTCGGCTTCATCGCCGGCCGCACGGCCCCTCCCGGCCGTCACATGGGCCACGCCGGCGCGATCATTTCGGGCGGCAAGGGCGGCGCGGAAGACAAGATCGCGGCGATGGAAGCTGCGGGCATCCGCGTCTCGCCGTCGCCGGCCAAGCTGGGCGAAACCCTGCTTGAGGTCCTCAAGGGCTAAAGACACACCGAAACCCCGCCTCGCGGGGCCCAGGTTTTTTGCGACCGCCAGTCGACGATCCGAAAAAATCACCTGGGCCCCTGCCGATGGCGGGCGCCCGGGTGATTGAGACACTATATTTACGGGCCTGGGTTACCGGTCCTGTAGACCGACGGATCTAAGGCAAAGAACCATGGCGGACGACGCAGGCATCATCAATCAGGTCTTGACCGAGACCAGCTTCCTCTACGGCGCCAATGCGGCGTTCGTAGAAGACCTGTACGCCCAGTGGGCCAGCGACCCCAATTCGGTCGAACCCTCGTGGAAAGCCTTCTTCTCGACGCTTCAGGAACAGGCCGATCAGGTCAAGCGCGCCGCGCAGGACCCGGCCTGGACCCCGCGCCCGGTTCCGACAGCGCGCCCCGACTGGCTTTCAGCGCTTGATGGCCAGTGGCCCTCGGTGGCGCCGGCCGTCGAGGCCAAGATGGCCAAGGCCATCGAAGGCAAGGCTCCGGGCAGCTCGTCCGAAGCGGTTCGCGCCGCCACGCTGGACAGCCTGCGCGCCATCATGATGATCCGGGCTTACCGGATGCGCGGTCACCTGGCCGCCAATCTCGACCCGCTGGGCCTGGAGCCCAAGCCGCCGGCCCCCGAACTTGATCCCGCCACCTATGGCTTCTCGGAAGCCGACTATGATCGCTCGATCTTCCTGGACTTCGTGCTGGGCATGGAGACCTCGACGATCCGCGAGATCCTGTCGATCCTGCGCCGCACTTATGGCGGCAGCGTCGGCGTGCAGTACATGCACATCTCCGACCCGCACGAAAAGGCCTGGCTGCAGGAGCGGATCGAGGGTCGCGACAAGGAAATCGTGTTCTCGAAAGAGGGCAAGGTCGCCATCCTCAAGAAGCTGATCGAGACCGAGGGTTTCGAGCGCTTCCTGCACAAGCGCTTCCCGGGCACCAAGCGGTTCGGCATCGATGGCGGCGAAGCCATGGTTCCGGCCATGGAGCAGATCATCAAGCGCGGCGGTTCGCTGGGCGTGAAGGACATCGTCTTGGGCATGCCGCACCGCGGCCGCCTCAACGTCCTGGCCGCCGTGATGGGCAAGCCCTACCACGTGATTTTCCACGAGTTCCAGGGCGGCACCAGCCTGCCCTCGGACGTCGAGGGGTCGGGCGACGTCAAGTATCACATGGGCGCCTCGTCGGACCGTGAGTTCGACGACAACAAGGTCCACCTGTCGCTGACGGCCAACCCGTCGCACCTGGAAATCGTCAACCCGGTGGTGATCGGCAAGGCCCGCGCCAAGCAGGCTTTCCTGCTGCGCGAGACCCCCGACGCCGGCCGCGGCCATGTGCTGCCGCTGCTGCTGCACGGTGACGCGGCTTTCGCCGGCCAGGGCGTGGTGGCCGAGTGCTTCACCCTGTCGGGCCTGAAGGGCTACCGCACGGGCGGCACCATCCACTTCATCGTCAACAACCAGATCGGCTTCACCACCAGCCCTCGCTATTCGCGCAGCTCGCCCTATCCGTCGGATGTGGCGCTGATGGTCGAAGCCCCGATCTTCCACGTCAACGGCGACGATCCCGAAGCCGTGGTCTATGCGGCCAAGGTCGCTACCGAATATCGCCAGATGTTCGGCAAGGACGTCGTGGTCGACATGTTCTGCTATCGCCGGTTCGGTCACAACGAGGGCGACGACCCGACGATGACCTCGCCGTTGATGTACGCCAAGATCAAGGGTCACCCCTCGACCCGTGAGCTGTATGGCAATCGCCTGATCGCCGAGGGCGTCATCAACCAGGGCGAAGTCGACACCTGGGTGACCGAGTTCGAGACCTTCCTCGACAAGGAATTCGACGCCGGCAAGACCTACAAGGCCAACAAGGCCGACTGGCTGGACGGCAAATGGGCCGGCCTCGCCACCCCCGCCGACGAAGAGCGTCGCGGCTCGACCGCCTTCCCGGCCACGCGGCTGCTGGAAATCGGCCGCCAGATCACGACCATCCCGGACCGCATCGACGCCCACAAGACCGTCAAGCGCGTCATCGAGAACCGTCGCGAAGCCATCGAAAAGGGCGAGGGCCTCGACTGGGGCACCGCCGAGCATCTGGCCTTCGCCACCCTGCTCGACGAGGGCTTCCCGGTTCGCCTGTCGGGCCAGGACAGTGTGCGCGGCACCTTCACCCAGCGCCATTCCGACGTCATCGACCAGACGACCGAGGAGCACTACACGCCGCTGAACAACATCGGTCCGAACCAGGCCCACTACGAGGTCATCGACTCGGCCCTGTCGGAAGAGGCGGTGCTGGGCTTCGAATACGGCTTCTCGCTGGCTGATCCGAACACGCTCACCCTGTGGGAAGGCCAGTTCGGCGACTTCGTGAACGGCGCCCAGGTGGTGATCGACCAATTCATCAGCTCGGGCGAGCGCAAGTGGCTGCGGATGAGCGGTCTGGTGATGCTTCTGCCGCACGGCTATGAGGGCCAGGGTCCCGAGCACAGCTCGGCCCGCCTGGAGCGCTTCCTGCAGTCGTGCGCCGAGGACAACATGCAGGTGCTCAACTGCACCACCCCGGCCAACTATTTCCACGCCCTGCGTCGCCAGATGCACCGCGAGTTCCGCAAGCCGCTGGTGGTCATGACCCCCAAGAGCCTGCTGCGCCACAAGCGCGCCGTCTCCAACATGGCCGATCTGGCGGAAGGCTCGTCCTTCCACCGCGTGATGATCGACGGGGCCGAGGCCGGCTGCGACGTCGGCGGCGTGACCCTGGCCGGCGACGATCAGATCAAGCGTGTCGTGCTCTGCTCGGGCAAGGTCTATTTCGACCTGGTCGACGCCCGCGCCAAGAGCGGCCGCAACGACGTCTATCTGCTGCGTCTGGAACAGTTCTATCCTTGGCCGATGAAGTCGCTGCTGGGCGTGCTGGGCCGCTTCAAGAACGCCGAACTGGTCTGGGTTCAGGAAGAGCCCAAGAACATGGGCGGCTGGACGTTCGTTGATCCCTGGATCGAACTGACGCTCGCCAAGCTGGACATCAAGGCCAAGCGCGCGCGCTATATCGGTCGTCCGGCCAGCGCTTCGACGGCGGCGGGTCTGATGAGCCGCCACCTGAAGGAACTGCAGGCCTTCCTCGACGAGACCTTCGCCTAGCTTTATCGATAAGGCCCCGCCCTTTGCGGCGGGGCCGTTTCCACCTGCCCCGCTACACTAGACCGGCACAAACGAGAGACATCGGAACCCCCATGGCCGACATCATGACCCCCGCCCTCGGCGAATCCGTCACCGAAGCGACGGTCGCGCGCTGGACCAAGAAGGTCGGCGAGGCGGTCAAGAAGGACGAGATCCTCATCGAGCTCGAGACCGACAAGGTCAGCCTGGAAGTCGCTTCGCCCTCCGACGGCGTGCTGACCGCGATCGGCGCCGAAGAGGGCGCGACCGTTGTTCCGGGTACGGTCCTGGGCATCGTGACCGAAGGCGCGACCGCCTCGGCCGCCCCGGCCGCTGCTCCGAAGGCCGCCGCCCCGGCTCCCGCGCCCGCTCCGGTCGCTGCTGCTGCTCCGGCCCCCGTGGCCGTGACCGCCGCCGCCGCCCCGGTCAGCCCGGCCCCGGCCCGCGTCGCCGCCGAGAACAATCTGGACCTGTCGACCGTCGCCGGCACCGGCAAGGACGGCCGCGTCACCAAGGGCGACGCCCTGGCTGCCCTAGAAGCCCGCGCTTCGGCCCCGGCTGCGGTCGCTGCGCCGTCGGCTCCGCGTCCGCTCCATGAGCGCGAAGAGCGCGTGAAGATGACGCGCCTGCGTCAGACGATCGCCCGTCGCCTGAAGGAAGCCCAGAACAACGCCGCCATGCTGACGACCTTCAACGAGGTCGACATGAGCGCGGTGATGGCCCTGCGTGGTCAGTACAAGGACATCTTCGAGAAGAAGCACGGCGTGAAGCTGGGCTTCATGTCGTTCTTCACCAAGGCCGTCGTCGCCGCCCTCAAGGCCGTGCCGGACGTCAATGCCGAGATCGACGGCACCGACATCGTCTACAAGAACCACTATGACATCGGCGTCGCCGTCGGCACCGAAAAGGGCCTGGTGGTTCCGGTCGTCCGTGACGCCGACGCCATGAACCTGGCCGAGATCGAAAAGGCCATCGGCGCGCTCGGCAAGAAGGCTCGTGACGGCCAGCTGTCGATCGACGACATGCAGGGCGGCACCTTCACGATCACCAACGGCGGCATCTACGGCTCGCTGATGTCGACCCCGATCCTCAATGCGCCGCAGTCGGGCATCCTGGGCATGCACGCGATCAAGGACCGCGCCATGGTCGTGAACGGCAAGATCGAGATCCGGCCGATGATGTACCTGGCCCTCAGCTACGACCACCGCGTCGTCGACGGCCAAGGCGCCGTGACCTTCCTGGTCAAGGTCAAGGAAGCCCTGGAAGATCCGCAGCGCCTGCTGCTGGAACTCTAGTCCCGACGCATCGTCGAACGTTCAAGGGGCCGCGCAAGCGGCCCCTTTTTCGCGAGTGCGTTATCGGGCACCCTCGCCGTAGAGGTGTGTCATGAGCATGGTCGAGATCGCGCGTTTCGCGAACTTGCAGGAGGCGCAGATCGCGGCGGCTCGACTTCGAGCGGACGGCTATCCCGTGCTGATCCAGAACGAAAACTGGGCCGCCTCCGACTTCCTGATGACGGTCGCTATGGGCGGTCTGCGCCTTTGGGCGCCGGCCAGCGAGGCCGAGGCCGCGCGACGTCTCATCGCCGAGCTACGCGCCGCCGAACCCCCTATCGAGGTTGACGACGATGACAGGGAAGAGCTGGCGCGCGCGCCGAAGCGCGCCACGACTTCAGGTCTCGCGACTGCTCTGCGAACGATCTCGTCGGTCTTCCTGGCCTTTGTGTTTGCTTCGCCGGTCGCGTTGCTTCTTGCGCGCAGGCGCTGCGCGGCGGGCGGCGCCGGCAAGATCCAGAGCCTCGCGGCGGCGGCGATCGCGGTCTGCTTTGTGGTCTATGGCCTTGTGGTGCTGGCTGTCTGGTTGGGCTCCGCCTGATAGAGCTTTGCTAGTCCGGCCTTGGCCCCGGCCACACCATCTTGAAGGCTTCGAGCGCTGCGGGGTGGTAGATCGTGCTGTGCTGCAATCTGGGCATCGGATCGTAGCGCCAGCTCAGGCCGGCCGGCAGGGCATGGTTCAGCGCCGTCACCACCCTGTCGACACCCTCCTGCATGGTTGAGCCCTCGTCGGCGATGGTCAGGTAGAGCCGCCGCTCTCCGGCCGGCCATCGCGCCAGGTCGGCGGCCGCGCCGCGCGCCAGGCTCTGGTCGTCCCACCACAGGCTGGGGCTGGCGGCGATATAGGCGTCGAACAGGGCCGGCTGCTTCAGGAAGGTCTCGACCACGAACAGGCCGGCCAGGGATTCGCCGATCAGGGCGGTTTCGCCGCTGGTGCGATATCGAGCCGCGATCCACGGCTTCAGCTCTTGGCCCAGGAACTGGCGATAGGCCGCCGAGCCGCCGCTGGTCGGGAAGTCGCTGCGCTCCTTGGCGACCGTGGTGGGGTGGGTCAGGTCGCGCCGGCGATCGACGCCCTCGATCCCGACAACGATCATCTCGCGATAGGTCCACGACAGCTCGCCCAGCTGGGCCAGGCCCGCGATGTGGGGGAAGTCCTCCTGCTCGCCGCCGTCCAGCAGATACAGCACCGGATAGGTCTTGGCGGGGCTGCCGGCATAGCTGGCCGGCAGGTGGACATTGATCCGCCGCGTATCCTTCAGGACCTTCGAGTCCAGGGTCAGGGACTGGCCGATGATGATTGGACGGCCTTCGGCGGGCGCGGTCTGGGCCAGGGCCGGGGCAGCGGCCAGCAGGGTCAGGGCGAGGGCGAGGGGGCGAAGCATGGGCGTCACGCTAAGGCGCGTTGCAGGGCGAAGAAAGGGGATCCCTGAGCCCCTCCGGGCGCGCGACGCGCCTCCTCCGCAGACGGAGGACGCACGCCTGGCGGTCACGCTGGGGCAAGCGGCCGCGGTCATGACGCCCAAAGGCCGGATTTCGCGTTCCTTTCAGCGTACGAAGCGTCGAAAGCGGGTTTCGTTTTAACCGTTCGCGCTCTAAGGAACTTCCGCCTCCAAAGGTCTGACAGTGCGGCCGGCGAGGCCCCATATTCTGTCCGGCGCCGCTCCCGGCGCGTCCTGAAGGCAAAGACCCATGGCTCAGTACGACGTCGTCATCATCGGGGGCGGTCCCGGCGGCTATAATGGCGCGATCCGCGCCGGTCAGCTGGGCCTGAAGGTCGCCATCATCGAAGGTCGCGGCAAGCTGGGCGGCACCTGCCTGAACGTCGGCTGCATGCCCTCCAAGGCCCTGCTGCACGCGTCGGAACTGTATGACTCGGCCACGAATGGCGAGTTCGCCAAGCTGGGCATCGAGGTGAAGCCCAAGCTGAACCTGCCCCAGATGATGGCCCAGAAGGCCGAGAGCGTCGAAGCCCTGACCAAGGGCGTCGAGTTCCTGATGAAGAAGAACAAGGTCGACTACATCAAGGGCTGGGGCCGCATCGCTGGCGCCGGCAAGGTTGTGGTCAAGGCCGAGGACGGTTCTGAAACCACCCTCGAAACCAGGAACATCGTCATCGCCACGGGCTCGGAGCCCACCCCGCTGCCCGGCGTCACCGTCGACAACAAGCGCATCGTCGACTCGACCGGCGCCCTGTCGCTGGCCGAAGTGCCCAAGAGCCTGATCGTCATCGGCGCCGGCGTCATTGGCCTGGAGCTGGGCTCGGTCTGGCGCCGCCTGGGCGCCGAGGTCACCGTGGTCGAATATCTGGACCGCATCTGTCCGGGCCTGGACGATGACACCGCCAAGGTGTTCCAGCGCAGCCTGACCAAGCAGGGCTTCAAGTTCCAGCTGGGCGCCAAGGTCACCGGCGCCAAGGCTTCGGCCAAGGGCGTCGAGCTGACCGTCGAGCCGGTCGCCGGCGGCGCGGCCCAGACCCTGTCGGCCGACTATGTGCTGGTCGCCATTGGTCGTCGTCCGTACACGGACGGCCTTGGCCTCGACGCGGTCGGCGTGGTTCCCGACAAGCGCGGCATGATCGCCAATAACCACTTCAAGACCACGGCGCCGGGCGTGTGGGTGATCGGCGACGTGACGTCGGGTCCGATGCTGGCCCACAAGGCCGAGGACGAGGGTGTGGCCTGTATCGAGCTGATCGCGGGCAAGGCCGGCCACGTGAACTACGACCTGATCCCGGGCGTCATCTACACCATGCCGGAAGTCGCCACGGTGGGCAAGACCGAGGAAGAGCTGAAGGCCGCAGGCATCGCCTACAAGGTCGGCAAGTTCCCGTTCAGCGCCAACAGCCGCGCCAAGATCAATCACGAGGGCGAAGGCCAGGTGAAGGTTCTGGCCGACGCCGCGACCGACCGCATCCTGGGCGTCCACATGGTGGGCCCCAATGTCGGCGACATGATCGGCGAATACTGCGTGGCCATGGAGTTCGGCGGCGCGTCGGAAGACGTGGCCCGCACGTGCCACCCGCACCCCACGCGGTCGGAAGCCCTGCGTCAGGCGGCCATGGGCGTCGAAGGCTGGACCATGCAGGCCTGATCGGCCTGTCTGAAATTTAACAACGCCGTTCGATCAATCGGACGTAGAATGGCGGGGTTTCGGCAACGGAGCCCCGCCATGTTTCTGTCTGCACTCCTGCTGGGCGCGGCTATTCAGGCCGCGCCGGAACCGCCCGCGCCGCCCGAGCTGCTGAAGCCGCCCGGCGTCGTCCATGGCCGGATCGTGCGGCCCGCCCGCCAGACCTGTGAGCCTCTGAAATCCATCCCGGTCGATCAGGCGCAGGCTGACCCAGCGCCTTTCGGGCGCAAGCGCCCCAAGGCCTTGCATTATGCGGTGATGCGCTCGGTTGGCGGCTGCCCCGTGCCGACCCTGATGCGGCAGGACCGCCCGGCCCGATAGGCCTTCCCAGGAAAAAAGCCCCGCCGGTGTGCCGACGGGGCCTGAAGGGTTTGCTTGAGCGCGCTCAGCTTGCCTTGCGGGCCTCGCGCGCCAGTTTCTCGGCCTCTCGCTCCATCTCGTCGGCCTGGGCGGGCATTTGCGCCGCCACGGCGCGCAGCTCGGCGTCGGTGACCACATTGCCGCGCGCGCGGTTCTCGGCGATCTGCCGGGCGCGATAGGCAGGGTCGCGCAGGCGTACCGCCTCGGCGCGCAGATCCCGGGCGCCCTTGCGGATCTGGTCGGCGCCCTGGGCCATCTGGACGCGGGCCTGGACCATGTGCCGGGTTGCTTCCTGGCGGGCGCGTTCGCCGATCATGCGGGCCTTTTCGCCTTCAACCCGGGCTTGGTCGGCCTCAACCCGCGCTTCGTCAGCCGCGAGACGGGCGATCTCGGCCTGGGCGCGGCTGGCCTCGGCCCTCAGGCGGGCCTGGTCGGCCTGCTGCCGGGCGCCGGCGGCCTGGGCGCGGGCTTCTGCGGCCTGGATGCGAGCCTCGGCCGCCACGGCGCGAGCCTCCGCGGCCTCCCGACGGTCAGCGGGCGTGGCGACCCGGAAATAGCTGTAGGCGACGCCTTCCGCCGGCGCGGCCGGGAGAGCGGGCGGGGCAGGGGGCGCGGGAGGCGCCTCGATCGTCATCGGCGCGACCGGTGCGGCCGGCAGGGGCGGCAGGGGCGGGGCCACGGGCGCGACCTGCGAAACGGGAGGCGCCGGCGGCGCGGGCGGCGCGATCCAGTCCTGGCGGCTCAGGCCCAGGGCGGCCAGCGGCGTGGCGACCACGGCCAGGGCGGCGATGGTCAGGGCGATGGTCAGCGGGCGGCGGCGAGCCGGCTTGTCAGTCATGATGCAGGCGATCCTTGTCTTCAGCGTCCGGGCGTCGGCGGCCATGGCGGTCGCGGCGCGCGGCGCGCTTCGGTGAGGGGGTGGATAGGCGGCCAGTCGGACCAGGGCCCGGGCGTAGAGGGTGCGGTCGACGGTCTGCAGCGCGGCGGCGTCGGCGGCCTCTTCCGACCGGTCAGCGAGCACCGCATGCAGGCGCCAGACCAGCGGATTGAACCAGAACAGGGCCAGGGCCAGGCGGGAGAGCACCAGGAAGATCCAGTCATGGCGCCGCAGATGGGCCATTTCATGGGCCAGGATGGCAGGGGCGGCGTGGCGCTCGGCCAGGCTGCCCGGATCGATCAGGATAAAGCCGGGCGCCACGCCCCAGCTGAGCGGGCTGCTCAAGCGCTCGCTGGACACCAGGCGGGGGCGGTCGACCGGCGGCAGGTCTTCCAGCGGCGCCGACCATGCCGGGCAGGTCACCGGGCGGCCTTGGCGCGTCCAGCGGTGCAGGGTCAGCAGTCCCAGCTGCAGCCGGCCGGCCACGGCGACGACGCCGAGCAGCCACAGGCCGCCAATCACCTGGATGGACGGCGGCCACGACAGCACGGGCGCGGTCGCCTCGCCGGTCAGGACCGGTGCGAGCGGGGCGGGCATGTCCGGCGAGGCCGGCGGCAACAGCGCCAGGTTCATCGCGGGCAGGACGTTCATGATGACCGGCAGGGCCAGCAGCAGGCAGACCGTGGCGCGCAGGATGTCCACCCGGTCGACGGGGCGCTGGGCCAGGAAGCGGGCGCAGGCCAGACCGGCGCCGGCGACAAGGCTGGACTTAACCAGCAGCGACAGGAGCAGGCCTGCGGTCATGAGCGCGGCTCCACGGCCCGGTCGATCACCTGTTCCAGGGCGGCGGCTTCTTCGGGGGTCAGCCGCTGGCCAAGGCCCAGCAGGGCGGTGGCGGCGCTGGCGGCCGAGCCGGCGAAGAAGGTGTCGATCATGCGCCGCAGGGCGCTGGCGGCGACGGCCTCGGTCTGCTGGACAGGGCTGAACACGAAGCCGCCGGGTCCGCTGGACCGCTCGACCAGACCCTTGGCCTCCAGGCGCGAGAGCATGGTGCGGACGGCCGAATCGCTCAGCGGGTCGGACAGCGCGCCGCGCACTCCGGCGGCCGTACTGGCCTCCAGGCGGCAGAGGGTCTCGAAGACCTCGCGTTCGCGGCGGGGCAGGGATTCGATCATGGCGGTCTCCACGACAGTGTCGTCGCTACATGTGTAGCGCTACACGTGTAGCGAGGCCAGCCGTCGTGACGGCGATCCGGATGAAATCGCGGTAACCTGAGCGCCCGCCTGCCGGCCTTGCCTCGGGGCCAGAAAAAAGGCCCCGCCAGTTTCCCGGCGGGGCCTCGAGTTCTTCAGGGGAGGAACGCCCCAAGAGGGGGGTCTGGGGCGCCTTACGCTACGCTACTAAAACTCTTCCCATTCCTCGGCGGCCGGCTTGGCCGAACCGGCGAAGGCGGCGAGCTTGGCCTGGGCGGCGCGGACCGGATTGGCGCCCGGGCGGCTGGCCGACGAGGCCGGCTGCAGGGTGGGGCGCGTGGCCGGGGCGGCCGGACGGCGGGCGGGGGCGCGCGCCGTCGAGGTGTTGGATCCGCTGACCTGGAAGCGCGAGATCATCTGCATCAGGTTGCCGGCCTCGCCCTTCAGCGAGTGGCTGGCGGCGGTGGACTGCTCGACCATGGCCGCGTTCTGCTGGACAGTCTGGTCCATCTGATTGACGGCGGCGTTGACCTCGTTGAGGCCTGTGGCCTGCTCGGCGCCGCCGGCGGCGATCTCGCTGACCAGGGCGTCGATTTCGCTGACCTTGGCGACGATGGCCTGCAGGGCCTCGCCGGTCTGGCCCACCATCGACACGCCCTGACCCACTTGCTGGGTCGAGGTCGAGATCAGGGTCTTGATTTCCTTGGCGGCGTCGGCGGAGCGCTGGGCGAGAGCCCGGACTTCCTGGGCGACGACCGCGAAGCCACGGCCGGCTTCACCGGCGCGAGCCGCCTCAACGCCGGCGTTCAGGGCCAGCAGGTTGGTCTGGAAGGCGATCTCGTCGATGACGCCGATGATCTGGCTGATCGACTGCGAGGACTTCTCGATCTGGTTCATGGCGTCGACGGCGCTGCGGACCACGACGCTGGAGCGTTCGGCGTCGGCGCGGGTCGAGCCGACAACCCGCGAGGCTTCGACGGCGCCGGCCGACGAACGCTTCACCGTGGCGGTGATCTCGTCCAGGGCGGCGGCGGTTTCTTCCAGGCTGGCGGCCTGCTGCTCGCTGCGGCGCGACAGATCGTCGGAGGCCGAGGCGATCTCGTCGGCGCCGGCGCCGATGCTGCTGGCGGCGTGCACGATGGTGCGCATCGCCTCTTCCATCTGCGAGATCGACTCGTTGAAGTCGGACTGCAGGCGCTTGTAGGCGTCCGGGAACTCCTGGTCGACGCGATAGGTCAGGTCGCCTTCGGCCAGCTTGTTGAGGCCCGTGGCGAGGTTTTCCATGACGAAGGCCTGCTCGCGGGCGGCCGCGTCGGCGGCTTCCTGGTTGCGGCGGCGTTCGGCGTCAGTCTCGGCCGACAGGCGCTGCTGGTTGGCTTCGGCGGTGCGCAGGGCCAGGGCGTTGTCCTTGAACACCTGGACCGAGCGGGCCATGGCGCCGACCTCGTCCTTGCGCTGGGCGCCGATCACGTCGACGTCAACCGAACCCAGGGCCAGGGTTTCCATGGTCTTGGACAGGTTGTTCAGCGGGGCGGAGATTTTGGAGCGGCCGATCCAGATGGCGAACAAAAGGGCCAGGCCGGCGCTGATCACGCCGAACAGCACGCTGATGATGGTGCCCGTCGTGGCTTCCTTTTCGGCCTTGGCGACCATCACCTTGGTGGCATCGTGATGGTCGTTGTTCCACTTGGTGACATCTTTGCCGAGGCTGGCGATGTCGGGATCGATCACGGCCATGACCATGATCGCCGCTTCGTCGGCGTCCATCATGGCCAGGTCGGCGCCCTGGCGAGCGCTGGAATAGATCTTTTCCAGACGGGCGCCGTAGTCGGCCAGCGTCTTGGCGGCGCTAGGGTCGGCTTTCTTGACTAGGGCCAGGCGCTCCTTGGCTTCCTTGTAGGCCGCATCCAGGTCGGCGCTGGCCTCGGCGGCTTCCGGAGAGCTCCCGGTGTTGGACACGGTGCGATAGGCCGCATAGCCGATCGTCATGACCCGCCGGTTGAAGCGCGAGGCTTCCAGCTCGGCCGGCGCGCGCTCTTCGACGAGAACCCTGGTGGCCACCTCGGCCTGTTTGGCCTGCCAGGCGCCCATGCCGACGATGGCCAGGGCCACCACGGTCAGAACCACGGCCGGCATGGCCACCTTGGTCGAAATCTTCAGATCGTCGAATTTCATCGCTAGCCCCATGTCCGCAACGCCCGCCAATCGGAAGACAGGCGTCGGTTCTTGAGACCAGAAGGCGCGCGGGCAGTAAAAACGCGGTTAATTCCCGGAATCTGCGGTGATCATCGCGACAAGATGCCCCAGATTGCTACTCATAATGAGGATGGGCCTTGGCATAGGCGGCCATCAGGCCGGCGGCGTCGACCTGGGTATAGCGCTGGGTGGTCGACAGCGAGGCATGGCCCAGCAGTTCCTGGATCGAGCGCAGGTCTGCGCCGGCCCCCAGCAGGTGGGTCGCGAAGGCGTGGCGCAGGGCGTGTGGCGTCACCCGGTCAGACAGCCCCAGACGGCCGCGCAGGATCTGCACCGAAGCCTGGACATGGCGCGGCGACAGCGGGCCGCCACGCTTGGCGCGAAACAGCGGCTCATCTGGCGACAGCACGAAGGGCAGGGCGGCGAGATAGAGGTTGATCGCCTCGCGCACGGCGTCCAGCACCGGCACGATCCGGGTCTTGCCGCCCTTGCCGGTGATGCGAAGGGTTTCGCCCAGGGGCGCGTTGCGACGCAGCAGGGACAGCCCCTCGGAGATGCGCAGACCGCAACCCCAAAGCAGGGTCAGCACCGCCTCGTCGCGGGCCACTTCCCAGTCGTCGCGGTCGGGCCCATCGCCAGATACGGACCCGATCTCATGGATCAGGCCGTAGGCCTGGTCTTCGGTGACCGGGCGCGGCAGGCCAACCTTCAGGCGCGGGCCGCGCACCAGCGCGATCTGGGGGTTGGGCGTGTCCAGCCGCTGGTCGAGGAAGCGGTGGAAGGCGCGGATCGACGACAGGCTTTGAGACAGCGAGCGCGGGGCCAGGGCGTCGTCGCCGCTGCGGCGGAAGGCCAGATAGGCGCGCAGCTCGGCCGCCGTGATCGCGCCCAGGGCGGTCAGCGTCACGGTCTCGCCGCGATGGCGTTCCAGGAAGTTCATATAGGCCAGGACGTTGTCGCCATAGGCCCGCACGGTGCGTGGCGAGGCGCGGCGCTCGTGCTCCAGATGGTCGTGCCAGGCGACGAGGGCCTGGCGGCCGCTCGTCACAGGTGAGGTCACAGAACGGGCCAGCGCTCGGCGGTGCGCTCGACCACCCGGGCCAGGAAGGCCACCAGCTCGGAGCCCATGTCAGGGGTGAAGGCCTCGGGGTCGGACGAGCCGAACGCGAGGATGCCCTGCCGCGAAGGCTCCCACAGGGCCATGCGGACCATGGCCATGCTGCGGATGTGATCCAGCTTGTCGCCGAACAGACCCAGGGCCGGAGCATAGAAGCCCATGCGCGCCACGGCGTGGTCGCCCATCAGCATGTCGATCTGGCCCTCGATCAGGGCGTGCCAGCCGGCCGGAACCCGGCCCGGACCTTCCAGGGCGATGACGCCGGTGGTGAGGGAAAAGCGCAGATTGGCCATCTCGTCGACGCGGCGCGCCAGGTCGGAATGGTTGCGGGCGTCCAGCAGGTCGATGACCGCGGCATGAGTCTGGGCCTGGGCCGAGAAATTGGCGCGGGCGGTGTCCTCGATCTCGCGGCGGACCACGGCTTCGCGCTTGTGGGCGGCGGAGGCGCGGGCCAGGGCGGCGGGGCCAAAGTCGATGATATTGCCGCCGTCGACCCGCAGGCCCAGTTCGCCCAGCAGGCCGCTGTCGTCGCGCAGGAAGTCGGGCTCATCGCGCAGGAAGGCGCGGACGACCTCGGGATCGACGGGCTTCATCAAGGCTTGGGTCGCGTCGCTCATCGTCGGTCTTCTCCGCCCCACGGCAAATCCACTCAGAGACGAGGCATCAAACCCCATATCGGTTAACGCCGGCTTGCGGCCCGCGACGATGCTTGATCTCGACCCGGAGGGACTTTCACGGCAGAAGCTGTTTTCCATGCCGCGCATCGCTTCCGTCCTTCTGCCCATGCCGCTGCCGGAGGCGTTCGACTATGCCGAGCCCGAGGGGCTGGGCCTGGCGATCGGCGACCATGTGACAGTGCCCCTGGGGCCCCGCGTGATTCGCGGCGTGGTCACCGCCCTGCGCGACGGGACCGGCGGCAACCGGCCGCTGAAACCGGTTCTTGAAAAGCTCGACGATCCGTCCCTGCCGCCCGGCGTGCTGACCTTCATCGACTGGGCGGCGCGCTATTCGGTCGATGTTCCGGGCTGGCCGCTGGCCATGGCCCTGCGCGGCCTGCGCCATCCGCCGCCCAAGCCCGACAAGGTGCTGGTGCTCACCGGCTCGCAGCCCGCGCGCATGACGCCGGCCCGCCTCAAGGTGCTGGCGGCGGCCCAGGGCGGGCCGATGTCGGGCGCGGCCCTGGCCAATCTGGCGGGAGTCTCGGCCGGTGTTGTGAAGGGCCTGGTCGATGAAGGCGCGCTGGCCATCGAACATGTCGAGGCTGACAAGAGCTTCCCCGCTCCCGACCTGTCGCTGCCGCCCCAGTCGCTGAATGCCAGCCAGCAGGCCTGCGCGGATGTGCTGGGCGAGATGCTGGGGCAGGGCGGCTTCCAGGCGGCGCTGCTGGACGGCGTCACCGGCTCGGGCAAGACCGAGGTCTATCTGGAGGCTGTCGCAGCCGCCCTGGCCGAGGATCCAGACTCGCAGGTCCTGATCCTCCTGCCCGAGATCTCCCTGACCCAGGCGGTGATGAGCCGCTTCGAGGCGCGGTTCGGGGCGGCCGCGGCCGAGTGGCATTCCGGCGTCGCCCCGCCCAAACGCCGGCGCGTCTGGGAAGGCGTGGCCAGCGGCCAGGCGCGGATCGTGGTCGGCGCCCGCTCGGCCCTGTTCCTGCCGTTCCGCAAGCTGCGGCTGATCGTGGTCGACGAAGAGCATGACAGCTCGTTCAAACAGGAAGAGGGCTTCATCTATCAGGCCCGCGACCTGGCCGTGGCCCGCGCCAAGATCGAGGGCGCGCTGGTGGTGCTGGCCTCGGCCACGCCGTCGCTGGAAAGTCTGTTCAACGCCCAGAGCGGTCGCTACCGCTGGCTGCGGCTGAGCGCCCGGCACGGGGCGGCGCAGTTGCCCGACATCAGCCTGATCGACCTGCGCGAGACCCCGCCCGAGGCCGGACGCTGGCTGTCACCGCCGCTGATCAAGGCCATGACCGTGACCCTGGCGCGGGGCGAGCAGTCGATGCTGTTCCTCAACCGCCGGGGCTATGCGCCGCTGGTGCTGTGCAAGTCGTGCGGCGAGAAGATGAAATCGCCCGACACCGACAGCTGGCTGGTCGAGCACCGCTATACCGGGCGTCTGGTCTGCCACCTGACCGGCTTCTCGATGAAGAAGCCCGAGGCCTGCCCGGCCTGCGGGGCCAAGGATAGCCTGGTGTCGATCGGCCCGGGGGTCGAGCGGGTGGAGGAGGAGGCGCGCTTCCTGTTTCCGACCGCGCGGATCGCGGTGTTCTCGTCCGACACGGTGATGGACGCGGCCGGGGCGCGGGCCCTGGTCGAGAGCATGGCGGCGGGCGAGATCGACATCCTGGTGGCCACTCAGGCGGCGGCCAAGGGCCACAACTTCCCCAACCTCACCCTGGTGGGCGTGGTCGACGCCGATCTGTCCCTGCGCGGCGGCGATCTGCGGGCCGGCGAGCGGACCTTCCAGTTGCTGGCCCAGGCGGCCGGCCGGGCCGGACGCCACGAAAAGCCGGGGCGGGCCATGCTGCAGACCTACACCCCCGACCATGCCGTGCTGCAGGCCCTGAAGGCCCAGGACCGCGACGCCTTTGTCGAGGCCGAACTGCGCATGCGCGAAGAGGCGGGCCTGCCCCCGTTCGGACGGCTGGCGGCGGTGATCGCCTCTGGCCCCGATGGCGCGGCCCTCGACGCCTATGTCGAGGCCCTGGCGGCGGTGATCCCCAATGCCGAAGGCGTGGAGGTGTTCGGCCCCGCCGACGCGCCCCTGACCCTGGTGCGCGGTCGCCGCCGCAAGCGGTTTCTGGTTCGGGCCGATCGCAGCGTGGACCTGCAGGGCTTCATGTCAGCCTGGCGGGCGCGGGCCAGGGCCCCGAACTCGGTGCGGGTGGTGGTCGATATCGACCCCTACAGCTTTCTTTAACTACTGATTAATGAAATATTCCGCGCATCCATAGTAATGGCGCGAGAAATTCGTGCGTCTCCGTGTCGCATTTCATGAATGAAAGTCTTGGTTTCAAAAGGAGGTGGAAAACAACAGGTACTCATTTTGAGTTTGGCTGAGCAGCCTTTCTCTAATGTTGTACAGTCCTTGGAGGGATGCTCTTGAAACTATCCATCGCGCCGATCGCACTGGCCCTGTGTCTCGGTTTGACGGGCACGGCGGGCGCGCAGTCGCCGGCCCCGACCGCGATCAGCGGCGCCGGCGGCTCCATCCAGTCGCCGTTGTTCAAGGCCTGGATGCCCGACTACCAGGCCGCCACCGGCGAGGCGATGACCTATCAGGGGCAGAACTCGGCCTATGGCATCAGCCAGATCGAGGCCAAGGCCGCCGACTTCGGCGTGACCGCCATGCCGTTGTCGGACGCCGATCTCGCCGCTAAGGGCATGAGCCAGTTTCCCTTCCTGATCAGCGGCACAGTTCTGGTGACCAATGTTCCCGGGCTCGAGAGCGGCAAGCTGCGCCTGGACAGCGCGCTACTGGCCGACATCTTTCTGGGCAAGATCACCCAGTGGAATGACGCCAGGCTGAAGGCCGTCAATCCGGGGGTCGACCTGCCCGACTGGCCGATCACCGTTGCGCGCCGAACCGATCCGGCCAGCATGACCCTGCTGCTGACCAGCTATCTGTCGGCGGTCAGTCCGGCCTGGAAGGCCGGCCCCGGCGCCGGCGAGACGGTCGCCTGGCCCATCGGCCTGGGCGGCAAGGGCAATGCCGGGATCAGCGAGATCATGTCCGGCACGATGGGCACGATCAGCTATGTCGAATACGCCTATGCGCTGGAGCACAAACTGGATCTGGTGACGCTGAAGAACCGCGACGGCGCCTTCGTGGCCCCGTCGCCTGAGGCCTTCGCCGCCGTCGCGGCCCAGGCTGACTGGTCGGCGTCGAAGGGCTTTGGCGTTCCGACCCTGGATCAGCCCGGCGCCAAGAGCTGGCCGCTGGTGCTGGTCAGCTACGGCCTGGTGCGCGACGACACCCCTGTGGATCGTCGCAAGCGGGTGCTGGACTTCTTCGAGTGGGGCTACGCCAACGGCGACGCCCGGATGTCCAGCCTGGGCTATTCGCCTGCCCCGGCAAAGGCGAAGGCCTTGGTCCGCGAGAGCTGGAAAGCGCGATAGGCGTCCGCCCAACAAAAAACCCCGCCGCCCCGGACACGATCCGGGACGGCGGGGCCCTTGAAGGCGATCGGCGGGGCGGAGGCTTAGTGGCCTTCGCCCTTTTTCTTGGCCGCAGCTCGACGGGACATCATGTTGAGCCCCTCGACCGTGGCCGAGAACGCCATGGCCGCGTAGATATAGCCCTTGGGCACATGCATGCCGAACGACTCTGCGATCAGCACCGTGCCGATCATCAGCAGGAAGCCCAGGGCCAGCATGACCACGGTCGGGTTGTTGTTGATGAAGTTGGCCAGCGGATCGGCGGCCAGCAGCATCACCGTCACGGCGACCAGTACGGCGATGACCATGATCGGCAGATGCTCGGTCATGCCGACGGCCGTCAGGATCGAGTCGATCGAGAACACCAGGTCCAGCAGGATGATCTGGAAGATCGCCGAGCCGACATTCGAGATAGCGGCGCCGGTCTTGTCGAGGACGTCACCGCTTTCCTGGGCGGGATCGACCGTGTGGTGGATTTCCTTGGTGGCCTTCCAGATCAGGAACAGGCCACCGGCCAGCAGGATCAGGTCGCGCCAGGAGAAGGCCGTCTCGAACGACGGCTCGCCGGTCGGACCGGCCGGGCCGGCAATGCCCAGGTCGAACACCGGATGCACCAGGCCGACGATGAAGGCGATGGTCGACAGCAGCACCAGACGCATGATCAGGGCCAGCGAAATGCCGATGCGGCGCACGCGTTGACGGTGCTCGGGCGCCAGCTTGTTCGAGAGAATGGAGATGAAAATCAGGTTGTCGATGCCGAGCACGACTTCCATGACGATCAGGGTGACCAGGGCGGCCCAGGCTGCGGGGTCCACGGCGAGGTTAAGGAGTTCGTTCATCGTCCTGTTCTAAGGCTGTCGTCTGAAAAAGCGTCTCGACCCACCCCTCCGTGGATCCCGTCCATGCAAGGGAACGTGACGGAAGCCCCCAGGCTTCGCCAGACTGGACCTGAAATATGCCAGACGCCGCCAATATCAAACCCCTAACTGCTCTGCGGTTCTTCGCCGCCTTCTGGGTGGTGTTGTTCCACTATTGGCCCAACCTGGCGGTCGGCTTCACGCCCGCGGTCGCGACCAAGGGCTATCTGGGGGTCGAGGCCTTCTTCACCCTGTCGGGCTTCATTCTCTGCCATGTCTATCTGCAGGGCTTTGGCCAGGGGCGGTTCCGCTATGGCGACTTCCTGTGGAATCGGCTGGCGCGGGTCTATCCGCTGCATCTGGCCACCCTGGCGGGCGTGGGCTTGATGGCCGCCGTGGCCAGCCTGGCGGGCATCGTGGTGGGTCACAACATCGTCTCGTGGGAAGCCCTGCCGGCCAACCTGCTGCTGGTCCATGCCTGGGGCTTTGCGCCGGTGTCGGGCTGGAACCACGCCTCCTGGTCGATCTCGGCCGAATGGTTCGCCTATCTCAGCTTCCCCGCCTTCGCCTTCGTCGCCTGGAGGCTGCGCAAGCGGCCGTTTGTGGCCGTGGCCCTGGCCCTGGCCTTGATCGCGGGGCTCTATCCCGCCTTCGAGCGCCTGGCCGGCTTCCCGCTGACGGCCGCGACCATCCAGTGGGGCGCGCTGCGCATTGTCCCGTGCTTTGCCTATGGCTGCGCCCTGCACGCCCTGTGGCGTTCGGGCGCGATCCCGGGCCGACTTGCCGCGCCCGGCGCTCTGGTAATGGGCGCCCTTGTTCTGGGCGCCGTTCACCTTGGCGCCCCCGATCCGGTCATTGTTGCGGTGCTGGGCGGCCTGATTTTGATGCTGGCCAGCCTGGCCGCTACCGGCTCGACCTTCGCCAGCCAGAGCATTTTCGTCTATCTGGGCGAGATCAGCTATTCGACCTACATGATCTGCATTCCCTGGAAGATCGTTTCGGTCAATGCAGCGACGAAAATTCTGGGTATCGAGGGCGAGCAATTGCCCCTGCTGATCTGGCTGGGCATTGTCGCAGCGCTGATCCCGCTCTCGGCCGCATCCTATCATCTGGTCGAAAAGCCGGCCCGAGAGCACATGAAATCTTGGGCTCAACGCCGCGCCCAGCGGCGACTGGTCGCGGCCGGCGCCTGAGAAACACTCTTTTCATAGGTCTCTGGCAAGGTTACTGCTTGGCCTACTGACACGGGGGAGTGCCCACAGCATGACGAAACGGACGAGAACCCTCTGGGGTTCCATCGCCGCTGCCGCCATGATCAGCCTGATGCCGGTTTCCGGCGCGGTGGCTGACGGGTACTGGCAGTGCGTGCCGTTCGCGCGTCTGATGTCTGGCATTCAAATCTTCGGCGACGCCCGCACCTGGTGGGGCCAGGCGGCCGGCCACTACGACACCGGCTCGGCGCCGAAGATCGGCTCGGTCCTCTCCTTCAAGCCCACCGGCCGCATGAACCTGGGCCATGTCGCCTTCGTCAGCCAGGTGCTGACCGATCGCGTCATCCAGGTGACGCACGCCAACTGGTCGGTGATGAACGGCGCCCGCGGCCAGGTCGAACAGGACGTCACCGTGGTCGACGTCTCGCCGGCCGGCGACTGGACCCAGGTCAAGGTCTGGTACGATCCGATCCGCGATCTGGGCACCACGGTCTATCCGACCCACGGCTTCATCTATCAGAACGCCCAGGCCACCAAGATCGCCGTGGCGACCAGCAAGCTGGCCCTGGCCCAAGACGCCGCCGTTTCGCTGGCCAAGTCCGCCGCCAACCAGGTGGCCGCCTCGGTTCGCGCCTCGCCGCTGGACATCATCAACCAGGCCGCCGACTCCACCGACCGGATCGCCGCCCTGATCGCCGCCGCTTCTGGCGGCCCGTCCGAAGACGACAAGCCAGCCGCACCCCGCTAGGCCTTGCTGCGCCCCGATTGACGCCACGCTCGCGCTGGGTCATTCCCGGCGGGTGACGAGGCTCGCCGATCCATGCTGAGAATTCTGCGCCGTGGCGCGCCGGGCTTCGAGACCGGCGACGCGGGCCGCGACTGGCGGCTACCCGACGACGCCGTCTGGATCGAGCTTGTCGATCCTTCGCGCGCCGAGGAGGTGGCGGTCGAACAGGCCGTCGGCGTCCTGCTGCCCACCCGCGAGGAGATGGCCGAGATCGAGGCCTCTTCGCGCCTCTATCAGGAGGACGGCGGCACCTTCATGACCGCCACCGTCCTGGTCAATGCCGACGGCGATCTGCCGACCGCCGCGCCGGTGACCTTCGTTCTGGTCGGCCAGCGCCTGATCACGATCCGCTATGTCGAGCCGCGCGCCTTCTCGGTGTTCGCCGCCCAGGCCGAGCGCCAGCCCAGCCTGTGCCCCAACGGCCCGCAGACCTTCCTTGGCCTGCTCGACGCCGTCGTCGACCGCACAGCCGACATTCTCGAGCGCACCGCCAGCGAGGTCGAGGCCCAGTCGCGGGCTATCTTCAGCCGTCCGCGCGGCGGCGCCTTCGAGCAGATCCTCAACCGCCTGGGCCGGGCCCAGAACATCAACGCCAAGGCCCGCGACAGCCTGGTCAGCCTGGCCCGCCTGCTCAGCTTCGCGTCCCTGGCCGACCAGTTCGAGGGCGACCGCGAGCTGCGCGACCACCTCAAGTCCCTGCAGCGCGACGTGCAGTCGATTACCGACCATTCCAGCTATGTGTCGAGCAACATCACCTTCCTGCTCGACGCGGCCCTGGGCCTGATCAACATCGAGCAGAACGCCATCTTCAAGATCTTCTCGGTGTTCTCGGCGGTGTTCCTGCCGCCGACCCTGATCGCCGGGGTCTATGGCATGAACTTCGAGCACATGCCCGAGCTGCGGTGGATGGAGGGCTATCCCATGGCCCTGGGCATGATGTTCGCCGCCGGCATCGGGCCGTTGCTGTGGTTCAAACGCAAGGGCTGGCTTTAGCCGGGCAGCGCATCGGCGCCAGGAAATCCTCCACCTGGGACACGAACCACGCGCCTTGGTCGTGGTGGATGTAGTGGCCGCCAGCCGGCGCCGTCAGGTGACGCGATCCAGGATAGCGGGCGGCCAGGTCGGCCTGGGCGGCCTTCCAGAGCGCGTCGAAGGGCTTGGCGTTGGGCCCGACCGGATGCGACAGCACCAGAACGGGCACGGCCGGCGGTCGGGCGACGGCGGCAACCTGGGCCATGGTGTCGTCCAGGCCCGCCAGCTCGGCGCGCGCGCCCTTGGACATCAAGCGCGCCAAGACCGGGGGGATGACGCACAGGGGCAGCTTCGCCGCCTGGCAGCGGCGGGTGAAGTCCGCCGGCCGGGAATCCTCCAGGATCAGCCCAGCCACCTCGCCGGGATGGCGGGCCGCGAAATATTCGGCGTAGAGCCCGCCCAGCGAATGGCCGGCGACGACATAGGGCCCCTTCACGCCCGAGGCCTTGAGCAGGCCGACCAACTCGCGATCCGCTGCGGTGGCGTCGCGGATGGCGGCGGCCGGACCGCTGCCGCCATAGCCGGCCCGGTCATAGACGATGACCGTGGCGCGCTTGGCGAGGTCCGGCGCGACAGCCTTGAACGAGTCCATGCCGTCGCCCAGGCCCGAGATCAGGACCAGGGCCGGACCGCCATGTCCCAGCACCCGATAGGCCACCGCGTGACCGTCGACCTGCGCGGTTCGGACATCCTCGGCGGCGGCGCAGACGCCGTGCAGGCCGAGCGTCGCGCCGGCCAGCCAGGCGGCGCCCAGCAGCGGCAGGCCCCGACGCAGGAGCCGGCTGAAGTCTTTGCAGAGGTCGGCGCCTAGCATGCCTGCCCCCGGACCGCGGCGACAGACCCCTTGGAACGGAGCAGCCGCGCGGCCAGATAGCCGGCCGCCACGACATCGAAGGTCAGGCAGAACATCGGCCACCAGCTCGGCGCGCCGGCATTCGCGATCAGGCGCGGATGGAAAAGGTCAAGGACGCCATGCCCGAGCAGGGCGGCGGCCACCAGCCAGAGGTTTGTTCTAAACCCGATCACCGCGATGGCGGCGAAGGCGCAAAGGATCGCGACCTCCACGACCAATGTATCCAGCGCGCCGGCCATGATCGCGAAGAGCGCGTAGTAGCCGGCGATCACGGTCAGGACCACGGGATAGAACCCGCGCTCCCGATCGAACCCGACCATCGTGCCGAACACGCCGACGCCGAGGGCCAGCAGCGCCCCAACGAGATATTCCATATCCGTTCTCCGTAGTGGCGCTTGAGGTCAGCCCAGAAGGTTTTCGGTCGAACCCGTCAGCAGTACAAGGAAGCCGCCGATTTCGCCGATCATCAGGGCGTAGATGAACAGACTGATGACGCCACCATGCACCGGGCGCCGGCCAAGACGGTGGGGACGGCGCAGTTGGTTGTCGGTGTCGCGCAGGACCCCGTGCACGGCGTAGGTCGCCACTGCGGCGGCGAAGAAGGCTACCGGCACGGCGACCGCCGCCAGGTTCACGCCGGGCGGCCAGGCGCTGAGGCGGGCAAACTCGGCCAGCACCAGGCAGGCGAAGGCGTACATCAACGCCGCGCGATGGCAGATATCGACATAGGCGGGCGCCTGCCCGTCGGGGTCGGTGATCATCGCGCGATACTTCCAGGCCCCGGTCGCCAGGCCCGTGAGGAAGAAGCCGCCGCACGCCAGATAGGCCAGTTGAACGGCGTCTACCATGCGGCGGCCCTGCGCCGGGCCCGCGCTGTCGGTGTTCCAGTCATTGTCGTCAAATCCCATCGACGGCGCGGATGCGCGGGGCAGGGCGACCCTCGCCGGGTCAGTTGGCGCAGTTGGATCCGGGCGTGCAGACGCAGGCGTCGCCGCACTGGCATTGGGGGCCGCACGCGCAGGTCGGATTGGAGCAGGCGCCCTGGGCGCTGGCTTGCCGGGCGGTGGTTTCGGTTTGGGTCTGGTCGTTCATCGGGTCGTCCTTCACAGGGGTTGAGGATGCCCGAGGTCTATCGGCCGCGCGTCGCAGCGGCTTGAACGCAGCAGCTACATCAAGGCGAGATTGGCCGGGGCGATGCCGAACATCCGCCGGAAGGTCCGGCTAAAGTGCGCGGAATCGGAAAATCCCGCGCCATAGGCAGCCGCCGTCAGGGTCTGTTCCTCGGCCATCAGTCCCACCGCCCGTGTCAGGCGCACCCACAGCAGGTAGGTCTTGAAGGACAGGCCGGTCTGTTCGACGAACAGGTGGCTCAGGCGGCTGGGCGACAGTCCCGCGATCTGGGCCGCCATGCCGAGCGTGACCGGCTTGTCGTGCTCCTGGGCCGCCCAGGTGACGAGGGTCTGGATGCGGGCGTCGATGGCCCCGGGGGAATCATCGCCCGCGAGCCGTTCGATCATGTCTCGGCCCAGCGCCTCAAGTTCGTCTATTGAGGGCGGCGGCGTTCGCCCCAGCGCCGTCAACTGGTCGCGGATCCCGTCAACGCGGGCCGCCGGAAGGGCGCAGAGATCGCCGTTGCCGAAGGTCGCCGCAACGATGGCGCGCCCCGCACGGCTTTCGGGTTCGACGAACAGCATCGCATAGGCGCCGGTCGCGTCGAACCTGTGCAGGGCGTCTGGCGCGACCGCCACATATCGGTCGGACAGCTCCCTATCGGTCAGCCACAGCCGAAACTCGCCCCCGAGGCCGAACACCAGCTGGACGGCGTGATGGGCGTGAAAATCGGTGCGCGGCGCCAGGCCAGAGCTTGGTCTGGAGGTGTTGAGAAGCCACAGGCTGCCGCCCTGCCACACCGCGATCCGGGCCTGCGCCAGTTGTTCCATGACGCCCAGTTCTAGGCCGTCCATCGGCAAAAGGCAGATGAAATCAGCGGCAAGCTCGGTCGCCTTTTCCGGGCGGGGCTGAACCTTTCCTTAAAGCTGATGTGTGAATTTCCGTCGCTCTCGAGAGACGCCCCTGCCCACATGTCCGCCGCCGCCAGACCCAGTCTGATCCGCTCGCTGCACGCCTCCGCCGTTCGGGAGGTGATGGACGCGCACGGCCGGTTCCTGAAGGGCCAGCCGGCTGGCCGCCGCGCCAATTTCTCGTATGTGAACCTCAACAACTATAATTTCGAGGGCCGTGATCTCTCGGAGGCCAACCTGACCGGCGCGCTGCTGGGCGGGGCGATGATGGCGCGCGCCAAGCTGGTGCGGGCCACGCTGTACGGCGCCGATTTGCGCGACGCCGACCTGCGCGACTGCGACCTGACCCGGGCCGACATGCGCGGCGTCTGCCTGCGCGGGGCCAATCTCTCGGGCGCTGACCTTTCGGCCTGCGACCTGCGCGAGGGCGTCACCGCCGTGCAGGATGACACCAAGGGCCTGCGGATCCTCAAGCATTCCACACGTCCGGGTGAACTGGACTACGCCCTGCTGAACGGGGCCAAGCTGACCGGGGCCCAGATGTCGGGCGCCTTCGCCCAGGCCGCCGATTTCAGCGACGCCGACATGACGGGCGTCAGCCTGCAGGGCGCCAAGCTGGCCAATGCCCGCATGGACGGCGCCGACCTGTCGGGCGCCAATCTGCACAAGGCCGACATGTCCAAGGTCTCGCTGCGGCGGGCCGTCCTGGTGGGAACCGATCTGTCGGGGGCCAATCTGGAGGACGTCGACATGAGCGAGGTGCTGCGCGCCCCGCCGCCGATCATCTATATCGACGACCTGCCGCTGACCGAGGTGCTCGACGCCCATGAAGCCTTCGTCAGGTCCGAGGGCCGCGAGGGCGCGATCGCCCGGGTCGATGAGGTTGATTTCCGGCCGCTGAAACGCCTGAAGAACCGCCGGCTCACGGGCCTGTCAGCGCCCGGAGCGGTTCTGTTCGGCATGGATCTGGAGGGCGTCCAGTTGCAGGGCGCCAATCTGATGGGCGCGGACCTGCGCGGCGTGAAGTTCAGGAACGCCGACCTGCGCGGCGCGCGCCTGGTCGGGGCCCAACTGGCCAAGGCCGACCTGACCGGCGCCAAGCTTGGTCCGCTGAAGATCGCCGAGGACCGGTTCATCCGCACCGATCTGAGCCGCGCGGTGCTGCGCGGCGCCAATCTGACCGGAGCCAGCGCGCCGCGGGCCCGGTTCATCGAGGCGGACCTGACCAGAGCCCGCCTCGAGGGTTGCGACCTGACGGGCGCCGAACTGCCGGTGAAGGCTACATCTTCTTCTTGAGCGGCAGCAGGTCGGGGAAGTCAGCCGGCCGCTTCTCCATCTTCGCCTTGAACGCCTCGGCCATGTGCGATCCCGCGAACATGCCCGTCTGCCAGGTGGCGATATAGTCCAGGCTGTCGGCGATGGTATGGTCGCGGGCGTAGTTGATCATCACCTTGCTGCCGGCCACGGCGAGGGGCGACTTTTCGGCGATCTCGCGGGCGGTGGCGAAGGCGTGGGCGATCAGGGCTTCGTGGCTGTCGAAGGTCTCGTTGACCAGGCCGATGTCGCGCGCCCGCCCCGCCGGCAGACGGCGGCCGGTATAGGCCAGCTCGCGCACCCAGCCCTCGGGGATCAGCTTGCACAGGCGCGGGAAGGTGCCGACGTCGGCGGTCATGCCGATATTGATCTCCTGGATGCAGAAGAAGGCGTCGGAGGTGGCGTAGCGGATGTCGCAGGCGCTGACGAAATCGACCGCCCCGCCGATACAGCCGCCCTGGATGGCGACGATCACCGGCATGCGGGCCTTGTCCAGGCAGGTGAAGGTGTCCTGCAGGTGATGGACGTGATGGCGGAAGCTTTCGCCGGCCACGTGGCGGTCGCCGCCGCGCTCTTCAGTGACGCCCTCGCCGTCGGTGAACACCGAAAGCTCCATGCCGGCCGAGAAGTGCTTGCCGGTCGAGGTGATGACGATGCAGCGCGCCAGAGCGTTGTCGTCAATATGTTTCACAATTGCGGGAAGCTCGTTCCAGAACGCCCGTGTCATAGTGTTCATGGCGTCGGGACGCTTGAGCTGGATGTGCGCAACGCCAGCCTCGATCTCGACCTTGAAACACGTATAGTCTGCGTGATCGTGGGCGCTCATGACGTCCTCCCTTATCGTTGATAAGGGACTATCTCGCGGACTGGACGTGGCGCCAACACTGACTTTGCGGAATGTGGCCGCACAACCATCGGCCAAGACAGAGGGAAGACCCATGAAGACCACCCCCGCCCTGCTCGCCATCGCCGCCATGGTCGGCGCCAGCCTGGCCGTTCCGGCCCCCGTCCTGGCCCAGTCCAAGGGCCTGGGCAGCCTGTTCTCGTGCGAAGGCTCGGGCAAGAAGCAGGAAGGCGGGGCCCTGATCGGCGCGGCCGCCGGCGCGTTCCTGGGCAGCAAGGTGGCCAAGAACGAAAAGACCCTGGGCGCCCTGGTCGGCGCGGCCGCCGGCGCGGCGGCGGGCTCCTATATCGGCTGCCGCATGCAGTCGACCGACACCGCCCTGGCCCAGCAGGCCACCAAGAAGGCGCTGGAGACCGGCCAGTCCCAGACCTGGAGCAATTCGCGCACCGGCGCCTCGGGTCGCATCGACGTGGTCTCCTCCAGCTACGGCCCGCCCGTCGACAGCCGCAACCTGCGCTTCGCTCAGGGCGTGCAGTCCCTGCCCAGCTATGACGCTCTGGGGGGGCAGTACGCTGCCAAGGGCGCGGCGAACATGCGTTCGACCCCCTCGACCAGCGGCAAGGTCGTCGGCAAGCTGGCCGCCGGCCAGGCCTTCGACGCCCTGGGCTCGGCCCCGAACGGTGGCTGGATCCTGGTCGGCCAGAGCGGCTACGCCGTCGGATACGTGGCCCCAGGCCTGGTGCGTCCGCTGCAGACCGTCGCCGCCTCGTGCCGGGTGATCAACGCCTCGATCTCGACCTCGGGCCAGCGTCCGGCCACGGAACGCTACAGCGCCTGCCAGGACAATCGCGGCGAGTGGCAGCTGACCCAGGCCTAGGCGCGGACTCGAACCCTCTCCCACAGGGAGAGGGTTCTGCATTCGTCAGGGGCGCGGCGTCGGGCTCCATGGACGCGGCCGTCTTGCGGCCCTATCCTGATCGGGAGCCGCAAAAGGACCCTCGCCGATGGATGCGGCCGTGTTTCGACAACCCCGAAGGCGGATGATCGCCATCGACAGCCCCGCCGGCCCCGGCGAGATGGCGGCGCTGGAATTTGGCCCGCAGGACCGGGCCATCGACGTGATCTTCGTCCACGCCAACGGCTTCAACGCCCAGACCTATAACAGCCTGCTGGCCCCGCTGTCGGCCGGCCTGCGGGTGCTGGCCATTGATCAGCGCGGCCATGGCGCCACGACCCTGGCCGCGAAAGGCGAGGGCCGTCGCTCGTGGCTGGACCTGCGCGACGATCTGGTCGCTTTGCTCAAGGCCCTGAACGGTCCCCCGGTGGTGCTGGCCGGACATTCGATGGGCGGCACGGTCAGCCTGCTGGCCGCTGCGGCCCTGCCCGGCGCGGTCAAGGGCCTCGTCCTGCTGGACCCGGTGATCATGCCGCGCCTAGTGGCTCTGTACGCCCAGGTTCCTTGGACCTCGGGCGCGCTGTGGAAGAAGATGCCCATCGCCCAGGCCGCTTCGCGCCGCCGCGCCGTCTTTGACGACCGCGAGGCGGTGGTGGCCGCCTATACCGGTCGCGGGGCCTTCAAGACCTGGCCCGAGACCATGCTGGCCGACTATGTCGACGGCGGCTTCGTTGATCGTGACGACGGCAAGGTGGAACTGGCCTGCGCGCCGGCCTGGGAGGCCTCCAACTATTCGGCCCAGGCCCACGATCCCTGGCGGGCGATCCGCAAGGTCACGGGGCCGGTGCGGATCCTGAAAGCCGAGCGCGGCTCGACCTGCCGGGCCGGCGACAGCTTCGCCCGGCGCGGCAAGGACGTGACGGTCGAGACGGTGGCCGGAACCAGCCACTTTCTGCCGATGGAGCGCCCGGACCTGGCGCGCGATGCGATCTTCGCGATGGCGACGCAGTGATCGTTCCGAGAGTGGCGACCTGAAGGTCCGCCTTGTCGGCAAGGTGCTTGCGGTGAATCCGGCCTCCTAAGATCCTAGGGCTTCGACTCCATCGCACTGTTTCTCGTCGTCCCGGGGCTTGTCCCCGGCCCCGGGGTCCCGGCTCTCCGCTGCGCTGCGGCCGGGATGACAAGGGTATGTAGGGGTGTCGAAGAGACCGGCACGCTGCGCCTCCAAGAGACTTGAGGCTTGGCGCGACCCCGGAGCGCCGCCTTTCGGGTCGGAAGCCAAGGCGAGGGCCGCTCACCACCCCCAGCAGACACCTACCGCGTCAGCTCCCCCACGCCGCCCAACGCCCGCTCCACCGCCGCCAGGGCGTGCAGTTGCGTCGTGTCGAACACCGGAACGCTGCTGTCGGCCTGGCCGACCAGCAGCATGATCTCGGTGCAGCCCAGGATCACCGCCTGGGCCCCGCGCGCCACCAGCCGGGCGATCACGGCGCGGTAGATCTCACGCGAGGCGTCTAGCACCTGTCCCGCCACCAGCTCGCGATAGATGATGTCGTGCACCGCCGCCCGGTCGTCGGCCTCGGGGACCAGCACCTCCAGGCCGTGGCGCTTTTCCAGCCGGCCGCGATAGAAGTCGTGCTCCATCGTGAAGGCGGTGCCCAGCAGGCCCACCCGGGTCAGGCCGGCGGCCTTGATCGCCTGGGCGGTGGGGTCGGCGATGTGGAGGAGCGGGATGTGGACCGCCGCCTCGATCGTGTCGGCCTCGCGGTGCATGGTGTTGGTGCACAACACCAGGAAATCGGCCCCGCCGGCCTCCAGCGCCCGGGCGGCGTCGGCCAGGCGGCGGGACAGTTCGGGCCAGCGGCCGGCGTGCTGCAGGGTCTCGATCTCGGCGAAGTCGAACGACCACATCAGGGTGCGGGCCGAGGCCACGCCGCCCAGCCGCTCGCGCACGGCCTCGTTGATCAGCCGGTAGTACTGGGCCGAGCTTTCCCAGCTCATGCCGCCGATCAGGCCGATCAGGGCTTGGTCGCTCACGGCGGGGTCAGTCCTTCAGCGGCCGCAGCCGGTTCACATGGCCCATCTTGCGGCCGGGCCGGGCCTCGCCCTTGCCGTACAGGTGGACGCGGGTCTCGGGCTCGCCGGCCAGCTTCTTCCAGGCCTCGACATCGGGGCCCAGCAGGTTGGTCATTTCCACATGGGCCAGGGGCTGGGTCGGGCCCAGGGGCCAGCCGGCCACGGCGCGGATGTGCTGCTCGAACTGGTCGACCTCGCAGCCGTCCTGGGTCCAGTGGCCGGTATTGTGGACGCGGGGGGCGAACTCGTTGACCAGCAGCTTGCCGCCGGCCAGCTCGAACAGCTCCACCCCGATGACGCCGACATAGTCGAGGGCGGTGAGGATCTTGATGGCGATGGTCTCGGCCTGGTCGCGCGTGGCCGGCGTCACCCTGGCCGGGGCGGAGGTGCGCTTGAGCACGCCGCCCTCGTGGTGGTTTTCCGACAGGGGGTAGCAGGCGATCTCGCCGTCGCGGCCGCGCGCGGCGATCACCGACAGCTCGCGCCCGAAATCGGCGGGGGCCTCGAGGATGGCGGCCTGGCGACCGATCTTCTCGAACGAGGCCTCGGCGTCGCTGGTTCGCTGGATCCAGGCCTGGCCCTTGCCGTCATAGCCTTCGCGGCGGGTCTTCAGCAGGGACGGCGCGCCGATCTTGGCCACGGCGGCGGCCAGGGTTTCGCTGTCATGGACGGCGGCGAAGGCCACGGTGGGCACGCCGATCTCGGCCAGGAAGCTCTTTTCCACGACCCGGTCCTGGGCGGCGGCCAGGGCCTTGGCGCCGGGCGCGACCACGCAGTTCAGGGCCGCCAGCTCGGCGACGGTGTCGGCGGGAACGTTCTCGAACTCATAGGTGACGACGTCGCAGGCCTCGGCCAGGCGCTTGAGGGCCCAGCGGTCGTCATAGGCGGCGACGATCTGGCGGGCGGCGACGCGGCCGGCGGGGCTGTTTTCCTCAGGATCAAGAATGAGAACGTCGAAGCCCAGGCGCGCGGCGGCCAGGGCCAGCATGCGGCCCAGCTGTCCGCCGCCCAGTATGCCGATGGTCGAGCCGGGAACGAGGGGGAAAGACGCGTCAGTCATGGGCGGTTCAGTCCTCGACGCTTTCGGCGACACTGTCGGTCTGGGCCTGGCGCATAGCGGCCAGCCGTTCGGCCAGGGCGGGATCGGACAGGGCCAGGATCTGGGCGGCCAGCAGGCCGGCGTTCTTGGCCCCGGCCTCGCCGATGGCCAGGGTGGCCACGGGAACGCCGCCGGGCATCTGGACGATGGAGAGCAGGGAATCCAGGCCGCTGAGGGCCTTGGACTGCACCGGCACGCCCAGCACCGGCAGGTTGGTCATCGAGGCGGCCATGCCCGGCAGGTGGGCTGCGCCGCCGGCCCCGGCGATGATCACCTTGAAGCCCGCGCCTTGCGCGCCCGTGGCGAAGTCGAACAGGCGCTGCGGCGTGCGGTGGGCCGAGATCACCTTGGCCTCATAAGCGACGCCCAGGCTGGCCAGCGCGTCGGCGGCGGCTTTCATGGTCGGCCAGTCGGAGCGGCTGCCCATGATGATGGCGACCGGCGGTGTATTCGGCATCGGCTTGCAGATCCCTCAAGGCGGCGCGCGGACGCGGATGCTTGACCCGAGCCCTGAAGGTCGCCCCGTATGCGCGTCAATCGCGCGAGCGCAAGCCCAAAACGCCTGGCGCGCCCGTGAAACAGGCGCCGCGCGCGCCGCGACGACAGGGTGCTGCGACCAAAACGCGCCCCGATTGCGCGTGACGCCGTTCCCGTTAACACTTGGCCAAGCTGTGCAAGAAACGATTCCCTAGTCCATGAAGATCTCCGGCGCCCGGACCGAACCCTTTGCCGCCATCCGCAAGCGGGCCTTGGCCCGTGCGGGGGCCCAGGTTTCCGTGCGCGAGGCGCCGGCCCCCGACAGCGCCGCCTTCCTGGGGCTGGGCGAGGCTGACCTGACGCCCCAGGTGCAGGAAGCGCTGACCACCCTGATGGCCGAGATCGACGACCTGCGCGGCGAGGTTTCGCGGCTGAAGTTGCGGCTCAACGAAGCCCAGCAGCAGGCCGACCAGGACGTGCTGACCCCGGTGCTGAACCGTCGCGCCTTCCTGCGCGAGATGAAGCGCGTGGCCGCCTTCGCCCAGCGCTATGGCTCGCCGGCCAGCGTGGTGTTCTTCGACCTGGACGGCTTCAAGAACGTCAATGACCGCTTTGGCCATGCGGCGGGCGACGCGGCCCTGCAGGCGGTTGCACGCCGTCTGCTGGCCAATGTGCGCGAAAGCGATGTGGTCGGACGCATGGGCGGCGACGAGTTCGCCGTGCTGTTGGCCCAGGCCGACAAGGAAACCGCCCTGTCCAAGGCCGCCAGCCTGGCGGCCGCCATCCAGGACACCCCCGTCGAGTTCGGCGAGTGGTCTGCGCCGCTGCACATCTCGTGGGGCGTGCGCGAGATTGCCCCGGGTTCGGATCCCGAAGTCGCCCTGGCCGAGGCCGATGCGGCGATGTTCGTGCGCAAGCGAAAGCAGGCCTAGAGCGTTTGCCGTCCTGACGGCGTCAGTCCGGAGCTCTAGATCTTTGTTTTAACGCATTTTCTTCACCCGAACCGGAATCCACTTCGCCCGAAAATGCTCTAGGGTTTAGAACCTCCTCCGCTCGCCTCAGGGTCTTGCGACGTTTTGCGCAGGGACTCGTTCTGCCCCCCGCGCTACCAATTTAACGGTTGGTTAAGCAAAAGCGCTCTGACTAGTGTCAGGCGTGTGGGGCGCGACAATGCAGCGAATTTTGATCGCCGAGGACGACCCGATCCTTGCGATGATCTACGAGATCACGCTGGGCGAGGCCGGCTTTGACGTCCTGGTATGCCGCGACGGCGTCGAAGCGCTGGCCGCGCTGGACGCGTTCGCCCCCGATCTGGTGATCACCGACTTCTACATGCCCCGCATGACCGGCGGCGAGTTGATCCGCGCCGTCCGCAAGCGACGCGGCGTCCTGACCTCAACCCTTCTGGCCTCGGCCATCGATCCGGCGCGCCTGCGCGAGGATGAATGGGCCGACGCTCGTCTGGAGAAGCCGATCACTCCGGCCAAGCTGCTGCGCGGCGTGCGGGCCCTGGAGGCCTGCCAGGCGCACTGATGCGGCGCGCTGATGGCGGCCCGCTGACAAACCCGGCGAACTGGGCGATGAACGGACCTGGTTACAGGGGTCTCGCATGACACATGAATGCGCCAAGTCCATCGCTCGTCGAATGCACGATCCCAAGTTCGCCAGCCACTATTTCGTGGGGCAGGGCCTCGATGTCGGCGGCGCGCCCGATCCCCTGTCCAGCTTCAAGCCATTCTTTCCCCTGATGAGCGGTTGCGACACCTGGGACCTGCCGCAGGGCGACGGCCAGTATCTGGAAAGCGTGGCCGACGAAACCTACGACTTCGTCCATTCCAGCCACTGCCTGGAGCATCTGCTGGACCCGGCCGTCAGCCTGCAGAACTGGCTGCGGGTGCTCAAGCCCGGCGGGCACATGGTGGTGATGGTCCCCGACGAGGACATGTACGAGCAGGGGGTGTTTCCCAGCACCTTCAATGACGACCACAAGTGGACGTTCACGATCTTCAAGCCGGAGTCGTGGAGCGGGCGGTCGCTCAATGTGCTGGACCTGCTGCGCCAGCTGGGGCCCCAGGCCGAGGTGCAGAAGCTCGAGAGCCTCAACAGCACCTTCTACTACGACCACCAGCGCTTCGATCAGACGCGTCTGCCCACCACCGAATGCGCCATCGAGTTCGTGGTGCGCAAGCGCCCGGCCTCGGAAGTCGCCGCCAGGGGCCGACTGCCGGCCTAGAGCTGCGTGCTAGGCGATGATGTCGGGCATCAGCATGTCTTCCAGACGGCCGATCTTGTCCTTCAGGGCCAGCTTCTTTTTCTTCAGCCGCGCCACCTGCAGCATGTCGGGCTGAGGGCGGTCTTCCAGGGCCTGGACGGCGGCGTCCAGATCCTGGTGCTCTTCGCGCAGGATCGACAGCCGGCGCTCGATCGCCTGGTCGGATTCGTCCGACGGATCGTCGTCGTTCGTCGACGGTTCATCGGTCATGGACAGTTCCCCTTGGCTGGAAGCCAAGCGCGATAGATAGCAAAGGCGGGGCGCGCGTAAAGGGGCTCACGACAATGCGGTCGCCAGGCGTTCCAGAGCCGACGTGCGGGGCGGATCGCCGGACGCGGCTGCGGCGGCAATCAAGCCTGCCAGAACGTCCAGCGGCGGGCCCGAGGGACCACTCATGGCTTCCAGACTTTCCATCAGCACCCGCTCGCCCTGCAGTTCGACGGCCTTGAGCGTTTCGCGGAAGGGTTCGCGCGCGGTGTCGGCGACGGCCGGGAAGGGGGCCTTCAGCGCCCGGCGCACGCCGCGCAGCGGAGCCCCGACCTCGGCGTCCCATTGCTTCATCAGCCCGGCGGCGGCCTTGGCGTCGGCGACGCGGCCCTCGCCGGCGGCCCAGGCGGCCCACAGCAGGTAGGGCACGTTCTGTCCGTGGGCGTCCTGCAGGTTCAGGCAGGCGGCCGCGACATCCTGTCGCGCATAGGCCGCAAGGGCCCAGTCCCAAAGCGTCATGGCTTTAACCCTCACTCTTTCCGGAGATGGGCGGGATGTCCTCGCCCCAGCGTTTGACGGGTTTCCAGTTCAGATCGAACAGGTCCAGCACCCGGCCCACCGACTGGTCGACCATCTCGGCGATGGACTTTGGTTTGGCGTAGAAGGCCGGCAGGGGCGGGGCGATCACCGCGCCCATCTCCGACAGCCTGGTCAGGGTGCGCAGGTGGCCCAGATGCAGCGGCGTCTCGCGCACCATAAGCACCAGGGTCTTGCGCTCCTTCAGCACCACGTCGGCGGCCCGCGTCAGCAGCGAAGACGTTACGCCGCTGGCGATTTCGCTCATGGTCCGCACCGAGCAGGGGGCGATGATCATGCCCAGGGTCCGGAACGAGCCCGAGGCGATGGCGGCCCCCACATCGGCGGCGCGGTGCACGATATCGGCCTTGGCATTGAGG